>NZ_JAMQOQ010000002.1:600000-900000 GCF_031624635.1 Halogeometricum sp. S3BR5-2 | reverse complement strand
GACCGCGCGCAGGTCGTCCAAGTCGAGGCCGGCGAAGGCGACGTGGTCGATGGTGAGCATCGGTCGCACGTCGACCCGAGCGCGCATAAACGGGGAGGAGGGACCGTCGGGAGACGCCGGCGTCGGCCTTCAGACCGGCGTGCCGCGGTGCAGGCCGCCAGAACAAGGGTTTTGTCTCCCCACCTCTACCGTCCTGTATGGATATCCTCCGTAGCGTCCACGCGGTCGCGACCGCTTCGGGCGACGGCACCGGAACCGGCGCCATCGACTGGGTCGCCGTCGCCGACGCCGCGAAGAACGTGACCGACCCCGGCGACCTCACGCTCTCCGAGGCCGACCGCGAGGGGTACGCGACGGACGTGCGAGACGCCCGCCGCCGCCTCCGCGACGTGGGCGACGTCGAGTTCGACCTCCCCGACACCGTCGAAGTGCAGAGCCGTCACCACTGGATCGACGCGAACATCCGGACGTTCGAGCGCGTGATGCGACCCATCGAGGAGCAGAGCCGCGTCACCCTCCCCGGCGTCACCCGCGTGGTCAACACCGGGACGATGGCGTTCATGCTGTCGTTCCTCGGCAAGAACGTTCTCGGGCAGTACGACCCCCTCCTCCTCGCCGAGGGCGACGAGGAGCACGGCCTCTACTTCGTCCACCCGAACATCGTCGCCGCGTCGGAGTCGCTGGACGTCGACTTCGCCCGATTCCGGCGCTGGATCGCCTTTCACGAGGTGTCCCACGCCGCCGAGTTCGGCGCCGCTCCGTGGCTCTCCGACCACCTCGAAAGCCGGATGCAGGACGGCCTCGACGCCCTCGCGGACGGGGAGTTCGACCGCGAGGCGTTCTCGGACCTCGACACCGCGATGACGGCCGTCGAGGGGTACGCGGAACTGCTGATGGACCGCGCGTTCGACGAGGAGTACGAGGACCTGCGGGAGAAACTCGACGCCCGACGCAAGGGCGGCGGTCCCGTCGCTCGCCTCGCGCGCCGCCTCCTCGGCCTCGGGATGAAGCGCCGCCAGTACGAACGCGGCGCGAAGTTCTTCGAGACCGTCGCGGACGAACGGGGCGTCGCCGCCGCCTCGACGGTGTGGGAGCGCCCGGAGAACCTCCCGACCGAAGAGGAGTTGGAGAACCCGTGGAAGTGGGTCGCCCGAGTGAACCCCGAATCGCGGCTCTGAGACGCGCGGCTCACTCGGCGTCGACGACGTCGACGATGTCGACGCCCGTGACCTCGAACCGCGCGCCGCCCGAGTCGCTCTCGGTCACGCGAACCGCCCAGCCGTGCGCGTCGGCTATCTCGCCGACGATTGCGAGCCCGTACCCGGTTCCGTCCCGGTCCGTCGAGTAGCCGTTCTCGAACACGCGCTCGCGGTTCTCCGGCGGAATCCCCGGTCCGTCGTCGGCCACGTAGAAGCCGTCGGTCAGGTCGCCGACTGAGACGGTCACCGGTCGGTCGTCACTCCCGGACTCCGCTTCCGTCTGTTCGCCTCTGGAGCCGTGTTCCACGGCGTCACCGGACCTCGTCCGGTGGCCTGTCGAACCGTGTTCGACAGCGTTCCGGAGGAGGTTCTCGAACAGTTGCCGGAGTCGCGCCTCGTCGGCGCGAATCCGCCGCTCGGTCTCGACTCGCAGCGTCGCGTCGGCTGTCGGGACGTTCGCCCACGACCGCTCGACGACCGAGTCGAGTTCGACGGCGGAGAGGTCGTCGATGGTGTCACCCGACCGCGCCAGTACGAGCAGGTCGTCGATGAGCCCGTTCATCCGTCGGAGGGCGCGCCGCGCGGGCGCCAAGTGACTCAGGTCCTCGGTCTGCGCGGCCAGTTCGACCGACCCCATCGCCACGCTCAGCGGGTTCCGCAGGTCGTGCGAGACGATAGACGTGAACCGACCCAGTCGCTCGTTCTGCCGCTGTAACCGCTCGCTCGCCCGCCGGCGCTGGAGCTCCGAACTCACCCAGCGGCTCATCAGGTCCACGAGCGTGACTTCCCACTCCGAGAACGGCTCGCTCCTGGCTTCCGTGTCGTAGAAGCAGAACGTCCCGTAGACGCCGTCGTCGACGAAAACGGGGGTACCGAGGTAACAGGAGATGCCCCACTCGGCGAAGCCGGCCCGGTCCGTCTCCTCCGGCGCGTCGCGCGCGACGTCTTCGAGAACGAGCGTCTCCTCGGTCGCGGCGGCTATCTCGCAGTTGGTCGCCGACACCGGTACGACGTCCCCCTCGCGGATGCTGTCGTCGGCCGCGTCGACCACCTCGAAGCGGTACTCCTCGCCCCGAATCCGCGACAGCGTCCCGTATCTGACTCCGAGTTGCGCGCGGCCGAGTGCGAGAAGCTTCCGAATGCGCTCCTCGAAGGGGAGCGCGGGGTCGGCGGTTATCTCGTACATCTCCCGGAGGACGCGTTCGCGCGTCCGGCGGTCGGTGATGTCGCGGTCGGAGACGATTATCTCGGTCACCTCGCCGTCGTCGTCCGTCACCGGTCTGAACACGCCGCTGACGATGCGATTCCCGCCGGAGCCGACGATTTCCGCCTCGAACGGGACGTACTCGCCCGACGCCGCACGGTCGACCCACCGCTGGACGTCGTCGCGGAGGGAGTCGTCGTCGCCCCACCACGGCGTCTCGCGGAACGGCGCGCCGAGTACCGCCTCGCGGTCGGCGTCGACGTACTCCATGGCCGTCCGGTTGACGTCGAGAACGGTCCCGTCGGGGGTGAGCAGTCCCACGAGGACGTTCGGGTCCTCGAACACCGCCTCGTACTGGCGCTCCGCGCGGGCGAGTTCGGCCTCGCGGGTCCGACGGCGCGTGATGTCGCGCGTCGACCCGCCGACGTGCGTCACCCGGCCGTCGGCGTCGGTTATCGGTTCGCCCTTGACCCACACGTAGCGCTCGTAGCCCTCGGCCTCGTTGACGCGGTACTCGATGTCGACCGGCCGGCCGTTCGAGAGGCCCCTCATCGCCCGCTCGACCCGCGCCCGGTCCTCGGGATGCACCGCGTCGAGGAACGCGCTGGGGTCCTCCCGAAGCGCCGCTCGCGACTGTCCGTAGACGTCCTCGTAAGAGGTCGTGACGAACACCGCCTCGCGCCAGTCGCCCGAGAACAACCAGAGCACGTCGTCGGTGCGGTCGACGAGTTCGGAGAACAGATGCTGTATCTCGTCTATCGAGGCCCGCGCGCGCTCTCGTTCGACCACGTTCACGATTCGGTTCGCCAAGACGGCGTAGTGGTCGGTCCCCCTCTCCTTCTGGAGGTAGTCCGTCGCGCCGGCCGTGATGGCCTCGCTGGCCACCTCCTCGGACCCCCGCCCGGTGTAGAGGATGAAGGGAAGGTCCGGCCGGGTCGTCCGGATGGTTTCGAGGAGGTCGATTCCGGTCCGTTCCGGCATCTCGTAGTCGGAGACGACGCAGTCGAACGCCTCCTCGGCGAGTCGGTCGAGCGCCTCGCCCACGTTCGTCGCCGTCTCCACCGTCAACCGGTCGTCCGTCCGTTCGAGGAACGCCGCGACCAGTTCGCTCAGGTCCGGCGCGTCGTCGACGTGGAGGACTCGAATTCGGTCGGTCGACGGCGACGAGACGCCCGCGAACTCGTTCATCGGTCGGTCCCCTCGGGGGCCGGCCTTCCCGCGCTCTCGGACGCGGCGGTCCGGCCACATCGGTTCGGTGTCATTGGTTGGTGTCTTCGGCGTCGGGACGGGTCGCGGCGTCCGGCCGACCCGCGTTCGTCCTCCGGGGCTTCCGGTGGCTGTCGGATAAACGTTCGTCCCGAAACCCCCGCGAGCGACTCCGATTCGGCCGACGGCGCCCCGCGCTCACCGACTGCGGCCGCGGTTCGTCGTCGCCAGGAAGTCGGCCCACCAGCGGACGAGAAAGAAGATGAGGATCAGACCGACGAGCAGTCCGGCGAGGAACCCGCCGCCGACGAGGACGGGAGAGCCGCCGGACTGGAAGGCGACCAGCGCGCCCGAGACGGCGACGAGGAGGACGAACCCGACCTTCAGCCGACTGCTCGCGGTGGCCCGTTCCTCCTCGCTCATGCTCGGCCCGACCATTCAGCCGTCCTCCGTGTCGTGCGCGACGCTCACGTGCATCCCGAGGAACACCCACTCGTCGGTCTCGGGGTCGGCGTCCGGGTCGTCGTCGGTCGGCCGCCGTTCGAGCGTCCCGCTCCACCGCGTCTCGAACGACCGGTCTTCGCCCGCCTCCGTGTCGGTCCACGCCATCCGGACGTCGTCGGCGAAGGCGGCGTGGTCGTCGCGTTCGACGACCCGCAGGTCGCCGCTCTCGACGGTCCAGTCCGTCGTCGTCCGGGTCTGTTCGCGGAGTCCCTCGGCGACCGCGTCGTAGCCGACGAGCGTCTCGCCCACCCCGAACTTCGTCACCGATTCGGATTCCGCGAAGTAGGGGTACAGCGGCTCTCCGCGGCGGAGGGCCTCGTAGTAGTCCTCGACGGTCGCCCGTGCGCTCATGTTCGACACGTCGGCGCGAGGGGATTTGAAAACACGGTTCCGCGCCGCGGGCGGCGACGACGCTCGGACGCCGCTACTGGAACCCGCGGCCGACCTCGTCCTCGTCGACGAGATCCTCCAAGTCCTCGTTCAACAGGGCGTCGGCGTCGGCGAACTCCTCGGTCAACTCGTCCAGTCGGTCGGGCCGGCCGTCGAACTCGTACTCCATCGGGCCGAACGCCGGACTGTCCACCGCGTCCATCAGGTCGGTGAAGAAGTCCTCCGGCGTCGTCGGCGCCTCGGCGTGGACCTTCACGGTCTCTTCGAGTCGGGTCGCCATCGACTTCGCGTGCTCGTCGTCCTCGGGCGGCGACTGCACGGCGAAGAGGCCGCCGTCGCCGCCGTCGCCGCGGCGGGGAAGCAGCGGTTCGATGTCGTCGTCGATTCGGCGGGCGACGCGCGACCCGACGCCGCGGACCTCCAAGGGGTTCTTCGCGTACGTCTTCAGTTCGTAGACGCCGACGCTCGGGTGTCCGAGGAACAGTTCCTCGCCGAGGCCCTCCTCTCGATGGCCGGCGACCGCCCGCCAGCCGTCGGGGTCCGCGCCCGACTCGGTAACGTCCGAGAGTACGTCCTTCCAGTCCCTGACGCGCATATACTCGCCGTGTACTACGGCGGTTCGGATGAGCGTGCCGGTTGTGACGTTACTGTTCGGCACGACGACCATCGGTAGAACGGGTGCTCCGACTCTCCCGGAAGCCCCCGGCCCCCTCCAATCCCACCCGGAGCGGTCGTTCGGCCGGTCGTCGTCCGTCTCGTAATCGTTCCGCACGTCGTCGCCTCCGTCCCGATTCCCGCGACCGACAGCGTTTTTCGCGCCGGCGCGGACCACTCGGTGTGAACCTCCGCGGCCGTCTCGTCGAGGTGGGCGACGAACGAGAAGTGGAGACGCAGTACGGGACGCGGTCGCTCGCGGAGATGTCGCTCCGCCCCGAGGGGGGAGACGTCGACGCGCCGGACGCGACCGTTCGGATGACGCTCTGGGGGAAGTGGACCCACACCGCCGACCTCGCCGAGACCGGTATGGACCTCCTCGTTACGGACGCCGAGGAGTCCGAGTATCGGGGAGAGACGACCTACTCCACCTCGAAGGAGTCGTACGTCGTCCTCGAACCCGACTTCCTCGTC
This sequence comes from Halogeometricum sp. S3BR5-2, assembly GCF_031624635.1. Classification (NCBI taxonomy): domain Archaea; kingdom Methanobacteriati; phylum Methanobacteriota; class Halobacteria; order Halobacteriales; family Haloferacaceae; genus Halogeometricum; species Halogeometricum luteum. The sequence continues at coordinate 894,369 of NZ_JAMQOQ010000002.1, read as the reverse complement.
GACGTAACGGACGTGCGCTCGTGGGTGCAGTGCCCGCGGATGTACTACCTGAACAAACTCTCGGGCATCCCGCTGAACTACCCCGTCGTGAAGGGGACCGTCGTCCACGAGGTGTTCGGCGACCTGTTGCGGGGGCGGGACCTCGAAGACTCTATCGACGAACGCGTCGCCGAGGCGGGCCTGCAACTCGGCCTCCTCGGCTACGACGCCGAGGAGGTGCGAGACGAGGTGCGGCGCAACGCGGCGGCCATCGAGGGCTGGTTGGCGCAGGGGACCCTCACAGAAGAGGACGGGTGGCGCTCGGAGTACACGCTCATCTCGCCGACGTTCGGAATCAAGGGGCGCGCGGACGCCCTCCGGCGCGGGATGCCCGTGGAGTTGAAGACGGGCAAGAACCTCAAGCGCGACCCGCGGTTTCAGGACAAGATTCAGGCCGCCGCGTACGCCCTCGTCCTCGCCGAACGCGGCGTCCCCGCCGACACGGCGACGCTTCTGTACACCAAGAACACCGCCCTCGAACGCAACGAGGAGTCCGGCGACCTCTCGCCCGCGAAGGAGTTCTCGATAGGGAAGGGCCTCCTCGACTTCGTCGTCCGCAAGCGCAACGAGATAGCCGCGATGGAGTTCGACTTCTCGGTGCCGACGGGGTTCGAGGCCGACGCGAAGTGCGAGTACTGCTTCGAGCAGGACACCTGCATGGTCGTCTCCGGGCGTCTGAACCAGGAGTCGAAGGCGGGCCAAATCGGTAAATCGCTCCCCGAAGACGAACGCGAGTACTTCGACCGGCTCTACCGCGCCATCGAGGAGGAGCGACGCGAGACGCACAAGGAGTACCGCAAACTGTGGGAGCAGTCCGCCGAGGAACGCGCCGACGACGACAGGGCTCTCATCGACCTGGACTACCTCGACAAGCGCGAAATCGAGGGCGGCCGCTGGGAACTCCGTGCGCGGCGGCCCGACGGCGCGGTGTCGAAACTCCGCGAGGGCGACATCTGCCTGGCCAGCGACGGCGACCCGGTGGGCGGGCACGCCGAACTCTGTCGCATCCGCGAACTCGGCGACGAGGTGGTCGTCACGGCGGACGAACCGGTCGAACTCCGCCGTCTCGACGTCTACCCCTCCGAGATATCCGTCTCGCGGATGCTCACCGCCGTCCACGACGCCCTGCTGAAGGGTTCGGAGGAGCGCAAGGACGTGCTGTTCGGCCGGCGCGACCCCGAGTTCTCCAATCGCAGCGCCGAGACGTACGTCGACAACAACGAGGCGCAGAACCGGGCCGTGCGACTCGCCGTCGACGCCGACGACGCCGCCCTCGTCCACGGCCCGCCGGGGACGGGTAAGACGCACACCATCGCGCGCACCGTCCGCGCCCTCCTCGACGACGGTCAGCGGGTCCTCCTCTCGGCGTTCACGAACCGGGCCGTCGACAACGCCCTGGAGGCCCTCCGCGAACAGGGAGTGTCGGAAATCGTCCGCGTCGGCACCGAGAACGGCGTCCGCGAGGACATGATGGACCTCCGTCTGGAGACGGCGGGCGAACCGAACGACCGCGCGGCGGAACTGAACGGCGCGCCCGTCGTCGCCGCCACTACCTCCTCCTGCGGGTCGCGGATGATGCGCGAGCAGTCCTTCGACGTGGCCCTCGTCGACGAGGCGTCGCAGTTGACCGAACCCAGTACGCTCGCGGCCGTCAACCTCGCCGACCGGTTCGTCCTCGTCGGCGACCACCAGCAGTTGCCGCCGGTCGTTCGGGCGGAGAACGACCTACAGAAATCGCTGTTCGAGCGACTCGTCGACCGCTACCCCGAGGCGTCGGTGATGTTGGACCGCCAGTACCGCATGAGCCAGCGCATCCAGGCGTTCTCCTCGGCGGAGTTCTACGGCGGGGCGCTCAGGCCCGCGAGCGGCGAGGTGGCCGCGCAACGGCTCTCCGACCTCGGCGTCGCGGAGTCCGATTTACCAGAAGTACTCCGCGACCCCGTGTCGTTCGTCGACCCCGGCGGGTCGCGCGTCGGCAACACGAACCCGAGAGAGGCCGACCGGGTGGCCGAACTCGTCGACGCCTACGTCGCCGCCGGCGTCGACCCCGACGACATCGGCGTCATCGCGCCGTTCCGCGCGCAGGTCGCGGAGATAAGCGAGCGGACCGACGTCACCGTCGACACCGTCGACCGCTTTCAGGGCTCCTCGAAGGAGGTGATTCTCGTCTCCTTCGTCGCCACCGGGACGCTCGACGGCCCCATCTTCGAGGACCACCGCCGAACCAACGTCGCCCTCACGCGCGCGAAGAAGGCGCTCGTCCTCGTCGGCGACGCCGACGCCCTCGCCTCGGACCCCTTCTACGCGCGGATGCTCGACTGGGCGCGGCGGTGAGGGCGTCGGAGACGTGCGAGCCTCGTCGGGCCATCGGTCCGACGGCGGTGAAGGCGTCGCGGACCGCGCGAGAACGCTTTTCCTCGTGGGGTGCGAAACCCTCCCATATGTCGCGGAGACAGACGCCGATGTCCCGACCGGAGGCCGACTCGCAGGGGCAACTGCTCGGGATCAGACAGGCGGCGCTGGGAGCGGCGGCCGGACTCGCGGGGATGGCGGTGATGCTCCCGCTTCTCGGCGTCGCGTGGCTGCTCGGGGCGTTCGAACTCTCGGCTGTGGCCGGTCTGGCGAGCATCGTCGGACTCGGCGAGAGCTTCCTGCTCGGCGCGGTAATCTTCGTCGGCGGCGGGATGACGACGATTCCGCTCCTGTTCGCCTCGCTGGCGGTGTTCATGCCGGGCGAGAGCATGGGAACGAAGGGCGCCGTCTTCAACGCCATCGTCTGGACCGGGTTCGCCGTCGCCTTCTGGTCCGAGCAGACCGGTCTGACGCTGGCGCTGTACCTCCTGTTGACGCTCGCCGCGCACGTCGGCTACGGCTACGTCCTCGGCACCGTCTACGGCCGCTACGCGACCATCCCGGTCTACGACGTCTGATGCCGTTGCTCCAGTTCGACACGTCGGTTGAGGCGAGCGCCGAGGAGAGAGAGCGGTTCACCGCGGCGGTGACCGACCTGTACGCCGAGGAGATGGCGACGACGACGGGGCACGTCGCCGTGGTGATACGCGAGCACCCCCCGGCGAACCTCTCCTTGGGTCGCGCCGAGGAGGGGCCGCTGTGTCTTCTGAGCGCCGATATCAGGGAGGGGCGGTCGTTCGAGCGCAAGCGGTCGTTCGCACTGGCGGCGATGGAACTGGCGGCCGAGCGGTTCTCGATACCCGAGGCGAACCTGAAGGTGTCGTTCACCGAGCACGCCGGCGAGGAACTGATGGGCGTCGACCGGGTGGGCGGGGAGTGGTCGGAGGGCGAGTCCGAGTCCGAGTCCGACTCCGACTGAGTCGGGCTATCGGGCTACGCTACCACAACACAATGGGCCAGACGAACTGGAACATGAACCAGATGAGGCCCGTCAGCACGACGGTCATCACGAGGTTGAGGATGACGCCGGCGCGCATCATGTGCTTCTGTTCGATGTAGCCCGACCCGAACACGATGGCGTTCGGCGGCGTCGCCACCGGGAGCGCGAAGGCGAAACTCGCCGCCACGGCGCCGGAGACGGAGAGGAAGACGGCCGCCGACACCTCCGCGAGGCCGAGCGTCGAGGCGAAGACGCCGCCGATGCCGATGAGGATGGGGACGATGATGGTCGCCGTCGCGGTGTTGGAGGTCATCTCGGTGAGGAAGATGACGAGGAGGACGACGGCGGCGACGACGAGGACGATGGGCGCGCCGGTCAGGGAACCGAACACCGAGTTGGCTATCCAGTCGGTCGCGCCCGTTGCCGCGAGGGCGTCCGCGAGGGCGATACCTCCGCCGAACAGCAGGATGGTGCCCCAGTCGATGTCGACGAGTTCGTCCCACTCCATCGTGTCCGCGAGGACCAGGACCGGAATCGCCGCGAGACCGACCATCACGTAGTAGAGGAGTCCCTGGTGGCCCTCGACGCCGAGCACCGTCGCGCCGTCGCCGCCGAACACCGTCGTCGCCCACGCCGCGGGGAGGTACGGGCCGACGAAGTCGCCGAGGCCGCCGAGCACCCACAGTCCCGCCGTCGCGGCGAAGATGTACGCGACGCGCTTGCCGCGCGTGCTCAGTTCGCCCTCCTCTTCGAGGTAGCGCGCGGCCTCCTCGCGGGCCGACTCGACGTTCCCTATCTCCGGCGGGTAGATGTGGTACGTGAGGAGGTACCACACGAGGGGAAGGGTGACGACGACGATGGGGATGCCGATGAGCAGCCACTGCGCGAAGCCGATCTCGTAGCCGAGAATCTCGTTGAGTTGCGCCGCGAGGATGGCGTTCGGCGGCGTGCCGATGAGCGTGCCGACGCCGCCGACGCTGGCGGCGTAGGCGGTGCCGAGCAGCATCGAAATCTGAATGTTCGTAAAGGAGTCCTCGCCGGCCCCGTCGCCGAGGTCGGCCGACCCGACGCCCGCGCCGCCGTCGGACATCGTGTCCGAGGAGGTTCCGGACTCCCCGCGCGTCTCGTCGCCGGCCACGTCGGCGTCGAAGTCCGCGTCGGGGTCGGCTTCGGCCGCGGCCACTTCGTCCCGTCCGAGCACCTGCGTGAGGACGCCGAGGGCGATGGGCGTCATCATCGCCGTCGTCGCCGTGTTCGACACCCACATCGAGAGGAACGCCGTGGCGAGCATCACCGCCGCGACGAGTCGGCGCGGCGACGACCCCATCTTCGACATGATCCACAGCGCGATTCTGCGGTCGATGTCGTACTTCTGCAGCGCGTTCGCCAGCATGAAGCCGGCGATGAACAGGAAGATGAGGTGGTCCGCGAATCCGACCAACGCCTCGTCCAAGGACGCGTACACCCCGAACGCGGTGAGCACGAACGGTATCGCCAGCGCCGTCACGGCCAGGGGGAGCGCTCCGGTCACCCAGAGGAACCCGGCGAAGAACATGGTCGCCATCGCGTACTGCCCCCTCACCGACAGCCCCTCCGGCGAGGGGCCGGCGGCGACGAGCGCGGTGCCGACCACCGCGATGGCGAACAGTATCAGCCGCCGCTGCGTGCGCGAGTTACCCAGCTGTATCATTGATACACCTCCGATTACGAAACTCCACGATTAATACTTTCGGAGACGGGATAGGAGAGTTACCGTATCACACGCTCGTCGTGATTAAAAGTGCTCCGCGAGCGCTTCGACCTGGTCGGCGTCGAGTTCGGCGGCGTACAGGTCGAGCAGTTCCTCCCGGCGGGACCGCGACAGCGCGCGCGCCCCCGATTCGAGCATCGACACGTGGGCTTGGAGGACGTCGTCGACTTCGCGTTCGACCGTCCGCTGGTCGTAGCCGGCGGCGACCCGGAGCAGTCGCCACGCCCGCGGGGAGAGCTCCGCGACGTCGACGGAGGAGGTGGCGGCCATCGAGTGACTCTCACGGTTGTTCGCACAAAACGCATGCGGATGCCCGGCGCGCGTCGGTGCGTTCTTGCCCTCCGGCGACCAGCTAGCCAGTCATGACCTCGCTGCGAGACCGGTTCGACGAGTCCGACGCGTTCAGACGGGGCGTCCTCGGCGCCGTCTCCGGCGGCCTCGCCGGCGTGGTGCTCACGCTCCTCGGCGCGTCGACGGCCGGCGACTACCTCATCGCCATCTTCGTCGGGGGCGTCACGTTCGTCGCCCTCTGGCTGCTGGTGAGCTAAGAACGGTCCTCACCGGCGGCCACTGCCGGCTCCTCTCCCTCTATCTCGTCCAGCACGCGGGCGTGGAACTCCCGCAGCACCTCGCTCTCGTCCTCGGCGAGCACCACGTCGCTGGCGGTGAGCGTCGCGAGGCCGAACGCCCGCGGCGTGGGGGAGTCGACGGTGCGCGAGACGACGTCGATATCGCCCGCCCGGACGTCGCCGAGCACGTCCTTCACCGCGGCGACGTTCAGCTTGTCCTCCAGAATCTCGCGGTACGTCTCCTCCATCACGGCGAAGGAGTCGAGTCCCTGCGCGAACGACAGCAGCATCTCGGAGGACACCTGCTGTTGGGCCGCGGTCTTCTCGTAGCCCTTGTAGCGCTTCAGAATCATCAGCGAGCGCGCGGCGTTGATGCGGAAGTAGCGCTTCAGCAGGTCGGTGCCGTCGATGGCGGCGCGCAGGTCCGCGTCCACGTCCGCCGGGTCGACGTCGCGGAGGGCGGCCTCCACGTCCACCTTCCGGTTCAGCGGCATCGAGAGGCAGAAGCCGTTGTCCGCGACGGCCACCTGAACGTTCGCGTTCGACCGCTGGGCGCAGCGGTAGGCGACGAGGCGCGAGAGGCCGTCGTTGAACCGCCGCCCGTAGTTCGAGTGGACGTAGAAATGTCGGCGGTACGCCGCGCGGTCCAACTGCTCCTCGACGACGAGTCGGCCGTCGGTGGCGACGCTCTCGGCGCCGGCGTAGCGCACCTGCTCGTCGAACATCCGGGTGACGGCGCGGACGCTGTTCTCGTCCATCGGGTACTCCCTGAGCCACGTCCGCACGCCGGGCGCGCCGCCCGACTCCAGTCGGTCGAGGAGTTCGCCCTGGAACGCGGCTATCTCGCGGCCGAGGTCGTAGGAGAGAGGCAGGCGCTCGGAGAACCACGACGGCACCGTCGGCCGGTCGCTCGTCCGGTCGACGTGCACCTTCGACCCGCGCCGGTAGCGGTAGGCGAAGCGGTCGCCGCCGAGGACGAACACGTCCCCCTTCTCCAGGGTGTCGAGGTAGTTCTCGTCCAACTGCCCGACCCACTCGTCGCCCCCCCGCGTCACCACGTCGCAGGTGAACGAGTCGGGGATGGTGCCGATGTTCGTCATGTAGATGACGCGCGCCATCCGTCCGCGCTTGCCGAGGAGGTGCTCGCCGACGTCGTACTCCGGGTAGTGGTGCTCGCCGTCGGGGGCGTCGTTGGTGTCGCGCCACACCTTCGCGTAGACGTTCTTGTCCTCGAGACCCTCGTAGTCGGCCGTCAGGTAGGACAGCAGTCGCTCCCACTCGGCGTCGGAGAAGTTCCGATACGGATACGCCCGCCGGAGCGTCGCCCGCACGTCCTCCTCGCGCCGCACCGCGTTGATGGCCATTCCGTAGACCTGCTGTGCGGCCACGTCCTGGGCGTTCTCGGGGACGAACACCCGGTCGACGAACCCCTCCTCGGCCTTCTTCAGCATCACCGCGCACTCGACCAACTCGTCCCTGTCGAGGGCGATGACCCTCCCTTCGACGGTCTGGCCGAGGCGGTGGCCCGCGCGGCCGACTCGCTGTAGTAGAGAGGCGACCGACTTCGGGGAACCGACCTGCACCACGAGGTCGATGTGCGGCATGTCGATACCGAGTTCGAGGCTCGTGGAGGTGGTCACCACGTCTAGTTCGCCGGCCTTGAGTTGGGACTCTATCTCCCCCCGACGCTCCTTCGAGAGGCTTCCGTGGTGACACCCCGAGTTCGACTCGTCGTAGCCGTCGTACTCCTCTCTCAGATTGTGCAGAACGCGCTCGGCGCCGGAGCGCGTGTTCGTGAACACGAGCGTGTTCGTGTGCGACCGCACGAGTTCGTCCAGACGGTCGTAGAACCCCTCCTGGACGACGCCGCGCGGCGTGTCGATGAGGTCGTCGGTCGGACACTCCAAGCGCACGTCGAAGTCGCGGACGAACCGCGTGTCGACTATCTCGTAGTCGCGTGCCTCGCCCGAATCGTCCCGGCCGACCAGAAACTCCGCCATCGTAGAGAGGGGTTCGACCGTCGCCGAACAGCCGATTCTGGTGGGGGAGGAGTCGCACATCTCCTCCAGTCGTTCGAGGGACACCGACAGGTGCGTCCCGCGCTTGTTCTCCGCGAGACTGTGAATCTCGTCGACGACGACGTACTCGACGGTGCGGAGTTTCTCCTTGAACTTCGGGGAGTTGAGGAGAATCGCGAGCGTCTCCGGCGTCGTGTTGAGGATGTGCGGCGTCGTCTCCAGCATCTTCTGCCGCTCGGAGCTCTCGGTGTCGCCGTGGCGGATGGCGTGTCTGACCGATACCTCCTCCCCCCGTTCGCCCATTCGCTCGGCGATTCCTTCGAGCGGTCGGGTGAGGTTCCGGTGGATGTCGTTGGCGAGCGACTTCAGCGGCGAGACGTACAGACAGTAGACGGAGTTCTCCAACCCCTCCTCGCGCTCTCGGTCCCTGCGGAAGAGGTCGTTGAGGATGGCCGTGAAGGAGGCGAGCGTCTTGCCGGACCCCGTGGGCGCGCAGACGAGGGCGTTCTCCCCCTCGTCGATGAGGGGGATACCCTCCCGCTGCGGCGGGGTGAAGAAGCCGCCGTTGCCGCCGACGTACCGGCCGAACTGGTCGACCCACCACTCCCGGACCGCGGGCTCCAACCGGTCGAGGACGCCCTCGTCGGCCAGCGGGACGGTCTCGGGGTCGAACGCGAACGGCCCCTCGTCGCCCTCGCTCTCGTTCCCGTCGGCCGCCCGCGAGGCCGCCTCGCGGAGGAGGCGTCGACCACCGCTACTCATTGGTTGCAGTGAGGGGCGCGCCTGTAAGTGGGTTGCGCCCGCGCCCGCGTGCGACTCGCGGACGGCGCGCCGACGGCCCGCCGTCGAGTCCGCTCCGTGACGCGGCGGACGCCGCCAACTTATACCCGCGCCGCCTACGGCGACCATGCGCGTCACCTTCCTCGGCACCGGAAGCGCGATGCCCCTCCCCGACCGGGCGCAGACCGGCCTCCTCGTCGAGTCCGGCGACCGCTCGCTCCTCGTCGACTGCGGCAGCGGCGTCCTCGGCCGCCTCGCCGGCACCGAGACGGGGTACGAGGGCGTCGGCACCGTCCTGCTCACCCACCACCACCTCGACCACGTCTCGGACCTCCTTCCCCTCTTGAAGGCGCGGTGGCTCGCCGGGGAGACGCACCTCGAAGTCGTCGGCCCGGCGGGCACGAAACGGCACCTCGACGGCCTCCTCGACGTCTACGACTACATGCGGGACCGCGTGGACCTGCAGGTCAGAGAGGTCACGTCGGGGTCGTTCGAGGTGGGCGGGTTCGAAGTGGAGGCGACGGAGACGCGCCACTCCGTAGACTGCCTGGCCTACCGGTTCGCTGGTGACGGTGACGGCGACGGCGACGAGGCGGACAGCGAGACGGGAGACTTCGTCTTCTCCGGCGACTCCGAGGCGTTCGAGGGCCTCGCCAACTTCGCGGACGGCGCGGCCGTCCTCGCGCACGACTGCTCGTTCCCCGACGAGGTGGACGTCTCGAACCACCCGACGCCGTCGCAGTTGGGCGCCGCCCTCGCCGGCCGCGATATCGACCGGGTCTACCTGACGCACCTCTACCCGCACACGGAAGGGAAACACGAGGAGATGCTGGCGTCGATTGCGAGGCAGTACGACGGCGACGTGCGCTTCGCGCGCGACGGCCTCCGATTCGAGGTCTGAGCGGTCGACCCGTCGACTACCCGCGAATTACGGTCCCCGCGTCCTCGCCGGCCAGGAAATCCGCGAGGGCGTCGGGGCCGAACACGTGCGCCGGCGCGCCGAGGTCGAGGAGGGCGCGCACCTTCGCGGCCATCCCGCCGGTCACGTCCGTCGCGTCGCTGCCGCCCAACACGTCGCTGACCTCCTCGAACGCCGTTATCTCCGAAATCACCGCGTCGTCGGCGTCGAGGACGCCCGGCACCGTCGAACACAGTCCCACCCGGTCGGCGTCGAGGCCGCGCGCGAGCGTCGTCACGAGTTCGTCGCCGCTCAGCACCGTCGTTCCTGAGCCCGCCTGTGCGACCATATCGGCCTGCACGACGGGGACGAACCCTTCCTCCAGCATCGTCGCCGTCGGGCCGAGGGGAAGCGAGAGACGGGCCTCCGAGTCCCGCGTCGCCGCCGAGAGCGGGTGGACCGGGAGGGCGTCGACGCCCGCCTCGTGCAGTCGGGTCACCACGGCGTCGTTCAGCCGTCGCATCGCGTCGTGGACGGCGAAGGCCGCCTCGGCGTCGCGCGTGCCGTCGGTGTCGCTGACGCCGTGTCTGGCGGCGTGGTGGTGGCCGAAGCTCCCGCCGCCGTGGACGAGGACGAGACGTGGGGCGTCCGCCCCGTCGCCGTCGCCCGCCAGCGCCTCGGCCACCGCCCCGACGGCGTCGTCGAGGGCGCCGTCGTCGACGGTCTCCGGGGCGGACTTGTCGGTGAGGACGCTCCCGCCGAGTTTGAGGACGGTGGTGGTCGTCATCTCGTCATTCCTCCTCCACCCGAACCCCGCCGCGCGCGAGTTCGGCGCGGAACGCGTCCTCGCACTCCGGCGTGAACCGAAGTGCCGTCTCGGTCTCCTCGGTCCGGTCGAGGGCGACGATACAGCCCCCGCCGCCCGCGCCGGTGAGTTTCGCGCCGTGTGCGCCCGCCTCGCGGGCCGACCAGACCATGTTGTCCAGCGAACGCGAGGAGACGCCGAGCGCCTCCAAGAGGCCGTGGTCGAAGTCCATCAGGCGGCCGAGTTCGGCCAGCACCGACTCCGGCGGGTCGTCGGTCGGGTCCGCTTCCGCGAGCACCGACTCGCCCTTCCTGACCAAATCGCCGATGCTCCCGACGGTGTCGGCGGCGAAGTCGTACTCCTCGCGGAGCGACCGGACGCCGGCGACGAGTTTCCCCGTGTCGCCCGCGCCGCCGTCGAAGCCGACGACGAACGGGAGGTTCGGCGCGTCGATGCGCCGGCAGTCGTCGCCCTCGACGCGGACGGCGCCGCCGACGGCGCAGCAGAACGTGTCCGCGCGGGAGGCCTGCCCGTCCTGCACGTCGTGCTCCGCGCGGTAGGCGCGTTCGGCCACCTCCTCGGGGTCCAAGGGCGCGCCGAGTTCGCGCGTCGCGGCGTCGATGCCGGCGACGACGACGGCCGCCGAGGAGCCGAGTCCGGCGCCGAGGGGGATGTCGCTCTCGACCGTGACGTCGAAGCCGGCGCTCGGGGCGTCGGCGGCGTCTCGGGCCTGTTCGACGGCCGCGGCGACGTAGGCGATGCCGGCCTCGACGAGTCCCTGCGCGACGTTCACGTCGGGTCTGTCGTCGCCGTCGCCGCCGTACTCGACGGTGAAGCCGTCGAGGCTCAGGTCGGGGGCGGTGACGCGGACCCGGTCGTCCTCGCGGGCGTCGACGGAGACGGTCGCCCGGCGTTCGACGGCGCAGGGCACCGCCGGTTCGCCGTAGACGACTGCGTGCTCCCCGAACAGGTACACCTTCCCGGGGGCGCTCGAAACGGTCATGTCCGAGGATTCCCCGGACGGCGCTTAAGGCTGTCCGACTGTCGGCACTCCGGGGAGCGGGCGGCAGGTGCGAAAGAAAAGCGGTCGACCGGACAGTGCGGCTTACTCCTCGTCTTCTTCGTCTTCGTCGAGGGCGGCGTCGTGGTCGCCCTCGTCCTCGTCGGCGTCCGTCTCCTCGTCGACGATGTTCGTCGCGGCCTCGTCGTTCGCGTCCGTGTCGAGGGCGGCGTCGTGACCGTCGTCGTCCGTCTCGGAGAGGTCGTCGAGTTCGGCCAGTTCGTCGTCGCCGCTCATCAGTTTCCGCGCGACGATGAGCGCACCCAGGAGGACGAGCGCCACGAGGATGCTGCTCTTGCTGCGACCCGACGAGGAGCCGTCGTCCTCGACGTCGTCTGCGTCGGCGTCGTCTTCGACGTCGACGGCGTCCTCCGCCTCCTCGACCGCGTCGACGGCGTCGCCCGCGTCGTCGACGGAGATATCGGTGAGGTCGTCGAGGTCGGCCAACTCGTCGACGTCGTCGCCGCTCAGCACCTTCTTGGCGACGGCGAGGGCCGCGAGGAGGAGGAGACCCATGATAGTGCTCCCCTTCCCGCGTCCGGAGGACCCGGAGTCGTCGTCGGTCTCGACGTCGTCGAGTTCGCCGTCGAGGTCGTCCTCGACGTCGGCGTCGGCCCCCTCGTCGAGGGCGTCCTCGGCGTCACCGCCGACCACGTCGATGGACTGGAACAGGCCGTCCCCGTCGCCGTCCTCGTCGGCTTCGGTGGCCTCTTCGGCCAGGTTTCGAATGATGCCCGGCGCCGAGTTCGACGCGCTGAAACTGGGCTCGTGCAGATTTATCTCGAAGAGCGTGAACGATTTGTCTCCCATAGCATTCGCAGTACGCCGACGACCGGAATAATCGTTGTGCCCGCTCGAACGGAACGAAACGACGACGAGAGCGAGCGAGAACCGGCGAGTGAGCGCCGCGAGGGCCGACTGGCGCGGGAATCGCGCGGCGACGGCCTCGGTATCGGTGCTTTGAGGTGCGAACTGGCCGTCGCCTCGCGTATGGACGAAGAGCGACGCACGTTTCTGACCGACCTGCTGCGCGCCCCGAGTCCCTCCGGGTTCGAGACGGCGGGCCAGCGGGTGTGGGTGTCGCACGTCGAGGAGTTCGCCGACGAGGTGCGCGTCGACGCCTACGGCAACGCCGTGGCGGTCCACGAGGGCGCCGAGGACGCGGCCGAAATCGCGTTCACGGGCCACGCCGACGAGATAGGGTACATCGTCCGCGACGTGACCGACGACGGCTTCCTCCGCATCGAGGCCATCGGCGGCGCCGACCGCACCGTCTCGAAGGGCCAGCACGTCACGGTGTACGCCGGGGACGACGAGGTGCCGGGCGTCGTCGGCCAGACGGCCATCCACCTGCGCGAGACGGGGAACGAGGAGCACGAGGACCTGACCGAGCAGTTCGTCGACGTGGGCGCGACGAGCGAGGAGGAGGCGCGCGAACTCGTCGAGGTGGGCGACCCGCTGACCGTCCAGACGCGCGTCCGCGACCTGCACGGCTCTCGAATGGCCGCCCGCGGGATGGACAACCGCGTCGGGACGTGGGCCGCGGCGGAGGCCCTCCGACACGCCGTCGAGGCGGACGTCGACGCGACGGTGTACGCCGTCAGCACGGTGCAGGAGGAACTCGGCGTGCAGGGTGCGAAGATGGTCAGCTACGACCTGAACCCCGACGCCGCCGTCGCAATCGACGTCACGCACGCGACGGACAACCCCGACGTGTCGGGCAAGCGCCGCGGCCCCGTCGAACTCGGCGCGGGCCCGGTCGTCACTCGCGGGAGCGCCAACCACCCGGCCGTCGTCGACCTCGCCCGCGACGCCGCCGAGGACGCGGAGATTGACGTGCAGTTGCAGGCCGCCGGCATCAGGACGGGTACCGACGCCGACGCTTTCTACACGTCCAGAAGCGGCATCCCCTCGCTGAACGTGGGCATCCCGAACCGCTACATGCACACGCCGGTGGAAGTCGTCGACACCGAGGACCTAGACGGCGTGGCGGCGCTGCTCGGGGCGATGGCCGAAGGTACCGCGGACGCCGCGCCGTTCGCCGTCGACATCTGACCCGGCGGACGCGAACCCGAGCGCGAATCCGGCCGCGACGGCCGCCCGCGTGACCCGCCCTCGCACGGGCGTTGACGCGAAAGAAAACCGTTAAAAGTCGCGGAAGGGTGATTTGGGGTATGGCTGGAACTATCGAAGTGCTCGTTCCCGGCGGGGAGGCCAACCCCGGTCCGCCGCTCGGACCGGAACTCGGCCCGACGCCGGTGAACGTGCAGGACGTCGTGCAGGAGATAAACGAGCAGACCGCCGCGTTCGACGGCATGGAAGTGCCCGTCACGGTCGAGTACGACGACGACGGGTCGTTCTCCATCTCGGTCGGCGTCCCGCCGACGGCCGAACTCATCAAGGACGAGGCCGGGTTCGAGACCGGTTCCGGCGAACCCCAGGAGAACTTCGTCGCGGACCTGAGCTTCGATCAGGTGAAGAAAATCGCCGAGCAGAAGTCTTCGGACCTCCTCGCGTACGACACGAAGAACGCCGCGAAAGAGGTCGTCGGTACCTGCACCTCCCTCGGCGTCACCATCGAGGGGAACAACCCCCGCGAGTTCAAACAGCGCATCGACGACGGCGAGTACGACGACCAACTCGCCGCGTAGACCGCTCGACGACCGCTCCGGGGACAACTCCCTCCTTCGAGTTCGTTTCGACCGTCGGAGCGACGCGTCCGTCGCGTTCTCGACGTTCACCGCGTCCGCCGCGCTTGTGTGCCGGTGGCACGGAAACGCCGCGTAGCGGTCGGATACCGGCTTTCTGCGGGAACTGCTTCGACGGACTTAAGGCCGCCATTCCCATTTGCTCCGACGAGGCAGGCAGACGCCTGTTTCACTGACCCGTAGGAGCAATCCTGCGTACTACGGAGGTGAATAATGGCAGATACGATAGTTGACGCAGTCTCTCGCGCACTTGACGAGGCGCCGCAGCGGAATTTCCGCGAAACGGTCGACCTCGCTATCAACCTGCGCGACCTCGACCTAAACGACCCGTCGAAGCGTGTCGACGAGAGCATCGTGCTCCCGGCCGGCACCGGACAGGAGACGCAGATTGTCGTCTTCGCGACCGGCGAAACCGCGCTCCAGGCAGAGGACGTTGCCGACCAGGTGATGGACGGTAACGACCTCGAAGACCTCGGAGACGATTCGGACGCCGCGAAGGACCTCGCCGACGAAACGGACTTCTTCGTCGCCGAGGCCGACATGATGCAAGATATCGGCCGCTACCTCGGGACCGTCCTCGGTCCTCGCGGTAAGATGCCGACGCCGCTCCAACCGGACGACGACGTGGTCGAAGTGGTGAACCGCATGAAGAACACGGTCCAACTCCGCAGTCGTGACCGCCGGACGTTCCACACCCGCGTGGGTGCCGAGGACATGTCCGCCGACGAAATCGCGGAGAACATCGACGTCATCGTGCGTCGCCTCGAGGCGACGCTCGAGAAGGGCCCCCTCAACATCGACGGGGTCTTCGTGAAGACGACGATGGGGCCATCGGTGGAGGTCGAAGCATGAGCGAGAGCGAGAGCGTCCGCAAGACCGAGACCATCCCCGAGTGGAAACGCATCGAGGTCGGTGAGCTCACCGACTTCCTCGAAGAGTACCAGTCCGTCGGCGTCGTCAGCGTCACCGGCATCCCGAGCCGCCAGCTCCAGAGCATGCGGCGGGAACTGCACGGTAGCGCCGCGCTTCGGATGAGCCGAAACACGCTCCTTACGCGCGCGCTGGAGGACGTGAACGACGGCCTCGAACAGCTGACCGAGTTCGTCTACGGGCAGGTCGCCCTGGTCGGGACGAACGACAACCCGTTCGGCCTGTACAAGGAGCTCGAAGCCTCGAAGACCCCCGCGCCGATCAACGCGGGCGAGGTCGCTCCGAACGACATCGTCATCCCCGAGGGTGACACCGGCGTCGACCCCGGTCCGTTCGTCGGCGAACTCCAGCAGGTGGGGGCGTCGGCCCGCATCATGGACGGCTCCATCAAGGTCACCGAGGACTCCCACGTGCTCGACGAGGGCGAGGCCGTCTCCGAGGAACTCGCAAACGTTCTGGCGGAGCTCGGTATCGAGCCGAAGGAGGTCGGTCTCGACCTCCGCGGCGTCTACTCCGAGGGCGTCCTGTTCGAGCCCGACGAGCTCGCCATCGACGTCGACGAGTACCGCGCGGACATCCAGTCCGCCGCGGCGGGCGCCCGCAACCTCTCGATCAACGCGGGCTACCCGACGGCGCAGACCGCGCCCACCATGCTCGCGAAGGCCGCCGGCGAGGCGAAGGCCCTCGGCCTGTTCGCCGCCATCGAGGACCCCGAACTCGTTCCGGACCTCATCGCCAAGGCCGACGCGCAGCTCCGCACGCTCGCGGCGCAGATCGACGACGAGGAGGCCCTGCCGGAGGAGCTCCGCGGCGTCGAGACGCCCGAGCCGGCGGCCGACGAATCCGCCGACGAGGCGGACGCAGACGAATCGACTGACGAAGAAGAAGCCGACGCCGACGACACCGACGCCGACGCTGATGACGACGACGACGACGACGGCGACGGTGCCGACGGCCTCGGCGCGATGTTCGGATAATCAACGAGGAACACGACAATGGAATACGTTTACGCAGCTCTCATCCTGAACGAATCGGGCGAAGAGATCAACGAAGACAACGTCACCGCGGTGCTCGACGCCGCCGGTGTGGACGTCGAGGAATCCCGCGTCAAGGCGCTCGTCGCCGCGCTGGAGGACGTCGACATCGAGGAGGCCGTCGACACGGCCGCCGCCGCTCCCGCGCCCGCCGCTGGCGGTAGCTCGGGTGGCGAGGTCGAGACGTCCGACGACGACGACGAGGACGAGGGTGGCGACGAGGACGCCGCCGCCGACGAGGACGACGAGGAAGAAGAAGACGAGTCCTCCGGCGAGGGCCTCGGCGAACTCTTCGGCTAACGCCGGAGTTCGCGCGTCCGTCCGGACGTCGCACCTCGAATCGTCAGTACATCCTGAAATTTTTCTGAAACCCGTCGCGCAGTGGCTACCCCGGTTCGACGCGGAGTCGGGACTCCCGCCGGGAGTCGGGAGTGAGTAGCTCTCGAACCTCGAACGGCCGCGCCTCCCGCCGGTGCCGCTCGTAGGCGGCCTCCGCCCACTCGCGGGCGTCCGGGGACTTCGTGTCGATGACGGCTTCGAGCTGTGCGGTTTCGGGGTCGTGACCGCAGATTCCGACGCGGTCGTCCATGACGTTGAGCCCGCATCGGTCGCCGTCCGGGAGGTCCTCGTGGACGAACACGGTGCAGTTGTCGCGTTCGAGCGCTCTGGCGGTCAGTTCCGGGTTCCAGTCCACGATGGCGCGCAGGACGGGAAGCGAGTAGATGTACTCCATCTCCATCCCCTCCAGCACGCGCCGACAGAACACCTCGAGGTTGCCCGATTTGTATATCGTCGTCCCGAGCCCGCGGATGGAGTCGGTCGATTCGAGCAGGTGGCTGACCCGCTCGACGGGCGTGTACGGGTAACTCGGCCCGGGATACGACACCACGAGGTCCTCGAAGCTCTCGACGGCGAACCCCTCCATCTCCCGCGGAAGCCACCGCCAGACCTCCCGGAGCGTCTCACAGGTTTCCATCCCCGCTCGCAACTCGAGGAACCGTTCGGTCACGAACTCGCCCAGCGGCGTGAGTTCGTAGCGCGGTCCGTCGCGGGCGATCCACGAACGCTCCTCGAGGTCCCGGAGAACGCGTCCGACGGTGGGGTCGGACGCGCCGGTCGACTCGCGCAGGTCCCGCCGGTCGTGCCGCTCCTCGGCGAGAGCTTCCAGCACCGCGACGCGGTGTTCCGACCGCGCCAGGAACTCGATCGCTTGGGTCGCGTCTCCCATGCTAGCACTATGCATAGATGACGTAAAATATTTCAGTCGAGTTCGAGGGCGCCGTCACTCGGCGCTCTCGGCTATCTTCGTCCGTATGTGTTCGATGACGGCCGAGTGCTCCTCCTGAGGACTGAACATCACGATTTCCGAGTCCTCGTGCGCTCGGACCGTGTGTCCCGGCGGCCAGTAGAACAGTTCGCCCGCCCGAGTCTCCTCGCTGCTCCCGTCGGCGTAGCCGACGCCGAGGCGTCCCGCGACGACGTACCCCCAGTGGGGACACTGGCAGTGGTCGTCTTCGAGACCCGCCAACAGCGGCGTGATGTCCGTCTCAGCGGCGAACGTGAAGTACTCGCCGCTGAGTTCCCCGTACCCGCTCGCGTCACCGAAGCCCGTCTGCTGACGAGCGACTGCGTCTGGTGTGTCGACTCTGACCGGTATGTCGCGTTTGTCTTGTCTCATCTCGTCCACCTTCCGCCGAGAGACCGACCGCGACGCGACCGGTCCCAACACAGAGGACCCGTCACGGCCACCTCTCGACGTGTCGACCGACGGTTCCGGAGAACGTGTAGTTATTCCGTGAATATTTTCACCGGGTGAACGACGTTCCGCTCCCCGCGAGATTCACGGTGCGGGCACGGCCCCGACCGCACGTTCATATACGAGAGCGCGGCCAGCACGCGCAGATGGTCGCACCGTCCCACCTCGATACCGCCCTCCTGACCGTCGGGTTCGTCGCGGGCGGCGTCCTGCTCGGAACCGCGAGCGGCCTGATTCCCGGGCTCCACGTCAACGCCCTCGCCCTCCTGCTGGCGGCCGCGGCGCCGACGCTCCCCGGACCGCCGGCGGCGGCGGGCGCGGCCGTCCTCGCGGCGGGCGTCGTCCACACCTTCCTCGACGTCGTCCCTGCCCTCGTCCTCGGCGTCCCCGACGCGGCGACGGCGGCCGGGTCGCTGCCGGGACACCGCCTCGTCCTCGCCGGACGCGGGAGGGAGGCGCTCAGGCTCTCGGCTCTCGGGAGCGGCGTCGCCGTCGCCGTCGCGGTACCGCTGTCGCTCCCCCTGTCGGCCCTCGTCGCGGCCGGCCGCGCGGAGTTGGACGCGGCGCTCCCACTCTTACTCGCCGCCGTCGTCTGCCTCCTCGTCGCCGCCGAACCGACGTGGCCCCGGCGCCTCGCCGGGACCGGCTGTTTCGGCCTCGCGGCGGCGCTCGGGTTCCTCGCCCTCGACGCGCCGACGGCGGGGGCGCTCGCCCCGGAGGCGGCGGCGTCGATGCTCGCGCCGCTGTTCGCCGGTCTGTTCGGGGCGCCGGTGCTCGTGGACGCGCTCTCCGGTCGCGGGGCGATACCGCCGCAGGTCGGGCGGGGCGTCGCTCTCTCCCCCCGGACGACGCTCCGCGCGGCGCTGTCGGGCGTCGGCGGCGGGGCCCTGGTGGGCTACCTCCCCGGCGTGTCAGCGGGCGTGGCGACGGTGCTGGCACTCGGCGGCGTCGGCGGGGAGTCGGGAGCGGGGACGGCGGAAGAGGACGCAGGCGGCCGACGCGAGCGGACCGACCGCGCGTACGTCGTGGCGACCAGCGGCGCGGACACCGCGACGGCCGTCTTCGCGGCGACGGCGCTGACCGTCCTCGGCGACGAGCGAAGCGGCGTCGCCGTCGCCCTCTCCGCCGTCGGCGGCGGCGGGTCGCCGTTCGGCTCCCTCTCGGCGCTCGCCGTCGTCGTCCTCGCGGCGGGCGTCGGAACGGTGCTCGTCCCACTCGTCGGCGACCGCTATCTGTCCTTAGTCGGTCGACTCCCCCACCGTCCGCTCTCGCTGGCCGTCCTCGTCCTGCTGTGGGCGCTGGCGGCCGCTTTCGCCGGATGGGCCGGCCTGTGCGCGTTCGCCCTCGCGGCGCTGGTCGGCCTCGTACCGCCGCGTCTCGGCGTCCGGCGCGTCCACCTGATGGGAGTGTTGCTAGCGCCCGTCGCGCTCGGGTCGCTCGGATAGGCCCGAAAAGACAATCGTTAAAAGTCGCCGCCGGGTTGGTATTCGTATGAGCCAATCCGACTCCGAGCAGCGACACGCCAGACAGTGCGTGTCCTGCGGCATCAACATCTCCGGCATGAGCGCCGCGACGTTCAGCTGTCCGGAGTGCGGCACCGAGATTTCGCGCTGCGCGAAGTGCCGAAAGCAGAGCAACCTCTACGAGTGTCCCGACTGCGGCTTCATGGGGCCGTAACGATGGGGAAGGTCGCAGCCAAGATGAAGGTCATGCCGGACAGCCCCGAGATGGACCTCGACGAGCTTCAGGAGCGCCTGGAGGACTCGCTTCCCGAGGGCGCGAAGATAAACGGCTTCGAGCGCGACGACGTGGCGTTCGGCCTCGTCGCGCTCCTCCCGACGGTCATCGTCCCCGACGACGCCGGCGGCACGGAGGCCGTCGAAGAGGCGTTCACGGGCGTCGAGGGCGTCGAGAGCGTCTCCGTCGAGAACGTCGGCCGCATCTGAACCGCGGCGCCGACTCGAGTTTCCTTTTCAGTCGCTCAGCTCCACCGCCAGCAGGCCGGCCAGCGGCGAGAGGATAAACCCGGCGCCGAGCGCGACGAACAGCGGCAGGAGCGTGCCCCCGCCCAGCGCCCACGTGAGGGCGACGCCGACGACGGCGCCGAGGAGGATGGTCGCGGACAGGCCCAGACCGAACCGCTCGCCGAGGTGGCTCGGCACCCCGCCCGGCCGCGGCGGTTCGACGGAGTCGACGTCGTACTGCATCACCTGCTCGTCGACGGTACGCCTGCTGTCCCCCGCGGTGACTTCTTGAACCATGTACGAAGAGACGCCCGCCGAGAGCGTATCCTTTTACCTCGTTCCCGACGGTTGGGAACTCCGCCGCGGAGCCGTTAGAACGCGGCGTCGAACGCCCTGTCGAGGTCCGCTTTCAGGTCGTCGACGTGTTCGACGCCGACGGAGACGCGGACGAGGCCGTCGGCGAGGCCGGCCGCGACCCGTTCCTCCCGCGGGATGGCGGCGTGCGTCATCGCCGCCGGCTGTTCGATGAGGCTCTCGACGCCGCCGAGACTCTCCGCGAGCGTGAACACCTCCGTCTCCGAGACGACGTCGGAAGCCTGACTCAGCGAGCCGTCCACCTCGAAGGAGAGCATCCCGCCGAAGTCGTCCATCTGCTCGGCCGCGAGTTCGTGCTGCGGGTGCGACTCCAGACCGGGGTAGTACACCCGGTCG
Source organism: Halogeometricum sp. S3BR5-2 (assembly GCF_031624635.1). Classification (NCBI taxonomy): domain Archaea; kingdom Methanobacteriati; phylum Methanobacteriota; class Halobacteria; order Halobacteriales; family Haloferacaceae; genus Halogeometricum; species Halogeometricum luteum. The sequence continues at coordinate 873,995 of NZ_JAMQOQ010000002.1, read as the reverse complement.
ACGCGCTCGTGGCCCTCCAGCCACGAGGCGAGTTCGCGGGCGTTGTCGCAGTGACGGTCCATGCGGACCGGGAGCGTCTTCGTCCCGCGGAGGACGAGAAAGCAGTCGAACGGCGACGGCGTCGCGCCGACGGCGTTCTGGTAGAACCCGATCTGCTCGTCGAGTTCCTCGCTGTCGGTGACGAGGGCGCCGCCGACCACGTCCGAGTGGCCGCCGAGGTACTTCGTCAGCGAGTGCGAGACGATGTCGGCGCCGTGTTCGAGCGGTCGCTGGAGGTACGGCGTGGCGAACGTGTTGTCGACGGCGCAGAGCGCGTCGTACTCGTCGGCGAGGTCCGCCAGCGCGCCGATGTCGTTGACGCGCATCAACGGGTTCGTCGGCGTCTCGACCCACAGCAGGGCCGTCTCCTCGCGCATCGCGTCGGCGACGGCGTCGTGGTCGGTGGTGTCGACGAAGTCGAACGAGAGGTCGTACTGCTCGTACACCTGCGTGAAGATGCGGTGCGTTCCTCCATATACGTCGTCGCCGGTGACGACGTGGTCGCCCGCTTCGAGGAGGTTGAGCACCGTGTTGATGGAGCCCATTCCCGAGGAGAACGCGCGGCCGTGCGCGCCGCCCTCCAGCGAGGCGAGGTTCGATTCGAGGTCCGTCCGAGTGGGGTTGCCCGTCCGCGAGTACTCGTAGCCGCGGTGCTCGCCCGGGCCGTCCTGTTGGTACGTCGAGTTGGCGTGGATGGGCGTCATCAGCGCGCCCGTCTCCGCGTCGGGGTCCTGTCCGGCGTGAATCGCGCGCGTCTCGATGCGCTGGTCGTCGCTGTCGTCCATGTCGGGCCCCTCTCGCGCGACCGGCGTGACTCTTCCCCTTCCGCCCGTTTTCGTCGCTCCCCGAGCCCCTCGCACGGCCGCGGAACAGGAACGTGCGTTTTATACCTCCGTCACCAGTAGACTGCCTCACGACTATGCCGAGCTCAAACGGTCCGCTTCACGGGACGCGAGGAAAGCTCTCGAACAACCCCCGCGAGCGGGGGACCTCCCCGCCGCAGCGCGCGATTCAGGAGTACGACGAGGGTCAGAAAGTCCACCTGAAGATAGACCCCAGCGTGCGCAAGGGCCGCTTCCACCCGCGCTTCAACGGCCACACGGGCGAAGTGGTCGGCAAGCAGGGCCGCGCGTTCAAAGTCGAAATCAACGACGGCGGCAAGGACAAGATACTCGTCGTCCGCCCCGCCCACCTGCGCGCCCAGCAGTAACTCCCCCGCGATGACCATCTTCAAAGAGAAGGTACACGAGGAGTACCTCACCACGAGCGAGGTCAAAGACCTGCTCGAAGACGTCGAGGCCGAACGCGCCGCGGACGAGGAGCGCGAACTGCGCTACGAACTCGCCCGCGCCATCGAACACGTCAACCGCTTCGCCGTCCTCGACGCCGGGGAGTCGCGCGAACTCGTCGAGGAACTCCTCGAACTGGAGAAGGTGGACGAGACGACCGCGTTCAAAATCGCGGACCTCCTGCCCCAGAGCCGGGACGAACTCCGCGCCGTCTACGCCCAAGAGCGGTACGCCCTGAGCGGCGACGAACTCGACGACGTGCTGAACGTCGTCGCGAAGTACGTCTGAGTTCCGAGACCGGTCGGGTCCTTTTCCGCCGACGGCTCCCGAAGACGAACCGCGAGCGACGCCGCCCGCCCGCCGAAACGGCCAACTGTTTAAATACGCCCTCGGCGTATCGGATGACATGACGAGCGCTGAGAGCGGAGACGCCGACCCCGATTCGCCGGTCGACGAGACCGAGAGCGGCGCCGACGCCGAGGAGGAGGTACAGTACGCCATCGTCCTCGACCACCTCCCCCACGGGCGGCCGGACGACGACCGCCCGCGGTACAAGAAGTCGCCGTTGGCGTACGCCTTGGGCGAGCGGAACTTCCGCCTCTTCGAGCTTCGGCTGGGAGACGACTCCGACACGTCCATCGGGGACAGAGTGGTGTTGTTCCCCGCAGAGAGGCGCACGGCGGTCGAGGAACTCCGCGAGGTGGAGTACGACGACCTCTCGAACACGGCCCACTCGGAGTTGGAGTACGTCGTCGAGGACATCGTCACCGAGAACGAGCGTCGGTTCGTCGACTTCTACAACGACGCCCAGCCCATCACGCTCCGCCTCCACCAGTTGAACCTCCTGCCGGGCATCGGCAAGAAACTGCGGAACAACATCCTCGACGAGCGCAAGCGCGGCCCGTTCGAGAGCTTCGAGGACGTCGAAGACCGCGTCTCCGGGCTCCACCACGCCCGCGACGTGTTGGTCGAACGCGTCATGGAGGAACTGCGCGACGACGACCTGAAGTACAAGACGTTCGTCGGCCGCGACGACTGAGCCGAGGGAACTCGGACCCGAGACGTTTACACCCGCGCGGACGAAACCTCGGCCGATGACCGAGCCGCAGCCGGACACGCCGGAGGCCGCGGCGCGCCCGCCGCGCGACCCGGACCGACTGATCGAACGCGCTGGCCTGCGCGGCGACCCCGACCAGGACCAGCACTTTCTCGTCGACGACCGCGTTCTGGACCGCATCCCCGACTACCTGCCGGAGGGCGCCGACACCTCGCACGTGCTCGAAGTCGGCGGCGGGACGGGTGCGCTGACCGACCGCCTGCTCCGCGTCGCGGGGCGCGTCACGGTGGTCGAACGCGACGCGCGCCTGGCCGCCTTCCTCCGCGAGGAGTTCGTCGACGAGGTCGAATCGGGTCGACTGACCGTCCTCGAAGGCGACGCCGTCGAACTCGACCTCCCCGAGTTCACCGCCTGCGTCTCGAATCTCCCCTACGGAATCTCCTCCGCGATAGCCTTCCGACTGCTCCCGCGCGGCGTCCCCCTCGTCCTGATGTTCCAGAAGGAGTTCGGCGAGCGGATGGCCGCCGAGGCGGGGACGAGCGAGTACGGCCGCCTGTCGGTGAGCGCCCAGCACTACGGCGACGTGGAGGTGGTCGAGACCGTCCCCAAGGGGGCGTTCTCGCCCGCGCCGGCCGTCGACAGCGTCGTCGTCCGCGTGACGCCGCGCGACCCCGACTACGAGGTGGACGACGAGGCGTTCTTCCTCGACTTCGTGAAGGCGCTGTTCACCCAGCGGCGAAAGACCATCCGAAACGGCATCCGCAACACGGCGCACATCTCCGGGCTGTCGGACCCGGAGGCCGTCGTCGAGGCGGCCGACGAGGAGACGCTCCGGAAGCGCGCGGGGAAGATGGCCCCGAGCGAGTTCGCCGCGCTGGCGGCACTCGCCGACGAACACGGTCGATAGATGAGCGCCGCGTCCCTCCTCGTCCCGCTACAGAGCGGCGTCTCCCCGCTGGACGAACTCGCCTCGCTCGTGCCGTCGTTCGCCGGTCGCGTGGCGGTCACCGGCGTCATCCTCCTCATCGTGACGGCGCTCTTGGCGCGCGGCGACCGAGTTCACGACTCCGACCCCGGACACGTCCCGGCGGCGCTGTGGAGCCTGCTCGTGACGCTGACGACGATGTCCGTGACCGTCGGGGGCGCCGCCGTCATCGTCGGCGTCTGGGGGCAGGCGACGCAGGTCGCCGAGGTGTTCGAGGGGTACGACTTCGGCTACCGGTCGTTCGTCAACCTCGGGCTCTCGATTCTCATCCTCGTCGGCGCGTACACGATGACGAGCCTCGTCCGCCGACTCGTCGACGAGGTGACGGAGGCCCGGCCCGCGGTGAGCCAGCACCAACGCGAGATAGCCTACCGCATCGCGCAGGTGTTCCTCTACGTCGTCGGCGTCGCCATGGTGCTCGCCCTCTGGAACGTCGACCTCGGGGGCATCCTCGTCGGCGCCGGGTTCCTCGGCATCGTCGTCGGGATGGCCGCCAGACAGACGCTCGGGGCGCTCCTCGCGGGGTTCGTCCTGATGTTCTCCCGGCCGTTCGAGATAGGCGACTGGGTCGAAGTGGGCGACCACGAGGGCATCGTCACCGACATCACCATCGTCAACACGCGCATCCAGACGTTCGACGGCGAGTACGTGATGGTGCCGAACGACGTCGTCTCCTCGGAGAGCCTCGTCAACCGCAGTCGGAAGGGGCGCCTCCGCATCGAGGTCGACGTGGGCGCCGACTACGACGCGGACCCGAAGCGCGCGGCCGACGTGGCGCTGGAAGCCGTCGAGCGGTTGGACGAACCGCTGAGCGTCCCCACGCCGCAGGTGGTGCTGAAGCGCTTCGCCGACTCGGCCGTCGTGCTCGGCGTCCGCGTCTGGATCGACCGCCCCAGCGCGCGCCGCAAGTGGCGGACGCAGACGGCGGTCATCTCCGCGATAAAGGAGGCGTTCGAATCGGAGGGTATCAAGATACCCTACCCGCAACGCGAACTCATGGGTCGAGAGGAGGAGAACGGGTTCGTCGTCTCGGGCGGCGAGCGAGCGGCCGCCCCGCGGGACCGGAGTCCGGCGCCGGACTCGCCGACGGCGACGACCGACGGCGGGGACGGCGAGGACGAGAGTGCAGAGAGCGCGGAGAGCGAAGAGAACGAAGGGGCGGAGACGCCCGAGGGCGACGGCGGCGACTCCCCGGACGGTGAGGACTCGTGACGGGGCGCGACTTGGCCGAGCGCCGCGGGATGGAGACGAACGTCTACCAACCCGCCGAGGACTCCGCGCTCCTCGCGGAGGCCGTCGTCGACCGCGCGAGCGGCCGGTTCCTCGAAGTCGGCACCGGGTCGGGGTGGGTCGCCGAACGGGCCGCCCGAGAGGCGGACGTGACGGAAGTGGTCGCCAGCGACGTCAACCCGCACGCCTGCGAGAGCGCCCGCGAACGCGGCGAACGCTCGGCGGACGAGGGCCACCTCGCTATCGAGGCGGTGCGCGCGAACCTCGTGGACCCCTTCGCCGACGACGCGTTCGACACGGTGGCGTTCAACCCGCCCTACTTGCCCACGGACCCCGACAACGAGTGGGACGACTGGATGGAGCAGGCGCTCTCGGGCGGCGAGACCGGTCGAAAGTTCCTCGACCCGTTCGTCGACAGCGTGGGGCGCGTGCTCGCCGACGGCGGGCGCGTCCTCCTCCTCGTCAGTTCGCTCACCGGGTACGACGAAGTCGTCGCGCGCGTCGAGGCGCGGGGGTTCGCCCACGAGACGGTGGTGCAGGAGTCCTACCCGTTCGAGGTGCTGTCGGTGCTCGAACTGAAATAACTATAGGTAATAGAACGCATCAGCAAATATTAAGCGTCGGCATTTCGTAGCCGTGGCTGATGACCGAACTGGTAGCGACCTCGCCCGGGCTCTTTCCCCTCCCGGACTGGGCGAAGTCGGACCTCTCAGACCTCAAAGGGCACCAGAAGGACGACCTCATCTCCGGCGACGAGTCGGACGCCATCGTCGGCGTCTACGAGGAGGCGCGCGAGGAAGTCGTCTCGGACCAACTCGACGCGGGCCTCGACCGGGTGGTCGAGGGCCAACTCCGCTGGGACGACATGCTCGCACACCCCCTGACCGTCCACGACAACGTCGAAACGGGTGGCATCGTCCGCTACTACGACAACAACAACTTCTACCGCGACCCGCGCGTCGTCGGCGAACTCGACTTCTCCGGCGACGTGGCCGCGGAACTGGAGGCGGCCGCGGACCTCGCGGGCGAGACGCCGCTTCAGGCCGTCCTCCCCGGCCCGTACTCGCTGGCCGAACTCGCCAGCGACGAGCACTACGGCGACGACGCCGAGTTCCTCTCGGCCGTCGGCGACTTCCTCGCCGGCGAGGTGGAGGCGTTCCCGGAACACGAGACGCTGTTCCTCCTCGACCCCTCCCTCGTGACGGACGCGCCCGACGAGGACCTCGCGGAACTCGTCCCCGAGGCCATCGACGCCGTCGCCGGCGCGACTGACGCCGACGTGGTCGTCCACACCTACTGGGGCGCCATCGACGAGAAGACGTACGCGCACCTGATGGACGCCGACGTCGAGGCTATCGGCCTCGACTTCGTCGCCGGGGGAAGGGAAGAGACGCTGTACAACCTCAACGAGTACGGTGCGAAAGACGACGTTGCCCTCGGCCTCGCCGACGGTCAGAACACCCTCGTCGAAGACCCCGAGACCGTCCGCGAACGCGTCGACTGGGTGAACGGCCAGATTCAGGCCTCGGAGTTCGACACCGCCTACGTGACGACCAACACCGAACCGTTCTACCTGCCCGTGAACAAGCACAAGGAGAAACTCGCCGCGTTGGCGGCGGCCGCCGACCTCGAATCGGAGGTGGAGGCGTAATGTCCCGGAACGCCGAGAACCGCGAGCAGTTCCGCCCGAACGGACTGGAGACCGACCACTTCCTGCTCACCACCGTCGTCGGAAGCTACCCCAAACCGAAGTGGCTCAACCGCTCGAAGGAACTCGCGGCCGACGAGGAGTCGAAGTTCGACGACGACGACTTGGAGGAGGCGTACGACGACGCCGCGCGCGTCATCACGCACGAACACGAGAACGCCGGCCTCGATACCGTCGTCGACGGCGAGATGCGCCGCGAGGAGATGGTGGAGTACTTCGCCCACCGCATCCCCGGCTACGAGTTCAACGGCCCGGTGAAGGTATGGGGGCACAACTACTTCGACAAGCCCTCCGTCGCCAGCGAAGTCGAGTACGACGAACCCTGGTTAGTGGACGAGTTCGAGTTCACCTCGAACGTCGCCGAGAAGCCCGTCAAAGTTCCCATCACGGGTCCGTACACGCTCGCGCGCTGGTCGTTCAACGAGGCCTACGACACGGAGGCCGACCTCGCCTACGACCTCGCGGACCTCGTGAATCAGGAAGTCGAGAAGTTGGTCGAGGCGGGCGCGAAGTACGTCCAGATAGACGAACCCGCCCTCGCCACGACGCCGGACGACCACGCGATCGTCGGCGAGTGTCTCGAACGCATCGTCGACGGCATCCCCGAGGACGTCCGTATCGGTCTGCACGTCTGCTACGGCGACTACTCGCGCATCTACCCCGAGATAAACGAGTTCCCCATCGACGAGTTCGACGTGGAACTCTGCAACGGCGGCTACGAGCAGATAGACGTGTTCACCGACCCCGAGTTCGAACCGGACCTCGCTCTCGGCGTCGTCGACGTCCACACCGCCGAGGTCGAATCGGTCGAGGAGATAAAGGAGAACATCCTCGAAGGACTCAAAGTCGTCCCGCCGGAGAGACTCACCGTCTCGCCGGACTGCGGCGTGAAACTCCTCCCGCGCGAGGTGGCGCGCCGGAAGATGGAGAACATGGTAGAGGCCGCCCGCGAAGTCGAGGCCGAACTCGACGCCGGCGAGATAGACGTCACCGCGCCGACGCCGAAGGCCGACTGAGCGTTCCGGTCTCCCCTCCGGCCCCAATCGCTTAGTCCCGCACCGGCGTCGACCCGGACATGCGCCTCGGAGACGGCCTCCTCGGAGCAGTCGTCGCCGTCGCCGGATTCGTCGTCGTGACGGCGGCCGTGACGGAACTGCTGGCCGACGCTATCGAGTTCTCCCTGCTGCTCGGCCTGCCCGCGGGACTCGTCGCCGGCGGCGTACTCGGACTGCTCTGTTATCGGTGGCTCGGGGACGAGGACGCCGGAGTGCGGCGCCGCGGCGTCGGATTCGCGGGGTTCGGCGTGTTCTTCCTCGGAACGCTCCTCTCGCTCGTCGCCCTCGCCGGGTTCCGCAACTCGCGGGCGCTCCCGGTCGCTGTGGCCGTCGGCGTCGCCGCCGCCGTCGGCGCCGTCCTCTGGTTCCGGCGGTCGGACCGCGCCGTCGCTCGGGGACCGCCGCGGTAGGGGTCGACGGACGCCGCTCGGGTGCCCTCCCCGCCCGGACCTTTTTCCGCGATTGCGCTCCACCACTCACCATGACCGATTCGGTCGCCGACCGACTCGAGGGTATCGTCCACGCGGACACGCAGGTCACGGTGCGCGGCGTCGACCTCACCGCCGCGGAGATTTCGGTCGTGGAGGAACCCGGTCGCATCGACTTCGGCGGCGGCGAACTGACCGCCGCCGAGTCCTCGCCGGTGGAGACGGGGAAGCGGAACGCCGAGGACGACTACGGCTGGTGGAATCTGACAGAAGGAACGTACCTGCTCTCGTACAACGAGACGCTGACGGACGGTGACCCCCTCGTCCTCCAACCGCGGACGGAACTGCGCGAACGCGGCGGCTCGCACCCGACGCTGTTCACCGACTCGCTCGGGACGGTCCCGCTGTCGGTCCCGAGCGGCGGCCTCCGACTAAAGGAGAACGCGCGCGTGTCGACGCTGCTCGAACCGCCCTGAGTCCGTCGAGACGCGGGCGGAGCAGATACCGGGCTCAGATCCGGTCCGTCTCGACGCTCCGCGCGCGCCGGGTTTCGACGCCCGCCGTGTCCGCCGCTCCGGCCGCCCCGAGCACCCAGTCGTCGCCGACGCGCCGCACGGACACCTCCTCGCCGACGGCGTCGGAGATTCGCTCGGGGGCGACGCCGCAGGCGGCCGCGACGCGTTCGAACTCCGTCCGCCCGGTCAGACGCGTCGGCACCGGCGTCCAGACGGGCAGCGTCGCGTCGCGGCCCTCCAACGGGAGCACCACGTCGAAGCGGACGCCCGGCGTCCGTCGGAGGCGGTGCAGTCGGCCAGACGCGCGTCCGCGACGCGACTCGGGAACGACGGCGCGGACGACGCCCGAATCGACGTGCGGGGCGGCGACGAGGGCGCCGAGGCGCGCCTCCACCTCGCGTATCGACGCCGGGGGTCCGGTGCGGACGGGAGCGACGGCCGCGAACAGGCGCTCTGCGACGCGCGTCGCGGTCCACGCCGTCACGGCGAGGAGGCCGACGCCGAAGACGGCGGCCGCGAGGAAGAACGCGCCGAGGAGCCACAGCAGGAGGTCGAGTTCCATGCGAGACGTTGGCTCACGGACGATATAGCGGTTGCTCGCGGTGGGGCGGACCGTCGGCGTCGCTGACGGGAGTGACGAAAAACGAAAACTGCGTCGGAACTCAGTGGTCCTCTTCTTCGTACAGCCACGTCTCGTCGACGCGGTCGTAGTCGACGAGTTCGTCGTCGTCGAAGAAGAGGTCGATTTCGCGTTCGTTCGAGCCCTCGTCCTCGTGGTCCGAGGCGTGGATGACGTTGCGGCCGAGGTCGAGTCCGTAGTCGCCGCGGATGGTACCCGGCGCGGACTCGGCGGGGTCGGTCTCGCCGACCATCGAACGGACCTGTCGGGTCGCGTCGGCGCCCTGCCAGACCATCGCGAAGACGGGGCCGGACGTGATGAAGCCGACGAGGTCGTCGAAGAACGGCTTGTCCTCGTGTTCGCCGTAGTGCTCCTCGGCGAGGTCCCGGTCTATCTGCATGAACTTGCCGGCGACCAGTTTGAGGCCGCGCTCCTCGAAGCGGGAGACGATGTCGCCCACGAGTCCGCGCTGGACGCCGTCGGGCTTGACCATCACGAACGTGCGCTCGTCGTGGTGGCTCACTGCTCGTCGCCTCCGGCGGGACCGCTGGCGGCCTGTCCTTCGGCGGTCCACTCCAGGTCGCGCGCCTCGCGGCCGAGGAAGTAGTTCTTCTCGGCCTTCGAGTCCTTGAAGTGGAGGATGGTGCCGTCGTTCCGAACGTACATCGTGCCCGTTCCGGGCTCGATCTCTTCACCCGTGTAATCGCAGGTTCGCGTCTCTACCATTGGTTACTGACCTCCGATGGAGTCCGCGTCGCGCTGGGTCTCGCGCAACTGGAGGACGTCGCCCTCGCGGACGGGGCCCAGCACGTTCCGCGTGATGATGCGGCCCTGGTTCGACCCCTCTCGGATGCGGCACTTGACCTGCATGGCCTCGCCGTGCATCCCGGTCTTGCCAACGATCTCGATGACTTCAGCCGAAGTCGAGTCGCTGGCGGTCTCTTCTGCGCTCATGGTCGATTACTGAAGTTCCTCGACCTTCGCGGCGATGTCTTCGACCTGCTCCTGTGCCTCGCCCGCGTCGACGATGGCGGCGGCGGCGGAGCCGACTTCGAGACCGGCCGCGTGGCCGACTTCGTCCTGCGTCTCGATGAAGATGTACGGGATGCCCTTCTCCTCTGCGAGTTCGGGGAGGTGCATCACGATCTCTTCCGGCGAGACGTCCTCGGCGACGAGGACGAGTTCGGCGTTGCCGCGCTCGACGGACTTGGTCGTCTCGTTCGTACCTTTCTTTACCGTGCCTGTGTCTCGTGCGACCTCGAGCGCCTCGAGGGCGTCCTCTGCGAGGTCGGCTGGGACGTCGAATTCTACGTATACTGCCATGTTGTTCACCTAATTCCTGCTCGCGGGCTCGACATCCTCGCCGGCGGACCACTGCTGGTCGCGGTCGTTCCCTCTCGGCGAGGAGCGTTCATCAACCCCGGGCAGGCTGTACAGTCAGTTAGCTCAGGACCCCATAAAAACGCTTTCAATGCTCCCCTGGCGTGTTACCCGTCCGCACGGCCGTTATCGGCACATTCACCGCGGTCGAACGACCGTCGGACGCGAGCGGAACACTCCTTACGGCGCCTCCGATAACGAGCGCATGGACATCGCGGCTCTCGCCCGGACTCTTCGGTCGGCGGCGCGACGGACGGACCAGCGCCGACTCCTCGTCCTCGCCGGCCCCCGCGACGCCGGCCTCGACGCCGCCTTCGACGCGGTGGCCGGCGCCGAGGCGCCGGACGACGAGGTGACGTTCGTCACCGCCCGCGAGGGGTTTCGATTCGAGCGCGTCCGACCGAAACGCGCCGGAAACCTCCTCGGCACCACCAGAACGGTCGTCGTCTGCGACGCCCACGAGGAGTTCTCGGCGAACGTCGTCGGCCGCCTCGCGGGCGTCGTCGACGGCGGCGGCCTGTTCGTCCTCCTGACGCCGCCCTTGGACGAGTGGCCCGAGACCGACGGCTCCTTCGAGGGGTCGCTGGCCGTTCCGCCGTTCTCCCGCGCCGACGTGGGCGGGCGCTTCCGCGCCCGACTCGCCGAGACGCTCCGGACGCACCCCGGCGTCGCGATAGCCGACCTCGAATCGGGAACGGTCGAACGCGACGGCTCGGACGACGACGGCGGGCCGGGGGTCGGCGACGACTCCGCGCGCGCCGACCGCCGGCCCGCCCCGCCGCGGAACCACCGGTTCCCCCGCGCCGCCTACGAGGCGTGCCTGACGACCGACCAGTCGCGCGCGCTCTCGACGCTCGAACGCCTCCGCGACCCCGGCGAAGCGGTCGTCGTCGAGGCTGACAGAGGGAGAGGAAAGTCGAGCGCCGCCGGCCTCGCCGCGGGCAGTCTCGCCGCCGCGGGGCGGGACGTGCTGGTGACCGCCCCCGGCTACGCCAACGCGCGCGAGGCGTTCGTCCGGTCCGCGGCGCTCTTGGACGAGATAGGGTCGCTCGACGCGCACGACGAGGCGGCGCACGTCGTCCGCGCCGTCGACGGCGGCCGCGTCCGCTTCGCGGACCCGCCGACGGCCGCGACGCTCCCCGAGGACCCCGACGTCGTCCTCGTCGACGAGGCGGCGGCGCTCCCGGTCCGTCTCCTCTCGTCCTTCCTCGACGCGCCGTCCGTCGGCTTCTTCACCACCGTCCACGGCTACGAAGGGGCGGGGCGGGGGTTCTCCGTGCGCTTCCGGGACCGCCTTTCCGAGAGCGACCTGTCGGCGACGGACGTGCGGATGGACGACCCCATCCGCTACGCCCGCGGCGACCCCGTCGAGTCGTGGTCGTTCCGCGCCCTCCTGCTGGACGCCCGGCCCGCCGTCGACCCCCTCGTCGCCGACGCGACGCCCGAATCGACCGAGTACCGCGCGTGCTCGAAGGACGAACTCGCGGACGACGACCATCTCCTGCACGAGGCGTTCGGCCTCCTCGTCCTCGCGCACTACCGGACCGAACCGGACGACCTGGCCCGCCTCCTCGACGCGCCGAACCTCTCCGTGCGGGCGCTGACCCACGAGGGCCACGTCGTCAGCGTCGCCCTCCTCGCACGCGAGGGGGGCCTCGACGCCGACACCCGCCGGTCGATGTACGAGGGCGAGCGAGTGCGAGGCAACATGCTGCCGGACGTGTTCACGAGCCAACTGCGCGACGAGGAGGCCGCCGTGCCCGTCGGCTACCGCGTCGTCCGCATCGCCACGCACCACGCCGCCCGCTCTTCGGGTCTCGGCTCGAAACTGCTCGCCGAGATTCGCGCGGAGGTGCAGGAGGGCGAAGAGACCGTGGACTACCTCGGCGTCGGCTACGGCGCGACGCCCGAACTCCTCTCCTTCTGGCGCGAGAACGGTTACTCGGCGGTCCACCTCTCGACGACCCGCAACGACACCAGCGGGGAGTACTCCGCGCTGATGCTCGACCCACTCACCGACGCCGGAACGGACCTGCGCGACAGGCACGCCGGGTGGTTCCTCGGCCGCCTCTCGGGCGTTCTCGCGGACCCCCTGCGCGACGCCGACCCGGACGTGGTCCGGGCGGCGGTGCGGGCCTGCGGCGCCGTCCCGCCGGTCGACCTGTCGGACCGCGAGTGGCGCGTCGTCGTCGGCGCGTCGTTCGGACCGGGGATGTACACCACCGCGCCCGACGCGTTCAGGAAACTCGCCCTCCGCGCCCTGAACGACGACGACCCGCCCTGTACCGAGCGAGAAGAGCGACTGCTCGTGCGGAAGGTATTGCAGGGTCACCCGTGGCCGACAGTGGCGGACGAACTCGGCCACCACTCGCCGCGGAACGCGATGAAGGCGCTCGGAGACGCCTACGCCTCGGTCGTCGAGCGATACGGCGCGGACGCCGACGCGGTCGCTTCGGAGCGGCGGCGGTTCGAGGGGTAGGCGGCGAAGCCGACGGGCGACACCTCGAAGTCGCCCGCCGACCTCTCTCGACCATGACGCAGTGCGCCGAAGACGGCTGCTCGGACCCGGCGGCCGTCCGCGTCTACGTACCGTGGGACGAGGACAGAGACGTCTGCACGGGTCACGCGCGAGCGCTAGTTCAGAAAGACGGCGTCGTCGCCGAACCCTTGGAGGGGGCGGGCGACGACTGGCGGTGAGAGAGGAGGACCGGACTCAGCGGATGCGGACCGCCATCATCATCTCGTCGACGTAGTCGTCGCCGATTTTGTAGTGATCCGCGCGGACGGCCTCGGTGCCCCAGCCGTGACTCTCCAGGAAGGCGATGGCGTCCTCGTTCGTCGCCGGGACGGAGTTGTACAGCTTCTCGAACCCGCGTTCGCGCGCCCACTCGACGCCGCGTTCGAGGAGGCGACTCCCCATCCCGCGCCCGCGGAACTCCGGTCGGAGACCGACGGTGAGGACGGCCGTGTGACGGAGTTTCGCCGTCTCCGGCAGGTCGAGGTGACACCACCCGGCGAGTTCGTCGTCGACGGTGGCGACGAACACCATCCGCGAGCGCGCGTCGTTGTGCCGGAGGACGACCTCCTCGTGGTCTATCATGTCTCCCACCGTCTCCGCCTCGATGTACGTCCCCTCCTCGGCCACCTCGCGAATCGCCTCGACGAGGGCCTCCAAGTCCACCTGCTGGGCCGTCCGGATGGTGAACCCCTCGCCGTCGTCCGTCTCGAACACCTCCGCGTCGTCCTTCTCGTAGGCCACCTGCACCTTGTCGTCGACTTTCCGGATATACCCCTCCCGTCGCAGGACGCTCAGGTGCGCGCCGAGCGCGCCGGGTTCGAAGTTGAGCGCGCGGCGGACGTCGTCCTCGCGGACGATGCCGTGGCTCTCGATGTAGTCGTAGATGTCTTTGCGGTCCGCGTGGTCGAACGCGAGCGACTTCGTTACGTCCATGCCAGCGACTACCACGCACCGAAAGTTAATGTTTTTTAATTATTGTTTGAACGTTCGAGCGCCGAACAGCATCGTCCGGGAGCAAACGCGGTTCCGGTTGCGGCGTCGTCGGGGCCGGTTCCATCCTCTTCGTTCGCTCACCGTCGCGGCGGCGCGTCGGTGAGCAGTCGCGCCACCTCTCGGGCGTCGTGCGTCTGGAGCAGAATCTCAGCCGCCGTTCGGACCGTCGCGTCGGGGTCGATTCGGACGCCGTAGCACCGCGCGTACAGCGTCAGCCAGTCGTTCAGCGCGCGGTGGAGCGAGTCGAGTTCCGCCGCCGAGAAGCGGACGTTCCGCCCGCCGGTGTGCGCTTCGAGGTAGACGCCGGTCACGGGCGCGACGCCCCCCCGGACGTACGACAGCGCTCGCTCCGTCTCCTCCCCGTCCGCCGGCGGTTCGAACCGCAGACGCTCGGCGCGGGCCGCCGCGGCCAGCGCCCGAATCTCCCGGTGATAGGGCGACCGCTCGGCGGCTTCCGACCCCGCGTTCCCGCCCTCCGCGCGTTCGCCCGTCATCCCTGGTCGAACGCCACCCCCTTGCCGCCGCGCGGGTGGCGCCACTCGGTGTCGGCGACGACGGCGCACGTCCCGCACTCCACGCAGGGCTGCGTGTCGAGGCTCACCACGCGCTCCTCGCTCCCGTTCGTCCGAACGACCTCCTCGCGGTAACAGCCCCCGCCGAAGTCCTTCGCGCTGACGGGACAGGCGGTGACGGCGGCGCCGCTGGCCGCGTAGGAGTCGTCGCGCAGCGTGATGTGGGGGTTGCCCACGTCGGTGTCGTACGTCAGTTCGCCGATGCGCTCCTCCAGACTCGGCGGTTCGACGCCGCTCTCGTCCGCGACGCGCGTCCCCAGTTCCTCGGCGATGACCGTCGGGAGCGTCACGTACGGCGTCCGGGTGTCCGGCACGACGGCGGAGAGCCGGGGAGACCCGTACAAGCCTTCGAGGCTACCGCTCAGCGCACGAATACCGAGGCGGCCCAGACGGGAAGTGAGGAGGGAGTCGACGGTGTCGGTCACGCCGTCCCGCTCCGCGACGGTCCGGACGAGGTCGTAGCCGCGCGGTCTGAGCTTGCGCATCACGCCCTCGTCGCGGAGTTTCTCGGCGTACAGGCGGCCGGCGTCCTCGGGCCGCCCGCGCCCCCGCGCCTGCGCGAACGCCTCGCCGGCCAGCGCCCCCGCGGTGACGGCGTGGTTCATCCCCTTGATGATGGGGCCCTGCGCCTGCATCTGCCCGGCGGCGTCGCCGACGACGAGCAGTCGCCCGGCGTGAGGTTCGCGCAGCGCCGCCTTCTTCGAGTCGGGGACGAGTTTCGCGGCGTACTCTCTCTCCCGGTAGTCGTCACCGAACCACTGCGCCAGCAGGGGGTGCGTCAGCAGGGCGTCGAGCAGTTCGTGCGGTTCCGCCCGCTCGGCGACGAGGCTGTCGAGGTGGAACACCGTCCCGACGGAGAGGGAGTCCTCGTTCGTGTAGAGGAAGCCGCCGCCGCGGACGTCCGAGAACAGGTCGCCGGAGAACAGGTGCGCCGCGCCCTCGTCCTCGTCGATGGCGAAGCGGTCGTTCACCGCCTCGGCGGGCACGTCGACGACCGCTTTCACCCCTTGGAACCACTCGTCGGGGTCCGCCCAGTCCATCAGGCCGGCGTCGCGCGCCAACTCCGAGTTGACGCCGTCAGCGGCGATTATCACGTCGGCCTCGATGGGGTCGAGTTCGTCCGTCGTGACGCCGACGACCTCCCCCCTCTCGCTTCGGAGCAGGCCGTTCGCGCGGACGCCCGTCAGCAGGCCGCCGCCCGTCTCTCTGGTCATCTCGTGGACGCGGTCCGCCAGCCACGCGTCCATCTTCCGCCGGAGGACGGCGTCGGCCCACTCGGTGTCGTGCTCGTGGAGCGCCCCCAAGTCGAACGTCTCCACCCGGTCGCCCGCGACGTTGTGGAGGTAGTAGCGCGTCACCGGACGCTCCGCGGCCTCCGCGCGGAAGTCCGGGAACAGGTCGTCTATCGTCACCGGGGCGGACGTCTCGGCGTAGATGAGACCGCCCGAGACGTTCTTCGACCCGGCCTCGGCGCCGCGCTCTAAGACGAGCGTCTCGACGCCGTATCTGGCTAGGGTCGCGGCCGCCGCGGCCCCGCCGGGACCGGCGCCGACGACCACCGCCTCGTAGCGTTCGCGCTCGGTCATTCGCCCTCACCTCCCGTCGCCGCGTCGGTATCGGGTGATTTTGAGACTCTCCCGCCGTCCGTCGCCGCCGCGTCTCCCGCGACGGCGCCGGCCTCGAACGTCCCTCCGCGGACCGCCTCTGTCAGCGCCGGGAGCACCTCGAACAGGTCGCCCTCGACGAAGAAGTCCGAGAAATCGCGGATGCGGGCTTCGGGGTCGGTGTTCACCGCGACGACGGTGTCGGACTCGTCCATGCCGACCTTGTGCTGGACCGCCCCGGAGATGCCCGCGGCGACGTACAGTTTCGGCGCGACGACCTGCCCCGTCTCGCCTATCTGTCGCTCCTCGCGGGCGTACCGCTCGACGTGGGGTTCGAAGGCGTACGACCCGGTGACGATGCCGCGGGAGACGCCGACGTCGGCGTCCTCGAAGGCCTCCGCGAGGTCCAGCGCCAGTTCCATCCCGCGGGTCGGGTCGGCGCCGATGCCGCGTCCGACGGCGACGACGACGTCGCGGCCGGACAGGTCGACGCCCTCGTCCAAGCGCTCGTGGTCGGTGACGGCGACGCGGAACCACGCCTCGTCGAGGCCGAGTTCGTGGTCGACGACGAGTCCCTCGCGTTCGGGGTCCGGGTCGGGCACGTCGAAACTGCCGGGGATGACCGACGCGCTCTGCGGGTGGAACTCGCGTCGGGGGTTGTCCAGACAGAGGATGGTCGAGTACTCGAAGCCCGAGAAGTCCGGGCGCTTCATGTGCAGGACGCGGTCGAACGTCCGCTTCTCGCCCGCGGCGCCGGTCTTCACCGGGTTCGAGATGACCTCCTCGTCGATGTAGAGCCCCGAGCAGTCGCTGGCGAGGCCGGAGTCGAGTTCGGCCTGCACCAGCGCCGAGAGGTCCCGGCCGTTGTTCGTCGCCGGGAAGAGGAAGTAGCGGGGCTTGTCGTAGTCGCGCCACGCCTCCTCGCGGCCGCCGACGGCTTCGCCGCCCGCGTGCTCCGCCCCGGCGCGGGCCATGTCCGCGACGATTTCGGCGTACGGCTTGTGCCGGAAGCGTTCGAGGCGGTCGTCCTCGCGGACGACGACGACGTCCGCACCGAGGGCGATGCAGTCGTCGGCGTGCCTCCGCACGTCGTCGCCGACGAGGACCGCCACGACGCGTTCTTCCTCCTCGTCTCCATCGTCCCCGCCCTCGCCGCCCGCGTAGCGGTCGTTGTAGCCGTCCATCAACTCGCGGGCCTTCCCGAGCATCTCCTTCGACACCGAGACGAGTTCGCCGCCCTGCGTCTCGCAGTACACCCACATGTCGCGGTAGCGGCCGTCCCGGAGCGACCGAACGTGCCGCTTGTCGCGCGTCGGGTGCGAGAGCTCCGGATGTCGCTCCTCGGGCGGACGGTCGTCCACCTCCGTCTCCTCGCCCTCTCCCTCCTCGCTCCCCTGCACGGCGTCGAGTCGGCGCTGAATCAGGCGCTTCACCGCGCTGCGGTCCTCTCCCTCCGTCTCCTCCCGCAGGAGGCGTTCGAGTTCGTTCGCCTCGTCGACGCGTTGGAGGGCGTTGCCGACCTCCGCGGCGGACATCGCCGAGAGGTCGATTTCCTCGACGCCCTCCTCGTCGTCCTCGGAGAACTTCTCGATGCGGCTCTCGACGAGGGCGACCGCGCCCGCGCGGTTCTCGCCGGACTGCTCGGCCTCCAGAATCTCGCGGAGTTCCTCGACGTCGTCTACGTCCTTTATCGCCGGACCGAGTTCGGAGATGTCGTACTCGCCGGGGTCGAGCGTCACGGTCAGTCACCCCCCGCGGCCGCGGCGTCGCCCGCGTCGCCCGCCAGCGGTCGCATCGCGTCGAGGACGTCGCGCATCTCCTCGGCGTCGGTCGGGTCGACCATCGTCGCCTCGCGTTCGGCCGGCGGTTTCGGAATCGGGTCGACGGAGGAGACGATGGTGGGCGACCCGTCGAGGCCGATGTAGTCGGGGTCGACGTTGATGTCGGCGTGGTCCCACACGGTCAACGCGTCCTCGTAGCTCTCGGCGCGTTCGCGCGCCGTCTCGCGCAGGTCCTTCAGCGTCAGGCGGTGTCGCGCGGTCCGATAGGACGGCTCGAACTCCGGGTCGACGACGACGAACGCCGGGAGGTCCGTCTCCACCGTCTCCGTCTCCGAGAGGTCGCCCTCCACCAGCCGCCGCGCGCGGAGCCGCTCTTCCTCCTCGTCGATGTCGAGAGCGGTGACGTGGGTCACGACGGGCATATCGAGACACCAGCACGTCTGCGGGCCGGTGTGGCCCGTCTCCCCGTCGGCCGTCTTGAACCCCGCGAACACGAGGTCGGGGACGCCCATCTCCTCGATGGCGGCGCTGAGCGTGATGGCCGTCGCCCACGTGTCGGCGGCGGCCATCTCGCGGTCCGATATCAAGTAGAGGTCGTCGGCGTACGTCGTCGCCATCGCCTCCCGGAGCACCTCCTTGTACCCCGGCGGGCCCATGCTCATCACCGAGACGCGCCCGCCGTGTCTGACCCGCGTCTGCAACGCGGCGTTCAGCGCGTACGCGTCGTTCGGGTTCATCACCGTCGGCGTCTTCCCGCGTTCGAGGTGGCCGTCCTCGTCGAACGACACCTTCCCCTCCCGGAAGTCGGGGACGCCCTTCGTCAGCGTGAGTGTGTGCATCGTTGACTCACCACTAGGTGACGATGGACTACCGATTCCTTAACAATTATTCTTGATAGAGTGAGCGTGCGGCGCTCACACGCGGCCCGCGCGGCCGGGGTCGACGTCGATGGCGTCGACGGGGCAGACGTCGACGCAGAGCATGCAGTCGATGCACTGGTCCTCGCGGGCGGGTTCGACTTTCACCTCCGACTCGGGGTGGTCGGGCGTGTCGACCCACGAGAACACGTCCACCGGGCAGTCCTCGAGGCACGCCCCGTCGCCGATGCAGATGTCGAAGTCGACGGCGACGTGCGTCCCGTGGATTCCGAGTTTCTCCGGTGGGTCGACCGGTCCCCACACCGTCACGCCGTCCTCTTCGTCCACCGCTTCCCGGTTCTTCTCGAAGTTCGGGTCTATCGGCATAGGGTAAGGTGGGACGGCGACGCGCATAAACTTACAGTCGACCGACCGCCGACCGACGACCGCCGCCGTCGACCGGGCACCGCCTATTTCCCCCGGCCGAGCGAAGGACTCCCCATGGACGCCATCGCGCTTCTCGCCATCGCACTCGCCGCAATCGGCGTCGTCGGCGTCGTCGTCCCCCTCCTCCCGGGTGCGTTGCTCTCTCTGGTCGGCGTCTACCTCTACTGGTGGTCGACGGGGTACGCCGACCCATCGCTGCCGGTGCTCGTGACGCTCACCGCCGTCGGCCTCTTTACGGTGATAATCGACTACTTCGGCGGCGCCATCGCGGCGCGGGCGGGCGGCGCGTCCTCGCTCACCACCGCCGCCGCCGTCGTCGTCGGCCTCGTCCTCCTCGTCGTCACGGGGCCGGTGGGCTTCCTGCTCGGCATCGCCGCCACGGTGTTCGTCGTGGAGTTCGTGCGCAACAACGACCCCGAACAGAGCGCGCGTGTCGCCCTCTACGCCACCGCGGGCGTCCTCGCCTCGACGGTGATGCAGGTGCTTCTCACGGGCGCCATGCTCGTCGTCCTCGTCCTCGCGGTGCTGTTCTGAGGGCGAGCGGAGGCGTCGAGTCGAATCGAGTCGAGTCCGACAGCGTTTACATCACGGGTCAGATATTCGGCTCCGTGTCGCACTCGACCGACTCGCTGCTGTCCGCGGTGCTCCTCTTCCTCCTCGCGGAGTGGGTGACGACGGCCTACCGGTTCGCGGGCGTCTCGACGGCGTTCGGCGTCGCCGCGATGCTGCCGGTGTTCCTCTCGGCCGCTCTCGTCTCGGACCTCGGGTAGTCACGCCCGCGCGACGGCCCGCACCGGCGCGCCGTCGGCGTCGACGCGGAGGGGGAGCGCAAGCAACTCGAACCGCTCGGGAACCGAACCCAGGTTACACAGGTTCTCGACTATCAGCCTCTCCGACCCGAGGAGCGCGCGGTGCGCGGGCACCGACTCCGCGCCCGTCGGGTCCGGACTCAGCGCGTCGGTGCCGACGTGGAACCCCCGGTCGGCGCACCGTTCGGCCGTCTTCGGGGCGAGGTAGGGGTGGTCGGTCATCCGGTCGGTGCCCCACTCGGTCTCCCACCCGGTGCGGAAGACGAGCATCTCCCTCTCTTCATCTCCGTTCCCGTCCCTCTCGGGCACCGCGTTCGGGCCTATCTCTCCGTTCGCGCCGACGCCGCGGCAGTCGACGAGGCGGGCGTCGAAACGAAACCGGTCGACGTCGAACGACCCGAGCGTCGCTCCGTCCGCCTCGGTGTGCGCGGGGGCGTCGATATGCGTCCCCGCGTGCGTGCCGAGTTCGAGGCGCGAGACGCGGTAGCCGTCCGCCCCGTGCGTCGCGTGCGGCGTCACGTCGACGGCGGGGTCGCCGGGGTACGTCGGCATCCCCGATTCGACGCGGCGCGTGAGGTCGACCAGGTGGGTCATCGTCGCGCCCCCTACTCGTGCGCCCAGTAGACGACGGACTCGTCGGGTCCCTGCGAGTCGACTCTCGCAAATCCGATGCGCTCGAACTGCACCACGTCGTCCACCTTCGAGTCGGCGAAGTCGGGTTCGGCGACGCCCGTCACGTCGCCGTCCATCGTCCGCATCCGGACGGGAACGTTGTCCTCGGCGGGCGCCCAGTGAACCACGTCCACGTCGCCCGAGCGGACGGCCTCGATGGCGTCGTCGGTGTGGACCAAGGAGTCGTCCTCGCGGCGGACGCAGCCGAATCCTTTCAGCCAGACGCGTTCGCCTTCTTCGGGGACGTCCGCGGGTTCGACGACGACGCCGTCCGCGGCGGGGACGGTTCTGTCCCCTCTGTCCTCGTGGTCCGGATGAATCGCCGGATGACCCGCCTCGGGGCCGCCCTCGACGGCGAACCGTTCGCCCTCGCGGACGAGGAAGTAGCGGGCCGCCTCGTCGTCGACGATATCGCGGTTGTTCGCGTAGATGGCCGACATCGAGAGGTCGACGTCGGAGGTGGAGGTGCCGAGTTCGAGCATCGCGTCGACGATGGCCGACCCTCGAATCCCCCGGCGGCGGAGGCTCTTGATGGTCGGCGCGCGCGGGTCGTCCCAGCCGTCGAGTTCGCCGGCGTCTATCTTCTCCTTTATCGTAGAGGTGGACATCTTCACGTCGTAGGCGTCCACCTGCACGTGCCCCCAGTGGACGACTTCGGGGTACTGCCAGCCGAAGTAGTCGTAGAGGAACCGCTGTCGCTTCGCCGAGTCCTGCAGGTCGATGCCGCGGATGATGTGCGTGACGCCCGTGAGGTGGTCGTCGACGCCGGACTGGAAGTCGAGCATCGGCCAACAGCGGTACTCGCTCGCTTCCTCGCGCGGGTGCGGCGTGTCTATCATGCGGAACGCCACCCAGTCGCGCAGGGCGGGGTTCTTGTGCTCGATGTCCGTCTTGATTCGGAGCACCATCTCCCCGGAGGATAACTCCCCGTCGACCATCGCCTCGAACTCCTCGCGGGTCGTCTCGGCGTCCTTGTCGCGGTGCGGGCAGGGTTCCCCCGCGTTCTTCAACTCCGAGAACGCCTCGCCCGAACAGGAGCAGGTGTACGCCCCGCCCATCTCGATGACCTCGCGGGCGTGGTCGTAGTACGTCTCCACGCGGTCGGAGGCGCGGATGACCTCGTCCGGTTCGAAGCCGAGGTAGTCGATGTCCTCTAAGATAGCGTCGTAGGCGTCCAAGTCGGGCCGCTTCGTCTCGGGGTCGGTGTCGTCGAAGCGGACGACGAACGACCCGTCGTATATCTCCTTGTAGGTGCCGATGACGGCGGGCATCCGCGCGTGGCCGATGTGCCACGGGCCGTTCGGGTTCGGCGCGGCGCGCATCCTGACCTCCTCGTAGTCGTCGGCGTTCGGCAGGTCCGGCAGCGTCCGGTCGTCGGCCTCCTCCTCGGCCTCCATCTCGGCGAGTTCCTCGGGGGCCAACTCCTCCAGTCGGGCGCGTTTCTCGTCCGGCGGGAGGTCGTTCACGCGCCCGACGACGCCGCCGACGACGCCCGGAATCTCGTCGCCGTGGGGTCTGAAATCCGGGTTCTCGCCCATCAGCGGTCCCATGACCGCCCCCACGTCGGCGTCGCTGTCGTACTTGACCGCGTTGAGGAGAGCGTGCTTCTCCGCCTCCTCTTCGACGCGCGCTCGTAACTCGTCGTCCATTACCGTCCGCTTCCGCCCGCCGCCTAAAAACAGGCCCGGATTGGGGCACGCGCGCGCCGCCCGCGTCCGCCCCCGGCCGGACGGCCTCGTTCGACCGGCGGCGACGCGGCGACGACGCGACCCGCACCCACGCCGCGGGCACACGGGTAGGGGTGCGTTAACTCTTGGCACGGATAGCATATATCGCTTTCGCGGCCGTGCAGTGTGAGAGCGCAACTGCAGGTCGGGAGAAATCGGAGAAGTCGGCGCGGCGTCCGCGCCGCATCAGCGCCGCGTCCGGGGCGTCAGTAGCCGCGGGTGATGAGGTAGTCGGCGATGTCTTCCAGCAGCGAGTGCGCCTCGTTGTCCGGGAGGACTTCGAGGTGGCGCTTCGCCCGGTCCGTGAGTTCCTGTGCGGTCTCGCGGGCGTAGTCGATGGAGCCGGCCGCCTCCAGTTCGGCGACGGCGGCGTCTATCTCGTCTTCGGTGACGCCGTCGACGGTGTCGGCTTCGACGAGTCCGTCCACGTCGACGCCCTGCTGGCGCGCGTGGAGGGTGATGAGCGTCTCCTTGTCCTCGACGAGGTCCGACCCGCGCTGTTTCCCCAGTTTCTCCGAGGGGACGGTCAGGTCGAGCACGTCGTCCTGAATCTGGAAGGCGCACCCCGAGTCGATGCCGTAGCGGTAGAGCGCCTCGACCGTCTCGTCGTCGGCGCCCATCAGCACCGCGGCCGTCGCGGTGGCGGCGCCGTACAGCACCGCCGTCTTCAGTTCGACCATGTCGAGGTACTCGTCGGGCACCACCTCCGTCCGGCGCTCGAACTCCACGTCCAGCGCCTGTCCCTCGCAGATCTTGGTGCAGGTGGTGGCGAGCAGTCGGACGGCTTCGAGGCCGTTGGCGGGGTCCGCGCCGGTGTCGGTCATCAGCTCGAACGCCTTCGCGTACAGCGTGTCGCCGGCGAGGATGGCCGTCTCGGTGTCGTACTCTTTGTGCACCGCGGGGACGCCGCGACGGAGGTCGTCGTCGTCCATGATGTCGTCGTGGATGAGGGTGAACGACTGGATGACCTCGATGCTCACGGCGGCGGCCATCACGTCGACCGTCGTGCCGTCGACGCCCGGGAACGCCCGGTACTCCTCCGAGAGCGGTTCGACGTCCGCGAGCGCCTCGGCGGTGAGAAGCGTCACCGTCGGGCGGAGCCGCTTGCCGCCCGCCTGCAGGAGGTACCGCGTGGCCTCGTACAGCCGTTCGGGTTCCGCCATCGGCACGTCCTCGTCGAGCGCGTCGTTGACGAGCTGCCGCCGCTCTTGGACGGCTTCGAGCACCCGCTCCTCCGTCGCTTCCGAGTTCATCTCACTCCACCAGTTGGATCATGTTGCCGTTCCGCGTCACGTGGAGGTCGCGCCCCAGCGCGTACCCCTGCGACTCACAGAGGTCCACGTACGGCGCGAAGCCCTTGAGGTTCTGGTGAGCGGGGATGACGTGCTGCGGCTGGAGCGCGTCGAGCATCTGGTAGTGGCCCTCCTCGCGGAGGTGGCCCGACACGTGAATCTCGTCGTAGATGCGCGCGCCCTGCATCTTCAGCAGGCGTTCGGACTGGTAGCGCTGGCCCTCGTTGGTCGGTTCCGGGATGACCCGCGCGGAGAAGATGACCTTGTCGCCGTCGTCCAGTTCGTACGGCGTCTCGCCGCGGCCCATGCGGGTGAGCATCGCGCGCGGTTCGCCCTGGTGACCCGTGACGATGGGGAGGTAGTTCTCCTTGCCCTCCTTCATGATGCGCTTGAACGTCCGGTCGACGGACTTTCGGTGGCCGTACATCCCCACGTCGTCGGGGATGTCGACGAAGCCGAGGCGCTCTGCGGTGCCGGAGTACTTCTCCATCGAACGGCCCAAGAGAACGGGCTGTCGGCCGATATCCTTGGCGAACTCGACGATGGAGGAGACGCGGGAGATGTGCGAGGAGAACGTCGTCGCCACGATGCCGCCGTCGTAGTCCTCGACGGAGGTCATCACGTCCTTCAGGTGGCGCCGCGCGACGGACTCGGAGGGGGTGCGCCCCTTCCGGCCGGCGTTCGTGCAGTCCTCGATGTAGGCGAGGACGCCGTTGCCCTCGCGACCGATCTCTCGGAAGCGCTCCATGTCGATGGGGTCTTCGAGGACCGGCGAGTGGTCCATGCGCTTGTCGAGGCCGTAGACCACGGCGCCCTCGGGGGTGTGGAGGACGGGGTTGATGGCGTCGATGATGGAGTGTGTGACGTGGACGAACTCCAGTTCGACGTTGCCGGAGTCCCCGATGGACATCGTCTCGCCGGCGCTCATCTTCACGAGGTCGTTGCCGACGTTGAACTTGTTCTCCCCTTCGACCTGCTGTTTCACCAGTTCGATGGTGAACGGCGTCGCCACGACGGGCGCGTCGTAGCGGTGGGCGAGTTTCGAGATGGCGCCGATGTGGTCGAGGTGGCCGTGCGTCGGCACGATGGCCTTCACGTCGCCCTCGAGTTCGGACATGACCCGGTCGTCCGGGATGGCGCCCATGTCGATCAGGTCGAGGCTGTGCATCTTTTCGGTCTCCACGTTGTCGTGGATGAGGACCTGACTCAGGTTCAGGCCCATGTCGAAGACGACGACGTCGTCGCCCGCACGTACCGCCGTCATCTGGCGACCGACTTCTTCGTATCCGCCTATGGTTGCGATTTCGATTTCCATGGTTTTCCGAGCATTGAAAGCCACAACTGTGGCGAAGGTGCTCACTCAAACGCCCCGCCGATTCCCGGACGCGCCGGCGAAGGCGCGTCCGCGTCACGGGACTGAACGGCCCCGGCATCTTACAGCACGTCGGTCGTCGGCCCCGCGTGCGACGGCCCGGCGCCGTCACACTTACCCGCGGGTGTAGCAGTAAGTGGGGCTACACACTGGGGTATTAAAAACTACGTGGGTTACGCCGCTCGTCCGACCCTCGCCGCGTCCGGCGGCCTCCGCGCCGACCTCGCGGGGTCTAGTCAACTCATAAGAAAGATTAAATATCGAAGGTGTCCTGTTCCGGACACGTATGGACACGAGCAGACTCGCGGCGGAGGTGGAGGCGGACCCCTTCGAGTATCTGCCGGTGATGCTGCTCGTGACGCGTCCCGACGAGGCGGGCCACCCCGTCGTGGAGGACTGCAACGGGCGGTTCCTCGACCGACTCGGCTACGCCCGCGAGGAAGTTGTCGGGCGCCGCGTCGCGGCGTTCTACACCGCCGACTCCGCGGAGCGACACCGGAACGGCGGGTACGAACGCGCCCGCGAGGGGACGTACGACCGCGAGGAGCGGGACTTTCTCACCGCCGACGGCAACGTCGTCTCCACCGTCGTCCGCGCGACGCCGCGCCGCGTCGACGGGACGGTGGTCGGCGTCGTCGCGGTGTACGTCGACGTGACGAGACAGAAGTGGCGCGAACAGCAGGTGAAGGTTCTCAACCGCGTGCTGCGGCACAACATCCGAAACGACCTGAACCTGCTGCACGGCCACGCGACGACGCTCGCCCGACACGAGGACGAGGCGGTGGCGGCGTCGGCGCGGGTGATCGGCCGAACCGTCGAGCACTGGCTGTCGCTGGCGGAGAAAGTCGCGGAGATAGAGCGCGCCTTCGAGGAGTTTCCCACCCGGTCGACGCCGCTGTCGGCGCTGCTGCGGGAGACGCAGACGACGGTCGAACTCGCGCGGCCGTCGGCGACCGTTCGGATCGGACGCCCGGCCGACGACGACGTCCCCGTCTCCTCGCGCCTCGGCGTCGCCCTCGAAGAACTGTGCGAGAACGGCGTCAAACACGCCGAACGGGAGCGTCCGACGGTCACCGTCGCCGCGACGCGCGAGGGGGAGTGGGTCGAGGTGACCGTGACCGACCAGGGGCCCGGCATCCCCGACCACGAGCGCGCGGTGCTGCGGGACGGCGAGGAGACGTCGCTCGTCCACGGGAGCGGACTGGGGTTCTGGCTGGTCCGCACGGTCGTCCGGCGTCTCGGGGGCGAACTCGACGTCGGCGACGCCGCCGACGGGGAGGGCAGCGTCGTGACGGTGCGAGTGCCCGTCGCCTCGGTCGGAGCTGTCAACGACCGATGAGGAATCGGACGTGCGTTCGGCACCTTTAATACCGAAACCCGATGCGTTGTTGCCATGAGCGGACGACCCCTCGACGTACTCGAGGCTTCGCTGGAAGAATCCGTGACCGTCAACCTGAAAGACGGGAGCTCCTACCACGGAACTCTGGCGGGCTACGACCAGCACATGAACGTTGTCCTCGAGGCGCCGGCCGACGAAGAGGAGACCATCCTCGGCGAGATAGAAGTGACGCCGGTGGAAGACACAACCATTATACGCGGCGATAACGTCGTCACGATCAAAGCATGACGGGAGCAGGAACCCCGAGCCAAGGAAAGAAGAACAAGACGACGCACGTGAAGTGCCGTCGCTGCGGTGAGAAGTCCTACCACGTGAAGAAGAAGCAGTGCTCCTCGTGCGGGTTCGGCAAGTCCGCCAAACGCCGCGACTACGAGTGGCAGTCGAAGTCGGGCGACCACGGTAACTGAAGCGGCCTCTCCTCTCTCTCGTCTCTTCTCTCCTTTCCCCGAGCAGCAGTGCCGTCCGTATCATCGACTCGCCGTCGAGTAACCCCTCCAGTCCGACCGCGTCAGATAATGCACGAATGTGCACATAATCGCCTCTAGAACCGGCAAAGAAGGCACAAGGACGGGTTTTTTACGCTTCGGCGCCGGACTCTCGTGTATGTCAGACGGGCGGGACGCTCAGACCCCCACACCCGGACGCGACGCGGGCCGACAGCAACCGACCGCCGCGGACCTCTCGGGGCCCACCGAGAAGTGCGGCGTCGTCGGCGTCGCCCTCTCGGACCGCGCCGCCGCGCGGCCCCTGTACTACTCCCTGTACGCGCTTCAGCACCGCGGGCAGGAGTCGGCGGGAATCGTCACCCACGACGGGTTCCAACAGCACAGCCACGTCGAGACGGGACTCGTCGGCGACGTGTTCGGCGAGTCCGACCTCGACTCGCTGGCGGGGGCGACGGGCATCGGGCACGTCCGCTACCCCACCTCCGGGGGTCTCGGCTCCTGTTGCGCCCAACCGTTCTCCGTCTCGTTCAAGTCGGGGTCGCTCGGCCTCGCGCACAACGGCAACCTCGTGAACGCCGACGAGATACGCGCGGAACTGGAGGACCTCGGGCACGCGTTCACCTCGGCGGGCGACACGGAGGTCATCGCCCACGAACTCGCTCGGAATCTCTTAGAAGAGGACCTCGTCCGCGCCGTCAAACACACGATGACGCGCATCCACGGCTCCTACTCGCTGACCATCATGCACGACGAGACGGTGCTCGGCGTCCGGGACCCCGAAGGCAACCGGCCGCTCTGCATCGGCGAACTGGAGGACGGCTACGTCCTCGCCAGCGAGTCCGCGGCCATCGACACCCTCGACGGCGAACTCGTCCGCGACGTGCGACCGGGCGAACTCGTCGTCCTCGACGCCGACGGCTCCGGCTACGACACCTACCAACTCGTCGAACGGGAGGACACCGCCCACTGTTTCTTCGAGCACGTCTACTTCGCCCGCCCCGACTCCGTCATCGACGACACCCTCGTCTACGAGGCCCGCCGCGACCTGGGTCGAAAGCTCTGGGAGGAGTCCGGCGTCGAGTCCGACGTGGTGATGCCCGTCCCCGACTCCGGCCGCGCGTTCGCCTCCGGGTACGCCGAGGCGGCCAACGAGACGACGCCCGACGGCGACCCCCGCGAGGGCGAGGACAGCGTCGAGTTCGCCGAGGGCCTGATGAAGAACCGCTACGTCGGTCGGACGTTCATCATGCCGACGCAGGACGAACGCGAACGCGCCGTCCGCCTGAAGCTCAATCCGATAAAGAGCACCATCGAGGGGCGTTCGGTCACCATCATCGACGACAGCATCGTCCGCGGCACCACCTCCCGACAACTCGTCCAACTCGTCCGCGACGCCGGCGCGGAGGAGGTGCACGTCCGCATCGGCGCGCCGCCCATCGTCGCCCCCTGCTACATGGGCATCGACATGGCCACGCGCGAGGAACTCATCGCCTCGGATAAGACCACGGCGGAGATACGCGACGACATCGGCGCCGACAGCCTCTCGTACCTCTCCATCGACGCCATCAGCGAGGTGCTCGGCGAGTCGCGGACGGACCTCTGTCTCGGGTGCGTCACCGGCGAGTACCCCTACGACATCGACGGGGAGGCGACGGACCGCGACGTCTCCCGACCCGCCATCTCCGAGGACGCGACGCTCGCCGACGACTGACGCGACCGGTTCGCGTTCGCCCGCCACCGGTCCGAGACGAATCGCTCCGAGACGACAGTGTCGCCCCGATACCAGACTGTGACCGACAGTCTGCCTCGCGGCCGGTGCTGCTTATCCGCGTCGCGCGACACGTCCGTACTACGATGGTCCTCGAAACGTCACGCGACCTGTTCGTGCACGAACTCAAGCAGATGTACTACGTGGAGAACCGACTCGTCGACGTGCTGGACGAACTCGCCGCCGAGACGCCGGACGAGAAACTCGCGAAGGGCTTCTCGTCTCACCGCGACGAGACGCGGCAGCAGGTGGAACGCCTCGAACGGGTGTTCCGAGAACTCGGCGAGACGCCGGAGGAGGCCGAGAGCGGCGTCCTCGACGGTCTGCTGCGCGACCGCGAGGAGTTCGAGCGGGAGGTGGGGTCGGACGACCTCAAGACGCCGTTCAACCTCACGGCGGGCATCAAGACCGAGCGCGTGGAGATAACGGCGTACCAGTCGCTCATCACGCTCGCCAACGAACTCGAGTTCGAGGGCGACGTGAAGGGGCCGCTCGAAGCGAACCTCGACGAGGAGAAGGACACGCTGCGGTCGCTCGAGAAGATACAGAAGGGTTCGAGCATCAAGAAGGCCATCCGGAACCTGCTGTAGACGCTCGAACGCCCGCCCCGCGATTCGTTTCTTAATCGACGTCGTCCCCCGAACCGCCGGACCAGCAGTCAGTAGACGTGGTACAGCAGGAGGTACACCACGTCGCCGAGGAAGAAGGAGACGAGCCACAGCGACGCCGCGACGCGGCCGACCCGCCTGTGCGCGCTGTCGTATATCTCCGCGACCGGTCGGGTCACGGCGACGAGGACGGCGTAGTAGACCAGCGGGATACAGGCGATGGCCAGGAGGATGTGGATAGCCAGCGTCGGGAGGTAGACGAAGCGGTACACCGCCGCGGGGCCGGGGAACTCGGCCGTTCCCACGAGCGCGATACGGTAGAGATAGCAGACGAGGAAGGCGACGAACAGCGCCAGCGTGGTGAGCATCAGCGTCCGGTGCCGGCTCACGTCGCCGCGGCGTATCGCGCGCACGCCGAGGAGGATGGTTCCGATGGCCGTCGTGCTGAGCACCGCGTTCAGGTGCGGGATGGCGGCCAGCGTGCGTTCGGAGGCGCGGGGGAGCGACGACTCCGGGACGTAGCCGAGCACGGTGCCGAAGACGAGCGCCAGCGAGACGGCGCTCAGCGCCGCCGTCACCGCGGGGACGTGGTTTCGAGCGCGGAGTTCCATGTCCGAAGGGGGAGCCTCGGCGGCCAAAACCGTACCGACCGCGTGGCGCCTGCGAACGCCCGACACGTGGGCGGCGAAAGGAAACTCATTTAAATTACCCCGAACAACGATGGAGTGCAACACGACACAGCGAGCGTGGGTAGCCAAGCCAGGCCAACGGCGCAGCGTTGAGGGCGCTGTCTCGTAGGAGTCCGCCGGTTCAAATCCGGTCCCACGCATCGCACGGGAGGTTCCAACGAACCTTCACATCGATGCAGGTGATTCCCTTCCGGGACATCACCCACGCACAATCCTTCCGACACTACTTCCGGAGAGAGTTCTCCGTTCCGTAACCGGACGTCTCACTCGCGTCTGCACACGCCGCCGACACTCCGTCCACCGTCCACCATTTTAAAAGGATAGAGCGGGTACGTGGGTGTATGCCGAAGTACTCCACCGGAGGCGGGGGAGGCGGGAACGACGGCGATAGCTGCGAACTCTGCGGTCGTTCGACGCCGAAACTCCGCCGCGCCAACGTCGCCGGCGCCGACCTCTTGGTCTGCCCGGACTGCGCGCCGCACGACGACTCCCGGCACGAGGGCGGCGGGTCGTCGTCCGGCGGTTCGTCCTCCTCGGACGGGGAGCCGAACCGGAAGAAACGCGCCGCCCAGCGGCAGGCGAAGATGTACGACCAGGCGAAGGGCGACTCCAAGCACTGGGAGCAGGGGACGAACTACGAGAAGGACCGACTCCCCTACCTCGTCTCCGACTACGGCGACGTGGTGGCGAACGCCCGCCAGGAGGCGGGTCTGACCGTCGAGGAACTCGCGGCGGAACTCGACGCCGAGGAGTCCGACGTCGACGCCGTCGAACAGGGGCGGGCCACCCGCGCGGACGTCGGCGGGTCGCTCGTCCGCGCCCTCGAAGAGCGACTGGGCGTGACACTCGTCGACGAGTAGGCGACCCCTCCGGCCCTCGATTGACGCGACGACACCACTTTTGTCGGCCGGCGGCGCACGGGTGAAGCATGCTGACGCGTGCTCCCGCGGAGCCGACGATTCGCGAGTTCGAAGCCGAGGTGACGGGCGTCGACGGCCGCGCGGTGACGCTCGACCGGACGTACTTCTACGCCGAGAGCGGCGGCCAACCCGCCGACAGGGGGACGCTCGACGGCGTCCCGGTCGAAGACGTGCAGACGGACGCGGGGACGGAGTCTGTGGTTCACACGCTCGAATCCGACCCCGACTTCTCGCCGGGGGACCGGGTGACCGGCGTCGTCGACGACGAGTTCCGGACGTACTGCATGCGCGCACACACGGCTAGTCACGTTCTTTACGGTGCCGGTCGGGAGGTGCTCTCGGACCTCGGCTACGGCGGGTTCGACATCTCGCCCGAGAAGGTGCGCGTCGACTTCGTCACCTCCACCGACATCGACGACGAGGTGCTGGTCGAACTCGAACGCCTCGTCAACCGCACCGTCTGGGAGTCCCGCGGCGTCTCGTGGGAGGAGGTTCCGACCGAGGAGGCCCTCGACCGGGCGGAGGTGGCGTTTAACACCAAGACCGAGGAGGGCGTGATGGACGACGCCGACACGGTTCGTCTCGTCACCGTCGACGGCTGGGACGTGGCCGCCTGCGGCGGGACGCACGTCTCGAACACCGCGGAGATAGGCCCCGTCACCGTCCTCGGACGCTCGAACCCCGGCGAGGGACTCACCCGCGTGGAGTTCGCCGTCGGCGCGGCGGGCATCGACCGGCGCGCGGCGGTCCACCGCGCGGCCCTCGACGCCGCCCGCGAACTCGAAACCGGCGTCGCGGACGTCGGCGAAGCGGCGGCGTCGCTCCGGGCGGACAACGAGCGGTTAGAGCGAGAGGTCCGCGAACTCGAATCCGAACTGCTGGAGAACCGAATCGCGGAGTTCGAGACGGTCACGAAGGAGGGGGCGACGTGGCGCGTCGGCGTCCTCGACGGCTTCGACGCCAACCGCGCGGGCGAGGCGGCGAAGTCGGCCGTCGGCGAGGCGGGCGGCGCCGACGTGGTGGCCGTCGTCGGCGCGGGCGAACGACCGTACGTCGTCGTCACCGCCGACGGGGAGAGCGGCGTCCACGCCGGCGACGTCGTCGAGGGAGCGACCGACGAGTTCGGCGGCGGCGGAGGCGGCGGCCCGCCGTTCGCGCAGGGCGGCGGCCTCGACGCCGACCCGGTGGACGTGACGGCGTTCCTGCGAGACGTCTGAGTTCGCTCGCGCCGCGTCGCCGTTCAGCGGCGGACCGGCTACCGGCGACTACCGGCGAGACCGTTGGGCGCCGTCTACCTCCTCTAACACCGACTCGCCAGCGCCGTCCCTCGACTCCCACTCCCAGACGTCTTCGACGCGGACGCGTCCGTCGTCGAGGAGCGTGACCGTTCCCACCGAGTGCCCGGTGGCCGTCTCGCCGTCGGCGTTCATCTGTACGTACCGAACGTCCCACTCCCCGCCGTCGAGCGTGCCGACCAGATAGCCGTCAGCCACGTCTCCCCCCGCGTACGTCGCGGAGATGCGCTCGCCGTCCTGTTCGAATCGGAACCTCGTCTCCGCGCTCACCTCGCCGTCCTCCCCGTTGGCGACGCCCGCGAGCGTCCGGCCATCCAGCGAAATCTCCGTCATGGGCCGATGAGTGTCGCGCGCGCACCTAACGCTGCCGCAGGTGTGTCGGCCAGTCACATGGGCAGCGGTCGCGGGCCTCCGTCTCGCGGTGACGCCGTCGACGGACGGAGTCGACCTTCTCACACCGAGAGCGAGCAGAGCAGACACCAGAGTTCCGCGGCGTGTGTCGCGGTCCAGAGGAGGGCGTAGGTGAACACGGCCATCGATATGCTGTCAACCGTCTAAGGCTCTTCGGCGGACGAAGTCGCATCTCCCCCGCGACGATTCGCTCACCTTTTTCCATCATAGACCGAAACGAGAGCCATGACACTCGCAGGCGCGGATTCGGCCCTCACCGACGAGCAGCGAGCGATTCGGGACGTGGTCCGGGAGTTCGCCGTCGAGGAGATTCGCCCGACGGCGCGGGAGGCCGACGAGACGGAGGAGTTCCCCGAGGAGGTGTGGGACGGCCTCGCCGACCTCGACCTGACGGGCCTGACCGTCCCCGAGGAGTACGGCGGCTTCGACGCCGACCGGGCGACGTACGCCCTCGTGAACGAGCAGGTGGCCTACGGCCAACTCGCGGTGGCGACGGCGCTGTCCGTCCACTGTCTCGCCACCTCGTGTATCGCGGAGTTCGGAAGCGACGAGCAGAAGGAGACGTGGTTGCCGGAGATGGTCGACGGCCGCCCCGTGGGGATGTTCGCGCTGTCGGAACCCGACGCCGGGTCGAACCCCGCGGAGATGTCCACCGTCGCGCGCCGCGAGGGCGACGAGTACGTCATCGACGGGAAGAAGCAGTGGATCACGAACGGCGAACGGGGAGAGGTGTGCATCCTCTTCGCCAAGACGGACCGCGAGGACCCCGGGTCGGTCACGCAGTTCCTCGTCCCGAAGGACGCCGGTATCGAGGTGGGCAAGAAGGAGCACAAACTCGGCCTCCGCGCCTCAGACACGACGGCGCTCGTCTTCGACGACGTGCGCATCCCCGCCGAGAACCGACTCACCGAGGAGGGAAAGGGGCTCTCAGCCGCATTTCACATCCTCACCGGCGGGCGCGTCGGCATCGCCGCGCAGGCCGTCGGCCTCGCGCAGTCGGCGTTCGACGAGGCGAAGGCGTACGCGGGCGACCGAGAGCAGTTCGGCGGCCCCATCTCGGACATCCAGGCCGTCCGCCACAAGTTCTCCGAGATGGCGACGCAGATACAGGCCGCGCGCCTGATGGTCCGCGAGGCGGCCCGGCAGGACGACGCGGGGGAGGACCCGCGCACCGCGGCCGCGATGGCGAAGTACTTCGCCAGCGAGGCGGCCGTCGACGTGACGAACGAGGCCGTCCAGGTTCACGGCGGCTACGGCTACACGACCGACTTCGACGTCGAGCGGATGTACCGCGATTCGAAGATAACGACCATCTACGAGGGGACCAGCGAGATACAGAAGGACATCATCGCGCGCGGCGTCCTCGACTGACCGCTCCCGGGAGACGCGGACGGGTCGCGGACGACGCTACTTAGGCTACTCAGCAGGGCTGTCGGGAGTGGGCCGTCTCCGCGTCCGCCTCGGAGTCGTCGCCGCACTCGGTCTCGCTCCCGCCGTCGTCTCCCTTCCCACTTCCGTCCGCGTGTCCCTCGCTCACCGCCTCGTCGGCGCACTCGCCGTTCTCCAGCGGTCCGTCCGTCTCCTCGGGGTCCGCTTCCTCGGCTTCGTCCGCCTCGTCGACGCGCCGCGCGGGGTTACCGACCATCGTCGCGCCCGGCGGCACGTCCTTGCTGACGACGGCGCTGGCGCCGATAGAGGCGCCTTCCCCGACGGTGATGGCGCCGACGAGCGTCGCGCCCGCGCCGAGAACGACGTCGTCTTCGACGGTCGGATGTCGCTTCCCGGCGTGCGGTTGGTTCGCGCCGAGCGTCACGCCGTGATAGAAGTGTACGTCGTCGCCGACGTCGGCCGTCTCGCCGACGACGACGCCCGCGCCGTGGTCGATGGTGACGCGGCGGCCGAGTTCCGCGCCGGGGTGTATCTCGACGGCCGTGAGGAGGCGGGCCGAGTGCGACAGCAGGCGCGCGGCGAATCGGCGGTCCCGCTTCCAGAGGGCGTGTGCGACCCGGTGGGTCCACACCGCCGTCATGCCGGGGTAGAAGAGGAGTACGTCGAGCGTCCCGCCCGCGGCGGGGTCGCGTTCCTGAATCGCCGCCACGTCCTCGCGGACGCGGGCGACGGCGTCGCGGAGGCGGCCGAACAGTCCGCGTTCGCGTCCGCTACGCCGAGCCATGATTCCCCGCTCGTCGGTCGGTCGGCGCCGTTCGGTTCGGCGGTCGGGTCCGGGGGTCGGAACTCGCCGGACGGCGTCCGCATCGGCGGCAACGCGGCCGCTGAGCGTCGAGGCGGTCGGACGCGGTCCGTTCGTGTTGACCGGCGAGTTCGGTCATACCCTACGTGGGGGACCCACACTGAAAAGTCCGACCGAAGCGGTCTTTCGCGCGGGGGCCGACAGTTCGGGCATGTCGAACGAAACGGGACCGCTCGGACTCTCGGCGGAGTACGACGCGGTCGTCTGGGACCTCGACGGAACGCTCGTCCACCTCGCCGTGAACTGGGACGCCGTCGCCGCGGAGGCGGAAGAGACCTTCCGGGCGGCGGGCGTCGACGCCGGCGGGATGGACCTGTGGGCGATGCTCGACCTCGCGGACGAACACGGGATGCGGGACGACGTCGAGGCGGTCGTCGCCGACCACGAACGCGACGGGGCGCGGCGCTCGGCGCGCCTCGCGTCGGCCGACCGAGTCGGCGCGTTCGACCGGGAGGGCGTCTGCTCGCTCAACTGCGAGGACGCCTGTCGCCTCGCCCTCGACGCGCACGACCTGACGGCGGGCGTCGACGCCGTCGTCGGCCGCGACACCGTGGCGACGCGGAAGCCCGACCCCGAACCGCTCTTGGAGACGCTCCGACGGATAGACGCCGACCCCGCGGACGCCGTGTTCGTCGGCGACTCGCGGCGCGACGAGGTGACCGCCGAACGGGCGAACGTCGCCTTCCGCTACGTCGACGGCGGGCCGTCCGAGGTCTGAGTTTCGGCCGCCGAGCGTCGAACTTCCTCGCGCCCCGCCGCGCCGACGAGGGCGTTAAGTCGCTGACGCGCCAACCTCCGGCGATGAGTTATCCGGTCAGGTATTACTGCCCGCACTGCGGGGCCGTCGTCGAACTCGAACGCGACGGCTACCTCTCCGATAAGTCCGTCACGCCGTACCCGCTGACGGGGTGGGAGTACGCCGACCCCGGCGAGTCGTTCGAGGACGGGGACGCCGACGGCGTCCGCCTCGTCTGCGGCGAGAGCGACGCCGACGGCCTGCGCTGGACGGGCGAGGTGAGCGGGGCCGACGACGTGGAGAACCCGGCGCTGGAGTCGCCCTGCGGGAGCCCCTTCTACCTCTCG
This sequence comes from Halogeometricum sp. S3BR5-2, assembly GCF_031624635.1. Lineage (NCBI taxonomy): Archaea > Methanobacteriati > Methanobacteriota > Halobacteria > Halobacteriales > Haloferacaceae > Halogeometricum > Halogeometricum luteum. Next base: position 838,176 of record NZ_JAMQOQ010000002.1, on the reverse strand, counting down.
TTCGTCCGCTTCGAGGACGGCCAAGAGGTCGACCCCGTCCCCGAGTCCGAGTACGTCGACATCGGGAGCGGACCGCGGTCGGGACCGCGGGGGCCGAGCGGACCGAAGGGACCGAACGGACCGTAGGGGAGTCAGCACCGCTCACGCGGGGTATATCTCCTCGGCGCGCGTCTGAGAGTGCGATATGACTCTCATCATCCAGTCCATCGTCGGCGACGCCGCGTTCTTCGTTCCGTTCGCCGTCTTCGCCCTCGGCGCTCTCGGCCTCGCCTTCTACCTCACCCGCCTCGAACACGAAAAGGAGATGGCGCTCATCGAGGCCGGCGAGTACCAGCAGCTCAGAAACGACAACCGCGCGTGGGTACTCGGCGGCGGCCTCCTGCTCGCGGCCCTCGGTCTCGCCGACGTGACGACGACGCTCCTCGCGGGCGGCGTCCCGCAGGAGGGCGTCGCCGCCCTGTTCGTCGGTCTCGCGGCCCTCGCGTACTACTTCTACAAGCGCCGCGAGGACCGCGCCGACGCGCCGGCGAACCCGACTCGCGCGTGAGTCGCGGATTCGGGGTCGAACCCCGATTCAGCCCTTGATGTTGCACACCGGGAACGTCCGGGCCACCTTGTCCCCGATTCCGAGTTCGTCCGAGACGCGCACCACCTCGTCCACGTCCTTGTAGACGCCCGGCGCCTCCTCCGCGACGGTGGCGCCCGACTGCGCCTTGACGTATATCTTCTGCTGGTCGCGGAGTTCGTCCCGCACCGTCTCGCCCCAGTACTCCTGTTTGGCCTGCGTCCGACTCATCGTCCGGCCCGCGCCGTGCGCCGTCGACCCGAACGTCTGCTCCAAGGAGCGCTCGCCGCCGCGCAGGACGTAGCTCCCGGCGCCCATGCTCCCCGGGATGATGACGGGTTGGCCCACGTCGCGGTACGCCGAGGGGAGTTCCGGTCGCCCGGCCGGGAACGCGCGCGTCGCCCCCTTCCGGTGGACGTACAGTTCGCGCTCCTCGCCCCCCACGTCGTGCACCTCCTTCTTGGCGATGTTGTGCGCCACGTCGTACAGCAGGTCCATCTCCATCGCCTCCCAGTCGCGGCCGAACACCCGCTCGAACACCCGCCGCGTCCGGTGCATGATGAGTTGGCGGTTCACCCACGCGAAGTTGATGGCGGCGCACATCGCGCCGTAGTACTCCTCCGCGAGTCGGGACCCGGCCGGCGCGGCGGCCAGTTCCTTGTCCGGGAGCGATTCCAAGAGGTCCCCGTGCTCCTTCTCTATCTTCCGCAGGTAGTCCGAGCACACCTGGTGGCCCAGTCCCCGCGACCCGCAGTGGATGAGCACGACTATCTGGTCTTCCTCCAGACCGAACTCGCCCGCCACGTCCTCCCGGAAGACGTCGGTCACGCGCTGGACTTCGAGGAAGTGGTTGCCCGACCCGAGGCTGCCGAGTTGGTTCTTCCCCCTGTCCTTGGCCTTCTGCGAGACGGCGTCGGAGTCGGCGTCCGGTCGTCGGCCCTCGTCCTCGCAGTGGGCCAAGTCGTCCTCGACGGCGTGGCCGTGCTCCAACGCCCAGTCCACGCCGCGGTCGAGGACGCCCTCGACGGCGTCCACGTCGCCCTGCACGATGCCGCCGCCGCCGAGACCCGAGGGGACGTTGGCGAACAACGAGTCGACGAGTTCCTCCTCCTTCCCCTCCAACTCGGCGTACGTGAGGTTCGTCTTCATCATTCTCACGCCGCAGTTGGAGACGACGAATCCGTTGGCGACGAAGTTGTGAGCGTCGTGTGTGACGCCGATATCGTACACCGTTTTCCGACCCTTCTCCCGGATGGTCTCGATTTCGGCTTCGACCGTCAGGTCGTCTCGAACGGTTCGCTGCGAACAGAACGCTTCGTAGTCGGGGAAGTCAGCTGGGGGTCGCGGACGCCCCTCACGCCCGCCGTACAGACTCCGTTCGACGAATCGCTCGTTCACGTCGAACCGCGCTTTGATCTCTTTCGGTGCGACGCCGCCGTCGGCCAACGCGCGGGCTTCCTCTGCGATTCGCGCTCGCTCTTCGATGACGCGTTCTTTCCGTCGGAGGTACGCCGTCGCCAGCGCCGCGCGTTTCGCCTTCTGTCGATTGTATCGGTACCCGATGCGGCTGAAGAACCGAACGAGGTTCTCGGAGTCGTTCTGAACGCCGAACCGGAACCGAACGGTCTCGCCGGCCGTCGTCTCGGTTCGCTCGACCTCCTCCAGCGCGTTCGTCCGGACGCCGAGTTCGTTCAGGTGACGCATCAACCCCCGCACGAACGCTTCGCCGTGCTCTTCGAGGTCGGCGACCCGATTGTGAGAGACCGACGGGCAGTACAGGTTCTTCGCCGCCATCGCGGCCGGCGCGCTCATCTCCGCGCCGAAGAACGCCGAAAAGTAGAGCGCCTTCTGCCAGTCTGCGAGCCTGTCGAGATAGTCGGGGACGGTGAACGCCGATTCCGTCTTTCGCCCGTCGGGCGCACCGAGGCGGACGAGCAACTGTTTGAATCCCTTCGCTGACCCGCGAGTGCTGTACTCGGTTCGCTCGAACCGATTCCCGTCTATCTCGTGTTCGCGGTCCCGTTCGTAGATTCTCGAGGCGGTGTAGCCGACCGCTTCGATGTCCGCTCGAATCGATTCGAGGTCCTCGGGAGACCCGTAGAACCAGGACTGATTGCCGCTGAACGACCCGTCGCCCGTATGGAACCCGACCAGCTTCAGGAGGCGATTGAACGCGTCGTCGGTCGACTTCAGGGGCAACAGACCGCGGTCTTTCAGCCCGCGAACGAGTTGCGGGTCCTCGCCCGCGAAGTCGTCCTCGTCGAGAACGACGAACTCCGGCGGGTCCTCGTCCGGCAGTCCGACGAACGGGCGAGTGCGTACCGTCTCCCCGACTTCGAGTGAGTCGAGCGTCCGCATCCCCTCGGGCGTCGAGAACGGATGGTCGGCCGTCGCCTCTATCTCGTCGCCCGCGTTCGTCCGCACCTCGTAGACGGTCTTGTCTCCCTCCTCGGTGAACAGCCGAATCCGAGAGCGAGCGTCCTCGTCGGCGGCGACGACGGCTCGTTGCTCCTCGAAGTCCCGCCACAACTCCCGGATCGGACGGCGGCGACCGAACTCCAAGAGCACCTCCGAGTCGCCCGAAAGGCAGTTGATGTCGTAGCCCACCGATCCGGGCGAGATACAGCCGTTCTCCGTGTCGGTCGCGCCGACGCCGCCGACGGGGAAGCCGTACCCCTGATGTCCGTCGGGCATGCAGATGGCGTACTTCGTCATCCCCGGCAGGTGCGTCGCGTTCCGCAGTTGTTCGAGCGTCTTGTCCTGTCGGATCTGTTCGAGCAGTTGCTCGCTGGCGAGGACGCGCGCGGGGACCCGCATCTCCCCTTCGCGCGGCATCTCCCAGACGTGCTCGCGGACGCGTTCGAGGCGAATGTCGCCGAACTCCTTCACGTCGTCGTCGGTCATGGATGTGAGTTCGACGGGGCGGGTGAATAGGATTCCGTCCGCGGGTCGCGCGGGTCACGGGCGACGGGTTCGATAACCACCGGCGCTACACGTCGAAGACGACGTACGCCTCCCAGCCGTCGTCCGTCTCCGCGACGCGCATCTCCGAGTACGTCACGGCCTTCACCTCTCGGGCGTCCACGTCCGCGAGGTGGACGCCGCGCGCGGACCCCGAGAGCGTCCACTCCTCGCCCTCGCTTCTCACTTCGGCCTCGTTGTCGACGGGGAGGACCGCGCGCACGTCGCGTTCGTACACCAGTTGGTCGAGGTAGTCGAACAGGAGGGCCTCGACGCCCTCGGCGCGCACTTCTATCGGAAAGCGCTCCCCGCCGGCATCCGGAATCTCCTCGCACCCGGCGGCGGCGAGGCCGTCGGCGACGGCGGCGAACAGGTCCGACAGCGACGGTGCGGACGCGGCGACGGCCACGTCGGCGGTGTGGTCGCGGAGTTCGAAGCTCATGCCGTGGGTTCCTCGTCGCCGTCCCCGTCCCGCTTTCGGTCGGCGGGCGGGCGAGCGTCGTCGGTCGAGCGGTCGCGGGCGTCGTTGCTCGCTCGCTCGCGGGCGTCGTCGGCGGTCACGCCGGCCGGGGTGCGGTCCGTCCCCTCGGCCTCGTCGGCGGACCGACCCGCCATCTCCGCGGGCGTCCCCGCGGTGGACTCCCGCTCTTCCGGCGGCCGGGAGCGCGCCTCCGGGGGGTCGCGCGGGCCGTGCGGTTCGCCGGCCCCCGCACCCGCGTCGGCCCCCTCCCGCGCCGCGAGGTGGTTCGGGGTGTCGGTGTGCTCGGGGTCGACTTGCCGGTCGTACGCCGTCGTCCTGTCGGTGTCGACGGGGTCGCGCCGGTGGCCGTAGTCGCCTTCGGGCGTCGAACGCGCCCGCCCGTCGGCGGCGGCGGCGCCCGCGATATCGCGGAGTTGGGACTCCGAGAGGCCGGCGTCCGACCCGGCGCCCGAGTCGGAGACGGCGACGCCGCTGGTCACGACGGTTCGGATGCCCTCCTCGACGGTCATGTCCACGTCGATGACGCGGTCCGCGGGGAGGTGGACGAGGTGGCCGCCCATCACGGGGTTCGGCGCCAACGGGAGGAACAGCGTCTTCATGTCGGGGTGGCCGACGGGCGTGCTGAGCACGTCCGGCGTGTCGGTGGTGACGAACCCCAGCGTGTACGCGCCCTCGTGGGGGAACTCGACCAGTTTCACCTCGCGGAAGTTCTGGGCGTCGCTGTCGAGCATCACGTCGCTCATGCGCCGAAAACTGTCGTAGACCGACCCGACGCCGGGAATCTGCGTCATCACGTAGTCGAAGTGGCCGACCGCCCGTTCGCCGTACCGCGAACTGTTGACGACGAGGCCGACGAACAGGACGAAGACGAACAGGAGAGCGGGCGCGAGCAGTTCGACCATCGTCTCGCGGGAGACGTTCAGCACGCCCGGGATGACCGTGACGGCGGGCGTCTCCACGACGACGTCCGAGAGGAGGTTCAGGTAGCGGTAGATGGCGTTGAACAGGAAGAGGACGACGACGGCGGTGACGACGAGGGGGACGATGACGGCGATGCCGCTGATGAGCGCCTCCCTGAACAGGGCCCGCAGCGACCCGCGGACGCGCTTCACCCGCGAGACGCCGCCTTCGGTCTCGGACATCGGTGTACGAGGCCGCGTTCGCGGTAGCCGTACAAAACGTTCGTGGCCCGTCCGTTCCCGACGTATCGTCGAGGAGAGAGATTCCGCTCGACGGCGGTTCCCCCGACGGAGGAGTTATATTCGTGACCATTCTATCGGGTGGCGTGAGCGTCAACGTGGAGAAACGGGTGGATCAACCGGGGTCCGCGGAACACGCCGAACAGGCGTGGGAGCTGAAAGAGCGCATCCGGCGGTCCGAGGGCGTGCTGAAGCAGCGTCGCGGCTTCTTCATCGACGCCTACCGCCGCGCGACGACGCACCTGTACTTCGAGGACGAGACGCTCATCGGTTTCGCCTCGACGCGGCGCGACGGCTACATCCTCTTTCTCGCCGTCGCGCCCGAGGCGCGCGGGCAGGGCTACGGCGAACGACTCGTCGCCGAGGTGGCCCGCGACCACCGGTCGGTCTCCTGTCACGCCCGGACGACGAACGAGGGCGCGTTGGCGTTCTACAAGAACATCGGCTTCGAGGTCAAACGGGAGATAACGAGCTACTACGAGGACGGCGGCGACGCCTACTACCTCCGCCTCGGCGAGAAAGCGAGCATCCGCGAGAAGTTCTCGGACCTGTTCCGACGGTAGCCCTACACGTCGTCGACGATTTCGCCGAGACGGTCGACCGGGAGCGCCTGGTACGTCTCGGTGTCGAGGCCGTGACGCTCGATGAGTTGCGTCACCTCGAACGCCTCGTCGTCGCCGTCGACGCGGAAGCGAACGTCGAAGTCGTACGGGCCGAGGACGGCGTGCGTGTCGAGGAGTTCGCCGCCGGCCTGTTCGACGTCTTCGCGGATCGAGCCCCAGATGGACGCGAACTCCTGCGGGTTCTGGTACTCCATCTCGTCGACGTCGACGTGCGCGATATACGTCGGCATAATTCCCACTGGACGCCGAAGGAACAAAAGGCTGTGCGTACCGCCGCCGTCCTCTTTCCGCCCCATCCTCAACCTTTAATCGAACGCCGCCTCTTGGTCCGCGTATGTACATCGGCGTACTCACGGTTCCGCTCGGCGGCGAATCGCTCCCCGACGCGCTCTCGTACCTCGACGACATCGGCGTCGACGGCGTCGAACTCGGCGTCGGCGGCTTCCCCGGCGACGACCACGTCGACCGGCGGGCGACCCTCGACGACGAGGAGAAACAGGAGGAACTGCTCGATTTGGTCGACGAACACGACATGCAGATTAGCGCGCTGGCGACGCATAACAACCCGCTGCACCCCGACGAAGAGCAGGCCGAGGAGGCCGACACGGAACTGCGCGAGGCCATCGAACTCGCGGACGCCCTCGACGTGGACACGGTCACCGGCTTCTCCGGCCTTCCCGCGGGCGGGCCGAACGACGAGGTGCCCAACTGGATCACCGCGCCGTGGCCGACGGAGCACGCCGACGCGCACGACTACCAGTGGGAGGTGGCCGTCGACTACTGGTCCGAACTGGCCGAGTTCGCCGACGACCACGGCGTGAACGTCGGCATCGAGATGCACCCGAACATGCTCGTCTACGAGCCCTCGGGCATGATGCGACTGCGGGAGGCGACCAACGAGCGCATCGGCGCGAACTTCGACCCCTCGCACCTCTACTGGCAGGACATCGACGTCTGCCACGCCATCCGCTTCCTCGGCGAGAAGGACGCCATCCACCACTTCCACGCGAAGGACACGAAGGTGTACACGTGGAACTCGAGATTGAAAGGCGTCCTCGACACCACCGACTACACCGACGAGTCGAACCGTTCGTGGCTGTTCCGCTCCATCGGCTACGGCCACGGCGAGAGCCACTGGAAGGACGTGGTGTCGACGCTCCGAATGGTGGGCTACGAGGGGGCGCTCTCCATCGAACACGAGGACTCGCTGACCTCCTCGAACGAGGGACTGGAGAAGGCCGTCGACATCCTCGACCGCGCCGTGTTCGACACGCAACCGGGCGAGGCCTACTGGGCGGAGTGAGGGGCGCGCAAAGCGTCGGGGACCCGACGGATATGAAACGCTAAACCGCCGCCGCGTGAAGCGCCGGCATGGCGCTCGACATCGGAATCCTCGGCTACCGGTTCATGGGTAAAGCCCACTCGAACGCATTGGCGCGACTGCCGATGTTCTTCCCCGACGCACCGGAGATAAATCGACACACCCTCGTCGGCCGCGACGAGGAGGCACTCGCCGACGCCGCCGACGAACTCGGCTTCGAGCACACCTCGACCGAGTGGGAGTCGGTGATAGACGAGGTGGACGCCTTCTACAACCTCGGCCCCAACCACGTCCACGCCGAACCCTCCATCGCGGCGCTGGAGGCCGGCACGCCCGTCTTCTGCGAGAAACCGCTCGCGCCCACCCTCGAAACTGCGGAGGAGATGCGCGACGCCGCCGCCGACGCCGGCGTCCCCGCGGGCAACGCGTTCAACTACCGCTTCGTCCCCGCGATTCGGTACGCGAAAGGACTCATCGACGACGGCGAACTCGGCGAGATTCGGGAGATAAACGGACGCTACCTACAGGACTGGCTCGTCGACCCCGAGGCGCCGTGGTCGTGGCGCAACTCGAAGGAACTGGCCGGGAGCGGCGCCCTCGGTGACCTGGGCGCGCACACGGTCGACCTCGCGCGCTTCCTCGTCGGCGAGCGTGCGGGCGAGATAGACCGCGTCTCCGGCCACCTCCGGACGTTCGTCGACGAGCGACCGGTCGAGGGCGAAGACGAGACCAGAGCGGTGACCGTCGACGACGCCTACACGGCGCAGGTGGAGTACGAGAACGGCGCGATGGGCACGTTCGAGGCCTCTCGGGTGGCCGACGGCCACAAGAACGACCACACGATTCGGGTCCACGGGACGGAGGGGAGCCTGAAGTTCTCCTTGGAGCGACTGAACGAACTGGAGTACAAGCGCGGCGACGGACGGGGGTACGAGACGATTCTCGTCACGGACGGCGACGACCCGTACCTCGACCACTGGTGGCCGCCGGGGCACGTCCTCGGCTGGGAGCACACGTTCGTCCACGAGAACTACGAGTTCCTCTCGGCGGTGCGCGACGGCGAGGAGTTCCACCCGTCCTTCGGGGACGGCTACGAGGTCCAGCGGGTTCTCGACGCCGTCGAGCGCTCCGACGAGAGCGGCGAGTGGGTCGAGCCCTGAGCGGGCGCCGGACCGTTCACGGGGTCTCGTCGGCCGCCGCCGCGGACCACTCGCTCGACCACCGCGAGAGTCGCGGTTCCGGCAGCGCCGTGGAGTCGCCGTCCAAGAAGACGCCGACGGTGACGCCCGCCGACACGGGGACCATGAGCGCGACGAGTTCCTCGAAGTAGTGCACCGACCCTCGGTGCTCGCCCGGGGCGCTCGGTAGCATCTCGTGGCGCCGGATGGACTCCTGTCCGATGTAGAACCGTCGGAGGAGGTGCGCGTGCTCGCGCGCCGTCGCGGGGTCCACGTCCGACCGGAGGTAGTGCGGGTGTACCTCCGCGTCCGCGTACTCCACGCAGCACCGCAGGTCCCCGCGGAGTTCCGCCCGGAGGCGCTCGACCAGCTCTGCGATAGACATACGCCCTCGACGCCGCCCCGGAGAAATAACCCTCGGTCCCGTCTATCACGAGAGAGAACGGGGTCAGACCTCGAAGTGGAGGACGCCGTCGTCGGTGATGACCTGGTCGACGAGCGTCATCGGCGTGGCGTCGTAGGCGGGGTTCTCGATGTAGACGTTCTCGACGGGTTCCAGCGACACCTCCGCCGAGGAGCGAATCTCGTTCTCGAAGACGAAGCCGCTCTCGACCACCTTCGCGCCCGACCCGACGACGGTGACGGGCACGTCGAGTTCGTTGGCAGTGGCGGCGATGGGGAACGTGCCGACGCGGTTGTACAGGGTGTTGCCGACGATGCAGTCCATCCCCACGACGACCCGGTCGCACTTTTCGAGGAAGATGCCCGCCGCGCCGTCGACGAGAAGGTGCGGTTCGACCCGGTCGATGTCCGCGAGCGTCCGCGCCGACTTCCGTCCGAGGTAGCGCGGACGGGCCTCCGTCACGTAGGCGGTGAGGTTCGTCCCGGCCGACGCGGCGCCCTTGACGGCGTCGAGCACCGTCGAGGAGTAGTCGTGCGTGAGGAACGTCTCGCCGTCCGCGAACGTATCCGCGGCGTGGGCGGCCGCGCGGGACTTCCCCTGTTCGACGTCGTCGACGACCCGTTCGATGGACTCCTCGGTGAGCGCCTTCGCCTCCTCGACCGACGACGCCTCCCCCTTCACCCGGTCGACGATCTCCTGCATCGCGTTGTACAGGGACGCGTGCGACGGATTCGCACGCTTCAGCGCGCCCACGTTGCGTTCGAGGTCGCGTTCGAACTCCTCGACCGTCGCGTGGTCGCGGTCGAGGAGGTCCGTCAGCGCGCGCGCGGCTTTGATGGCGACGACCGAGGAACTGTGCGTCTGCATCTCCCTGATTTCCTCTATCGTGTCGTCAATCATACCCGCAGGTCACGGAGTCGGGACAAAGAGTTTCCGGGCATCGCCCGCGGGCGATTTGCGGACGCGGCGCGCGGACTCAGTCGTCGGCGTCCACCGCCGCCTCCGGTGGGGTGCCGCCGTCCCCGGCGTCCGTCCGCTTCGCGTAGAGGAAGACGGCGACGGCGGTGAGAATCCAGATGACCGCCCCGACCCGGACGGCGAAGGAGACGCGCGCGGCCCACGTCGGGAGGTCGTAGGCGACCGAGAGGGCGGCGACGGTGGGCGACCCGGTGAGGATGGTGACGACAAACGTCGTCTGCATCACCCACCCGTAGTCGACTCCGTCGGGGTTGGTCCGTTCGACGCGTGACACGGTGTAGCCCTTCGGGGCGAGCGAGTAATGCGTGCCGGTTTCCGCGCCTCAGCAGTCGGCGGATTTCGAGACGGGTTCGCGCGGAATCGGTATCTCGCGGAGCGTCGACGTCGACCCGTCGGCGTGGTACTCGACGTCGAACGCGACCCGGGGGCCGGGTTCGACGAGGAAGTCCTGAAATCCGAAGGCGATACCGCCCAGGACGGCGGCCAGAAGGACGACGACGAGGAGCATCAGCGTCCCCCGAGAACGGGGGGAGACGCCGCGGTCCGTCGTCCGCGCGAGCGGGGACATCGAGCTGTCAGTCACGCTCATCCAACATAACGAGTTCATTGAATGAGTGACAACGGGACGCTTAACACGGAAAGCGGAGTCGGATAGGGCATGACGACGGTACGCGACGTGCGCGAGATGGCGGGCGCGACGCCCATCACGATGCTGACCGCCTACGACGCGACGACCGCCCGAGTGGCGAACGACGCGGGTATCGACGTGCTCCTCGTCGGCGACAGCGTCGGCAACACCGACCTCGGCTACGAGTCGACGCTCCCGGTCACCGTCGACGAGATAGCGTCGCGGACGGCGGCCGTCGCGCGCGGCGCCGACGACGCCCTCGTCGTCGCCGACATGCCCTTCCTCTCCGTCGGCGTCGACGACGCCGAGAGCGTTCGGAACTGCGGTCGGATGCTGAAGGAGGCCGAGGCCGACGCGGTGAAGTTGGAGTCCGGCCCCCGCACGGTCGACCTCACGGAACGACTCGTCGAACTCGGCGTTCCCGTGATGGCGCACCTCGGCCTCACGCCCCAACGGGTGAAGGAGACGGGCTACGGCCGGCAGGGGACGACTCGCGACGAGGCCCACGAGATACTCGATTTGGCCCGCAGACACGAGGACGCCGGGGCGTTCGCCCTGGTGCTCGAACACGTCCCCGCCAACCTCGCCGCGCAGGTGACCGACGCGCTCTCGATTCCCACCATCGGCATCGGCGCGGGCGGGGACTGCGACGGGCAGGTGCTCGTCGTCGACGACGTCCTCGGTCTCTCCGAGCGGTCGCCGCCGTTCTCGAAGCAGTTCGGCGACCTCAGAAGCGAGATGCTCGACGCCGTCTCGGAGTACCGCGAGGCGGTCGAGTCCGGCGAGTTCCCGGCCGAGGAGCACGGCCACACCGCCGACGAACTGGACGAGTTGTACTAGCCTCCTACTCCACTCGCCGCTCCGCGAAGTCGCTGACGGCGGCGTTGAACGCCTCCGGTCGCTCCAGCATCGCGAGGTGGGCGGCGCCCTCGACGACGCCGAGTTCGCAGTCCGGCATCTCCTCGGCGAGGTACTCGTGGTAGCGCCGCGGCGTGAGCCGGTCGTGTTCGCCGACCAGCGCCAGCGCCGGCGTCGAAATCTCTCCGAGGTCCTCGCGCACGTCGAACGCGTGGCAGGTGCGGAAGTCGCGTTCGGTGACGGCGCGACCGACCGACCGCATCGCCTCCCGCGAGAACTCGACGTACTCGCTGTCCGGGTCGGCGAACAGCAGTTCGGGCTGGTGGAGGAACTCCACGGCGCGGTCGAAGTCCTCCGAGAGCCACCGCAGCAGGTCGTCGAGAACCCGCAACCTCGCGCCCGTGCCCGCGAGGACGAGGCCGTCGAGCGGAATCTCGCGTTCGAGGGCGACGGTGAGCGCCACGGCGCCGCCGAGCGAGTTGCCGACCAGCACCGACGCGCCCGTCGCCTCGGCGACGGCGACGACGTCGTCCGCGTACGCCGACAGCGCCTCGTACCCCGAGTCGGCGTTCACGTCGCCGCTCTCGCCGTGTCCGCTCAGGTCGAGGGCGGCGACGGGCGTCTCGTCGGCGAGGCGGAACTGGGACTTCCAGACGGCGTGCGTCCCCCCGCTGCCGTGGACGAACAGGAGCGTCGGTCCGGTCCCCCCGCGGTCGGTGACCCGGTACGCCGTCTCCCGGCCGTGGTGCGTGACGGTATCCATAGCCACCGTTGACGCCGGCCGCTGATAAAGGCCCGCGCGGGACCCGCACACCGCTCGGCCGTGAACCACAATACGACCGTTCAGTCGGGAAGCGGCTGCCGTACCCCGATTCTTCGACGAAACATTTATATTCTTTCGCAGATTACCTATGGTTAGGTCCCAACATGAGTACGCAACAGTTCGCCGGCGGAGACGAGCGGTTCCTCCGCCGCTACGAGTACGAGAACGAGTGGGTCATCGCCGCCGACACGGGCGCGTTCGACGGCGACGTGAGCGTCGACGTGGTCGGAACGACCGCCATCGTCGTCGCCGAATCGGGCGATACAATTACCGAGACGGAATTCGAACTCCCCGGTGAGGACGTAGCGGTCGCCACGAACAACGGCGTACTCACCATCACCGTTCAAAAATGAAACTCATCGTCAAACCACTGAAGCAGAAGGACGCCGGACGCGGACTCGCGGCTATCGACCGCGAGGCCGCCGAAGAGCTCGGTTTAGAGGGCGGCGACTACATCCGCATCGACGGCGACGGCGGCACCGCCATCGCGCGCGTGTGGCCGGGCTACCCCGAGGACCGCGAGACGGGCGTCATCCGCATCGACGGCCGACTCCGCCAGCAGGCGAACGTCGGCATCGACGACCGCGTGCAGGTCGAGCGCGCGGACGTCAAGCCCGCCAAGACGGTCTCCATCGCGCTCCCGCAGAACCTCCGCATCGGCGGCAACGTCGGGACGTACATCCGCGATAAGCTCTCGGGTCAGCCCGTCACGAAGGGCCAGAGCATCCAGCTTCCCCTCGGGTTCGGCTTCATGACCTCCTCGAACCAGTCGGTCCCGGTGAAGGTCGCCTCCACGCAGCCGCAGGGGACGGTCGTCATCACCGACTCCACGGAGGTCCAGATCAGCCAGAAGCCCGCCGAGGAGATTCACGGCTCCGGCGAGGGCGGCAGCGGCGAGGGCCCGTCGGTCACCTACGAGGACATCGGCGGCCTCGACCGCGAACTGGAGCAGGTCAGAGAGATGATCGAGCTCCCGATGCGCCACCCGGAACTGTTCAAGCGCCTCGGCATCGAACCGCCGAAGGGTGTGCTCCTGCACGGCCCGCCGGGCACCGGGAAGACGCTCATCGCCAAGGCCGTCGCCAACGAGATAGACGCCAGCTTCCACACCATCTCCGGCCCGGAGATCATGTCGAAGTACTACGGCGAATCGGAGGAGCAGCTCCGCGAGATATTCGAGGAGGCCGAGGAGAGCGCCCCCGCCATCGTCTTCATCGACGAGATAGACTCCATCGCGCCGAAGCGCGGTGAAGCGGGCGGCGACGTGGAGCGACGCGTCGTCGCGCAGTTGCTCAGCCTGATGGACGGGCTCGACGAACGCGGCGAGGTCGTCGTCATCGGCGCGACCAACCGCGTCGACGCCATCGACCCCGCCCTCCGCCGCGGCGGCCGGTTCGACCGCGAGATCGAAATCGGCGTGCCGGACCGCGAGGGCCGCAAGGAGATACTGCAGGTCCACACGCGCAGCATGCCCACCGCCGAGGGCGTCGACCTCGACGAGTACGCCGACATCACGCACGGCTTCGTCGGCGCCGACGTCGAGAGCCTCGCCAAGGAGGCCGCGATGAACGCCCTGCGGCGCATCCGCCCGCAGTTGGACCTCGACTCCGACGAGATAGACACCGAGGTGCTGGAGTCCTTAGAGGTCCGCGACGACGACTTCAAGGACGCGATGAAGGGCATCGAGCCCTCCGCGCTCCGCGAGGTGTTCGTCGAAGTCCCCGACGTGACGTGGGAGGACGTGGGCGGCCTCGAAGCCACCAAAGAGCGCCTCCGCGAGACCATCCAGTGGCCGCTGGAGTACCCCGAGGTGTTCGAGCAGATGGACATGCAGTCCGCCAAGGGCGTGATGCTGTACGGCCCGCCGGGGACGGGGAAGACCCTGCTCGCGAAGGCCGTCGCCAACGAGTCCGAGTCCAACTTCATCTCCGTGAAGGGGCCGGAACTGCTCAACAAGTACGTCGGCGAGTCCGAGAAGGGCGTCCGCGAGATATTCAAGAAGGCACGCGAGAACGCCCCGACGGTGGTGTTCTTCGACGAGATAGACTCCATCGCCACCGAACGCGGTCGTAACTCGGGCGACTCGGGCGTCTCCGAGCGCGTCGTCTCGCAACTCCTGACCGAACTCGACGGCCTCGAATCGCTCGAGGACGTGGTCGTCATCGCGACGACGAACCGACCCGACCTCATCGACTCGGCCCTGCTCCGCCCCGGCCGACTCGACCGGCACGTCCACGTGCCGGTGCCCGACGAGGAGGCCCGTCGCGCCATCTTCGGCGTCCACACCGAGCACAAACCGCTCGCGGACGACGTCGACCTCGACAAACTCGCGCGGAAGACGGAGGGCTACGTCGGCGCCGACATCGAGGCGGTCTGCCGCGAGGCGTCGATGGCCGCCAGCCGCGAGTTCATCCGCAGCGTGAGTCGCGAGGAGGTCACGGAGTCCATCGGCAACGTTCGCGTCACGATGGAGCACTTCGAGACGGCCCTCGACGAGGTTCCCCCGAGCGTCACGGAGGAGACGCGCCGCCGCTACGAGGAGATCGAAGAGCGGTTCCAGAAGAGCGACGTGGAGCGCGAACCCGAGGCCGAGGTCGGCCGGACGTTCCAGTAAGGGACGCTACCCCTCGAACTCGAAGCCGTACCGCGCTCGCCGCCGTTCGACGCCGTTTTTCCCCGACGATTCGACCGGCCGACCGACGACCTTTTAGCGCACCCCACCGCTACGTAGAGATACGTTCTCCCGGGAAGAGACGAAATCCACCAGTTGAGAGTTTATTTTACCGGAAATACGGTGTGTTCGGCGAGCGATTCGACGAACCGACCGACGGGGGCGACCGAATCCACCGAATTCGAACGTCGGGCGGAAACCCCGCGTCGGCGCCTTACGCGCCCGCTTCGTCGAGGTCCGAGAGAATCTGCTCGGCGTGTCCCTCCGGGGAGACGCCTTCGTAGGCGAACGCTATCTCTCCGTCCGGTCCGACGACGTACGTGTTGCGGAAGACGCCGTCGAAGGTGTCGCCGAACATGTTCTTCTCGCCGTAGGAGTCGTACGCCGAGGCGACCGACCCGTCCTCGTCGGAGAGGAGGGGGAACGGCAGGTCGTGGTCGTCCTCGAACGCCTTGAGGTCCGAGATGGGGTCGTCGCTGATTCCGAGGACGGTGACGCCGCGGTCTCCGAACTCGTCGTAGGCGTCGCGGAACTCGCAGGCCTCGGTGGTGCACCCCGGCGTGTTCGCGCGGGGGTAGAAGTAGACGACGACGTACTCGCCCTCGAACTCCGAGAGCGACACCGTCTCGCCGTCCTGATTCTCCAACTCGAAATCCGGCGCCTCGTCGCCGACGCTGAGCATGTCTCGTCCGTCGGCCGGGAGCGTCAAAACGGCGCCGGTCGCGGCGAAGCGGTCGGGCGGGTCGGGTCGGACTGGTCGGGCCGACAGATTCGGGACCGAGGTCAGTCGAGCCGTTCGGCCGCGCCGCGTTCGACGAGGGGACCGGCGTTCGTCGCCGGCAGGGTGACCACGTCCTCCGTGGCGAGGTCGTACT
Source organism: Halogeometricum sp. S3BR5-2 (assembly GCF_031624635.1). Lineage (NCBI taxonomy): Archaea > Methanobacteriati > Methanobacteriota > Halobacteria > Halobacteriales > Haloferacaceae > Halogeometricum > Halogeometricum luteum. The sequence continues at coordinate 822,612 of NZ_JAMQOQ010000002.1, read as the reverse complement.
CGCGTTCGTCGACGCCGAGTATCTGTCCCACGTCGCGGGTGATGCGGAGGGTGACGCGGTCGGTGTCCGCGTCGGCGTCGCCCGCCGCGTCGTCAGGTTCCGGTTCGGTCTCAGAATCCGCCTCGTTACCGTCCCCGTCGCCGGCGACGGCGTCCGCCTCGGTCGCGGGACGGTCGGCGGCCGCCTGCCGTGAGTCGGCGGGCGCGTCCGGGGCGTCGCTCTCGACGTCCCTCCCCGTCGAAGCGGCGTCCGTGGCGCCCTCCGCGCCCGCCCCCTCCGCTCCGTCGGCGTCCGTCCCGCCGCCCATCGCGTCCGCGAGCACGTCGCCCGACCCGCCCGTCGGCGCGTCGGGGCTCACGTCCGGCGGGGTCGGGGGCGCGTCGTCGGCCGGGTCGGCGGCCGTCTCCTCGCCCGTCCCGCGGGTCGCGGAGGACCCGTCGGCCGGGTCCGCCACGTCCGCCTCCGGCGTCGGCCCCTCGCCGGCCGGTCCGACGGGGTCGGCGGAGACAGCGTCGGAGTCGGAGTCGGACGCCGCGCCGGAGCGTTTGCCCGCGAGGACGTCCAGAACGGTCTCGCGGTTCCGCTTGATGCGGTCGACCAACCCGTCGAACAGGTTCCGCTCCTCGGCGGTGAGGCCGTTGGTGTCGGCGCTCATGTCCGCCGCGGCGAAGGAGGCGAGTTTGACCACCTTGCCGACGCGGCGTTCGTAGACGGCCTCGACGACGTCTTCGGCGGTCTCTATCTCGTCCGTGAGACGACCGACCTCGGGGTCGGAGAACGGGTCGTCCGCGCGGTCGGCGGCCCGTTTCCGCTCGGCCTTCTGCTGTGCGATGTAGTCGGCCACGTCCTCGTAGAACGAGTCCCGGAGATGCTGGAGGCTGTCCTTCTGCCGTTCCGTCCGTCGGACGCTCCGTAACTCGTCTAAATCCATTATCTGATCTTCTCCGCGCGCCCTCGGGCCATGAGAAAGACTCCGAGGCACTCTTCCAGAGACTGGTCGCCTTCGCTAAGTGTAAAACTATCGCCGTCGAACTCGACCGGCCCCGGGTCCGTCACGCGGACGTCGATGTCGTTCCCGCGGAACCGGTCGACGACGGCGTCTTCGAGCGGTTCGAAGCCGTCGACCTCGTCGCGGTCGAGCGCCTTCACCCGCAGCGACGACCCGCCGTGGAGGCTCCCCGGCAGGCGGATGAGCCGCTTCGTGTCCGTCGTCACCGGTTCGTCGATGGGCGCCGTCTCCGCCTCGACGGCCTCGCGCGCCAGGGCGTCCACGAGGATTCGCGTCCCCGGACCGCCGGCCTCGACGTTACCCTCGCGGATGGCGTCGAAGTTGTCGTGAATCTGTCCGAGGATAGTCTGTGCGCGCCCCTCGCCGATACCCTGTAGTTCCTGCAGTCGCTCCAGCGCCGACGCCTCGTCCATCTCGCGGAGGTCGGAGGCGAGCGTCAGAAGCCTGTCGTGCACGCGCGCGCCCCACCCGCCGCGGCGGCGGAGGACGCGCCGGGTCGTCCCGCGGTTCGACTCCGTGCCGACCAGACCCTCCACGTCGAGGTCGATGGCGCGGACGTAGTCGACGATTTCGCGGCGCGCCTCGCTGTCGAGTCCGCGCACCGATTCGTCGCGCACGTGAACGTGGTAGCCGCGGCCGCCGGAGAAGACGACCTGCGTCTCCCGGAAGTCGAAGTCCTCGTCCAGGAAGTCCAGAAGCTTCAGCAGGTCCTCCTTGCAGGCCGCGAGCATCTCCGCGTACGGGGTCGTCTCGGGGTCGACGCCCGGCAGGTGGTCGGCGTCCAGGTCGAACACGAGGTCGGCCGACCGCCAGCCCTTCTCGTCCATCGTCCCCGCGCCGGGGTCGTCGAATCGCGCCGAGGAGAAGTAGACGTGCCGGGGGGCCGTCCGCGCGAGGAAGTCGCTCACGTCCCCGAGGTCGAGGATGGACTGGTGGCGGACCATCGTCGTCCCGCCGGCGCTCCACGGGATGTACCCCCACTCGCGCCGCTCCGAGGCGGGCGGGAGGGAGACGGCCGCACGGCGGTAGTAGTCGCCGAACCGCCCCTCCAGGTACTCCCGCGTTCGTGCCTCCATAGCTCTGCGGTGATAACGAAGGCGGGAGTAAAGCGGTTGCGTCTTCGTCGGGGCGGACGCCCGCCGGGTCCGGACGGCCCGCCGAACGAACCGAGCCGTTCGAACGAACGACGAACTCGATAACCAACAATTGGTAAGCGTTATGGCCGAGAGCTCCTTATCCCCGTCCGTGTGGTCGTGCGGTTCCGGCGCGGTCCGAATCGGACCGCGTTCGCGGTGTCTCGACGTTCTCGAATAGTGACAACCAGATTACTACAACTCCCGTAGTTACTGCTACCAAAACTATAAATAATCCTGATTCTAACAGTACTGACTGTAATGGTTGATACTGATTCATCCGAAGGTAGGCGGAAGCTCAGCGGCGTTTCGCGACGACGCTTCGTGAAGGCGGCCGGGGCCTCCGGTGTTGCTGTCGGTCTGGCGGGTTGCATCAGCAGCACGAACGGCGGCGACGGTGAGGGCACCGAGGGCGGCAGCGGCGGCGGGACCGGTTCCGGAAACGGCAACGGCGAGCAGATCGACACCTCCGCGCCGTCCGAAGATATCACCATCCAGTGGGCGGCGGACTCCCGCGCGGCGGACAACGCCGACGCGCTGAGGCAGGCGCTCCGAGACGCCGGTCTCCCGGACAGCATCTCCGTGGAGATTCTCTCCGGGTCGCAGGTGACGGACAACCGGCAGAGCCAGTATCAGACGTGGCTCAACGGCGGCCGCGAGGAGCCCGCGCTCCTGATGATGGACAGCGGGTGGACGATTCCGTTCATCGCGCGCGAGCAGATCCAGAACCTCTCGGCGGCGCTGCCCTCCGAGTGGATTTCGGAGGTCGAGGACACGTACTTCCAGGCCAGCGTCCAGACGGCGCAGAGCCCGGACTCCGGCGACCTGTACGGCATCCCGCTGTTCCCGGACTTCCCGACCGTCCAGTACCGGAAAGACCTCGTCGAGCAGGCGGGTTACGACCCCGAGGGCGAGAACTGGGCGACCGAGTCGATGCAGTGGCAGGCGTTCTCCGAGATGGTCGCCGACGTCCAACAGCAGAACGACCTCCAGTTCGGCTTCAACTTCCAGGCCAGCGTCTACGAGGGGCTGTCCTGCTGTGACTTCAACGAGTTCATGACCTCGTGGGGCGGCGCCTACTTCGGGTCGCACGACAACCTGTTCGGCCCCGTCGGCGACCGACCCATCACCGTCGAGGAGGAGGGAGTGCTCCAGTCCATCCGGATGATTCGCTCGTTCATCCACGGCGAGGGCCCCGACCAGCACGGGTTGGAAGGCTACCAGAACATCTCGCCGGACGCGGTGCTCCAGTGGGTGGAGGACCCCTCGATGGCCCCCTTCGCGAACGGCAACGCCGTGGCGCTCCGCAACTGGCCGTACGCCATCGCGCAGAACGGCTCCGAGGAGTACTTCGGCGAGGACCTCGGCGTGATGCCCATCCCGTACGGCGTCACCCAGGAGGAAGCGCAGTACGAGGGTACGGGCGGTCCCGTGGCGGCCCTCGGCGGCTGGCACATCACGATGAACCCGAACTCGAGCTCCCAGCAGAAGAGCGCCGCGGCGCAGGTCATGCGCGCCATGATGTCCGAGGACTTCCAGCTTCGGATGTTCGAGGTCATGGGCTGGATTCCCCCGCGCCCGGAACTGCTGCAGTCCGACCGCGCGAGCCAGGTCCCGGTCATGGGCCGCTACGTCGAACAGCTCCGCGTGGCCGGCGAGAACGCGGTGCCGCGCCCGGTGACGGTCGTCTGGCCGCAGCAGTCCGACCGCATCGCCAGCGAAGTCAACGCGGCGTACGCCCAGAACAAGACGCCCGAGCAAGCGATGTCCGACCTCAAGAGCTCGCTCGAACAGATCGAACAGAGCGTCTGACGGGGCAATACGCTTAACAACACCGAACATCATCGTTTATCATGAGTACAGAACAGGATTCTTCGGGGAGTATCCGTGACAGCGAGCGCTCCGGGGCAGGCCTCTCCATCGTCCGGCGCATGGAGATGTTGTCGGAGGCGCAGTACGCGTATCTGCTGTTGATACCGGCGCTACTGCTGTTGCTCGTCATCGCGATCTACCCCCTCCTTTCGACGTTCAGGATGTCTCTGTTCGCCGACCGACTCACGGGCGCGGCGCGCCTCGGTGAGTTCGTCGGCCTACAGAACTACGTACAGCTACTGACCGGTCAGAAAGACCCGCTGCTCCCGGCGAACTTCCTGCCGGGGTTCTCCTCGTCGTTCCCGTACGTCACGAACGTGCTCGGGAGCGCGCTGATGGTGACGCTTATCTTCACGGTGGTGAGCGTCATCTTCGAGACCATCGTCGGCTTCGGGCAGGCGCTCGTCCTCAACCAGGACTTCCGCGGCCGCCGCTGGGTCCGCGTCGCCATCATCATCCCGTGGGCGGTGCCCATCGTCATCCAGGGGATGATCTTCTACCTGCTGTTCCAGCCGAACATCGGCTTCCTCGTCGGGAACGCGCAGAACCCGGCGATTCTCAACCAACTCGGTCTCATCGGGACGACGCCGCTGGCCAGCACGCAGGACTCGCTGTTCCTCATCGTCGTCGCCGACGTGTGGAAGACGTCGGCGTTCATGGCGCTTCTCATCCTCGCGGGACTGCAGAGCATCGACCGCTCGCTGTACGACGTGGCGAAAGTCGCGGGCGCGTCGAACTGGCAGCAGTTCAAGATGATAACGTTCCCCCTCATCCTGCCGACGGTGCTGGTGGCGATGCTGTTCCGCACCATCGCGTCGATGCGGGTGTACGGCATCATCGAGACGATGTCGGGATGCGCCGTCGTTCCGTCGCTGTCGTGTATGGTCGTTCAGACGTTCAACGCACCGCTGTACGGCACGTCGGCCACCATCGCGTTCGTCACCGCGGCCATCATCGGCGTCGTCGTCTCGGTGTACATCGTGAAGTTCGCGAGCGCGGAGGGAGGCTTCTGATATGTCGAGAGAGACTATGACCGACGGCGGGACGGCCAACGAGAGCGAGAACCCGTTCCGCGGCGACGCGGAGATGAAACGCGGACCGCTCGGCCGCTGGGTCGACCGGTCCATCCAGAGCCCCGAGCGGGTGTACAAAGCGATGTTCTACGTCGCCACGGTGTTCTTCGTCGTGACGACGCTGTTCCCGTTCTACTGGCTGTTCGTGCTGGCGCTGACGCCCGACCGGCTCATCTCCAACATGGGGCTGCTGCCGAAGGGGTTCAACGTCGAGGTGTTCGTCACCATGTTCCAGCGGGTGCCGTTCCACTACTTCATGTTCAACAGTTTCGTGCTCGCCATCACGACGACCATCATCGTCCTCCTGTTGGCGAGCCTCGCGGGCTACGTCTTCGGACGGCTGACGTTCCCCGGTAAGGGAGCGCTCATGCTGGCGATTCTCGCCATCTCGTACTTCCCGCCGGCGGCGTTCCTGCTGCCGCTGTTCGAGCTGTTCACCGGCGGTCTCGACATCGTGATGGGTCCGGTGACGGTGTCCTCACCCGACCTGTTCAACACGCCCGTCCCGATGGTGTTGCCGTTCAGCGCGCTGTTCATGCCGCTGTCCATCTTCATCCTCACGACGTTCTACGGGCAGATTCCGGACGGATTGGAGGACGCGGCGCGCGTCGAGGGGACGACCCGACTCGGCGCGCTGTTCCGCGTCATCATCCCGCTGTCGGCGCCCGGCGTCGCCACGGCGGGCGTGCTCACGTTCATCAGCGTGTACAACGAGTTCTTCTTCTCGTTCCTGATGAACAACGGGCAGGCGGACAGTTGGGCGCCCATCGTCGCGGGCATCCTCCAGTACCAGGGGCAGTTCGACACGCCGTACAACCTGATGGCGGCGGCGAGCATCGTCGGGGTTCTCCCCGTCGCGATTCTCGTCATCATCGCGCAGGAACGAATCGTCAGCGGACTCACCGCGGGAGCACTCAAGGAGTAAACCAATGGGAGAAGTTACACTCGAAGACGTGACGAAACGATACGAAGACGTAACGGCGGTCGACGAGATGAACCTCGAGATTCGGGACGGGGAGTTCGTCTGCCTCGTCGGACCCTCGGGGTGCGGCAAGTCGACCACGATGGAGATGATAGCCGGCCTGACGATGCCCTCCGACGGCGAGGTGTTCATCAGCGGCCGGCGCGTGACGAACCTGCCGCCGAAGGACCGCGGGGTGGCGATGGTGTTCCAGAACATCGCGCTGTTCCCGCACATGGACGTCTACGACAACGTCTCCTTCGGCCTGCGCCTCCGCAAGTACGACCAAGAGGAGATAGACCGCCGCGTCGAACGCGCGGCCGACATCGTCCAGTTGGAGGGGATGCTCGACCGGATGCCCGACGAGATGTCCGGCGGACAGCGTCAGCGCGTCGCCATCGCTCGGGCCATCGTCCGGAACCCCGAAGTGTTCCTGATGGACGAACCGCTCGCGAATCTGGACGCCAAACTCCGCGTCCACATGCGTACGGAACTCCAGCGCCTGCACAAGGAACTGGACACGACCATCGTCTACGTGACGCACGACCAGGCGGAGGCGATGACGATGAGCGACAGAATCGCCGTCATCGACTCCGGTCAACTCCAGCAGATAGACCCGCCGCTGGTCTGCTACAACGAGCCCTCGAACCTGTTCGTCGCGGGCTTCATCGGCTCTCCGGCGATGAACTTCGTCGACGGCGAGATAACCGAGAACGGGTTCAGAAACGAGCGGATCGAAGTCGACTTCGACCCCGCTTCCGTCGGCGCCACCGTCGGCGACGAGGTGACGCTGGGAATCCGCCCCGAAGACGTCTACCCGGTGGACGACACCAACGGTCTCGGCACGCCGACGAAGGAGATAGAGGCCGTCACCGACGTCCTCGAACCGATGGGCGACGAGATATTCGTCTACCTCCTCCTCAACGAGGACGCGACGGTGAGCCTCGACGAGGACGCCCGCGGCGCGATGTCCGACCAACTGCTGATGAGCGTCGACCCCGACTCCGACATCTCCGAGGACGAGTCGATGTCCGTCGTCCTCGACCGCTCGAAGGTCCACCTGTTCGACACCGAGACGGGCGAGGCGATTCAGCACGGCCTCACCACGGCGCCGCCCTCGGGCGCCGACAGCGGCGCGTCCGCCGAGAGCGACGACTAGTCTCGCAGTCGCCTCCGCGGCCGTTTCGCGAGGATTCGGAGTTCTGCATGGGACCTAAGTGCCGCCACGTCCTTGAGCCGGTATGGTCACCGAACTCGGCTGGTTCTACATCGGCGGGATGACCCTGCTGTTCTTCTTCTGGGCGTACGGCATCGTCTCGTTCCTCCTCGACCTGAAGAACGTCATCATCCCGAAGACCAGACAGTACGTCCGCGGCCGTCGTCGGCTGAAACAACAGGAGGAAGAGGAGAGCGAACGCGAGGAACGCGAACGCCAGCTGTACTGAACGTGACAGTTTCGAGCCCGGGAACGATGCCGCAACGAGAAACTTAACAACCCCGATAGTAATTTAAAAGATATGACCTCCGGGACCCAAACGCGCGTCGGCATCGTCGGCCTCGGCAACATCGGACATTACCACGCCGACCGCCTGCTCGAAATCGGTGCGAACCTCGGCGGCGGCCTCGACATCCAACCGGACGCTCGAAACCGTTTCACCGAGAAGTACGGCGTCGCCACCTACGAGGAGAAAGAGGAGATGTTCGAGGAGGTCGACGCCGTCATCATCACGACGCCGAACCGCTTCCACGAGGAGTACGCCGTCGCCGCCCTCGAGGCGGGTCTGCACGTCCTCCTGGAGAAACCGCTGGCGCACTCTCTGGAGTCCGCGGAGCGAATCGCCGCCGCCGCCGAAGACGCCGACGGCGTCTGCATGGTCGGGTTCAACAACCGCTTCGGCAACCCCGTCCGCATCCTGAAGAGCTACCAGGCCGAGGGTCGCTTCGGCGAGGTTCAACACATCGAGGCGAACTACGTCCGCCGCCGCGGCATCCCGGGCCGCGGGTCGTGGTTCACCTCGAAGGACGTCGCCGGCGGCGGGTCCGTCATCGACATCGGCGTCCACGCCATCGACCTCTCGCTGTACTTCCTGGACTACCCGACCGTCGAAGAGGTGTCGGCCGTCACCCGCGCGGACTTCGGCAACCGCGACGACTACGCCTTCGTCGAGATGTGGGGCGAGGACATCGGCCCGGAGGGCTTCGACGTCGACGACTCCGCGACGGCGTTCATCCGCTGTGCGGACGGCCGAACCGTCTCGCTCGAAGTCGCGTGGGCGTCGAACCGCCCGACGAACGACGAGTTCTACGTCCTCGGCACCGAGGCGGGCGCCCGCTACGACCGCGCGAGCCACGACCTGACGTTCTACGAGTCCGGCGTCGGCGGCAACAACCACCTCACCGACACGGACGTGGAGACGGAGGCCAACGACACCCACAAGTCCGAACAGAAGCTGTTCTTGGAGGCCGTGCGCACCGAGGAGCACCCCGGCATGAACACCGTCGCCGAGGGGTTGCAGGTCCAACGCGTCATCGACGCCATCTACCGCTCCTCGGAGACGGGGCGGGCCGTCCAGTTGGCCGAGGTGGACTCGCCCGTCGAGAACTCCTCGCCCGAGAACTGAGCGGTCCCGGTCCCGTCCCGATTCCACCCCGAACCGGTCCCGGCGTCGAGTCCGATTCATCGAGAAAGCCATAAGTCGGTCTCGCCACCAGAGTACGCTATGTCACCGTCGCTTCTCGACGCGATTCGTCGCCCCGACTACACGGGCGAGCGGCGCTGTTGGCCCTGCACGGCCGTCAACGCCGCGTTGCTCCTCGTCGTCGCCGTCGTCCTCTGGCCGCTCTCGACGACCGTCGCCCTCCTGACCGCCGTCGGCGGCGGGGCGTTGGTCTACCTCCGGGGGTACGTCGTCCCCGGCACGCCCGAGTTCGCACCCCGCGTGGTCTCCCGACTCGGTCTGTCGCACCTCTTCGAGCACGTCCCCGACGGCGGCGAGGTCCGTCAGTCGGACGAACTGGGCGACGAGGACGGCGAGGAAGTGCTGTTCGCACTGTTCGAGGCGCGCGTCCTCCGCGAGGACGACGCGGGGGCGCTCTACCTCTCCGAGGAGTTCCGGTCGGCGTGGGAGGCGGAGATGGCGTCGCTGCGCGACCGAGACGACGAGAGCGTGGCGGCCGCCGTCGCCGAGGCCGCGCCGTTCGACGCCGAGGGCGGCGTCGACTACGGCGGCATCACCGTCGACGGCGAGCGAAACTCCATCTGGCTCTCCCGGGCGCACGCCGTCAGCGACGCCGCCGCGGTGCGGGCGATGACGGCGTTCGACGTGCCCGAGTCGGTCCGCGCGCCGGCGACGGCGCCGCTCCGGATGTTCCTCGAATCCTGCCCGCTCTGCGGGGGTCAGACCGAGGAGACGAGGACGGTGCTGAACTGCTGCGGCGGGACGATGGGCGTGTACGACGACCCCGAAGACGAGGTGTTGGTCTGCGCGGACTGCGGGGAGACGCTGTACGTCTTCGAGGAGGAGGCGGAGGACGAAGCGGGCGGGGAGGACGCGGGCGCCGGTTCGGGCACCGACGCCGCGCGGTAACCGTTCAGACGAACTGTTTTCGGTCCGGAACCTCGTCGCGGCCGAGGATGATCTCTTGAGCCTCCACGTCTTCGAGCGCGGAGACGAGACCGCCGATTTCGAGGACGCCGTCCTCGGTTTCCATCTCGAAGGAGGCGACCTCTTCGGACTCCTCGAACGTGGTCCTGCTGACGCGCCCCTCGACGACGATGGCGTCGCCGGACTCGACGTGCCGGCCGGAGACGGAGGCGTAGAACTCGCCGCCGAGTTCGCGCACGTCCTTGACGGCGCGGCGGATGGAGGCGTAGCGACGGGGGAACGGGCGGCGCTTGCCGTTGGCCGCCAGCGTCTCGGCCGTCGTCCAGAGGACGGTGCCGAAGAAGCCGCTGACGAGGAAGCCCAGCGCCGAGCGGTTGAAGATGACGCCGTAGCGGTCCTTGTCGTCGCGGAGGGCGTCCTGCGTCGCGTACACGGAGTACTCGCCGTCGGCGACGGCGAGGACGGGCGTCGTGATGCCCCGCCGGCCGCGCGCGATGGTGGCGACTTCGAGGTAGTCGAACTCGGCCGGGTCGGGGGCGCGCGAGAGCGGCGTGATGAGGAGGTCGACGCTCACGCCGTCGTCGATGGCCGAGGCGAGTTCGTCGTGGAAGCGACGCAGGAGGTCCGGCGTCAGCGACAGGACGAGTTCGTACTCGGCGTTCTCGATTATCTCTTCGATGTAGCGGAGGATGGTCGAACGCGACTTCACGAGGGAGACGGCCTCGGTGTCGCGGGCGGGTGCGGTGTAGCGCGCCTCCAGTTCGGAGATGAGGTCGTCCAAGGAGGTCTTCACGTTCGCGAACGCGTCGTCGGGGTCGACGGCGACGATTTTCATCGGGCGCGACTCGCGGAGTTCGACGAGGCCGCGGTCCGAGAGACTCCGGACCGTGTCGTACACGCGGGGTTGCGGGATGTCCGTCCGGTCGGCTATCTCCGAGGCGGTGAGTTCCCCGTGTTCGAGGACGGCGAGGTACGCCTCTATCTCGTACTCCCCGAGGTTGAACCGCTCCCCGACGCTCTCCATCGTCGTCCGCAGTTCGTCTGCCATATCTCACCCCTCTCCGTGGACCCCCTTGATGTTTACTATTAATTGAGTAGCACTGTCCTTCGGAAACCGGTGGTATATAATGCACGAACGTCCTAAACACGGCAACTCGTCCGCCGGCGACGGGACGACTCGCGGCGTTGCCGACTGCGGGGCCGTTCCAAGGGTTCGCACCGCGAGGCGAGCGAACGCGAGCCTCGCGGCGTCTTTTTGGTCCAGCTTTTTGCTGACTCGGGGTCGCTACGCGACCCGCTCGTTGCAAAAAGCTGGAGTTACATGTACATCCGGTCCTCGGGCATCTCCTCCTCGCGCGCTTCGAGTCGCTCGGCGAGTTCGGCGTAGTGCTGTCGCACCTCGCCGGCGAACGCCTCCAAGGGATCCGCGTCGAGTCCCAGCCCGTACACCGCCTCGGCGGCCTCGACGAGGCGGACGGCGGCGTCCACGTCGGGCACCTGCGCGTGGACGGGCGTGACGTAGACGCAGACGCCGAGCGAGGAGTCGACGCCCCGTTCGACCAGAGCGGCGTTCGTGCCGTCGAAGAAGCCGCGACCCATCGGCGGGATGTCGACGTCCGACAGCCGTCGCTCCCGGTAGTCGTCGGTGGCCACGAAGTACGTCTCGTGGTCGGCGTGGCTGTGGGGGATGGGAACGCCCGAGAGGACGGCTATCTCGTCGACTCCCCGCTGCTCGGTCCACTCGAGGACGGCGTCGGCGAACGGGCCGCCCGCGGCGGCCGGCACGAACAGTTCGCCGACGAGGACGGTCACGTCGAGGTCCGGCCGCGAGAACAGTCGGGTGTGGTGTCGCGGCCGGCCGTTCTCGAAGGGGGTCACCGCGGGCAGGCCGTCGACGGTGAGGTGGCCTATCTCTTCGAGTTCGAGTTGGTCGACGACGAAGTCCGCGGCCGTCAGTCCGGCGAGGCCGAACGTGGAGAAGCCGGCGAGCAGCGTCTCTCCGGGCGACTGGTCGGAGGAGATGGTGAAATCGGGCGTCCGTCTAAAGCGGCCGAGCATGTTCGGGGCGAAGGCCGGCGGGGACTTATCGCTTCACCCGCGTCCGACGCCGCGACGGCACCGAGTGGGGACCCTTTTTCTCGGACCCCGTCGTGGTCCGGCGTATGCAGGGGACGCCGACGCCGACACCTACGGAGGGCGAGGAGTTCGTTCGACAACTGCTCCCCGACGTCCTGTTCTTCCCCGGCGCACACTACGTCGCCGCCGTGCTCATCTTCCTCCTCGGCTACGCTCTCTCCGGGTACGTCGTCCGACTCGTCGGCCGGCCCGTCGCGCGGCGATTCCGCCGGCAGAGCGTCGCGCAGGTCGTCCTCCGCCTCGTCCGCTCGACGATGCTGTTCCTCTCGGCCGTCGCGGCCGCCGTCGTCGCCGGGTTCCAGTTCGGCAACATCGCCATCTCCGTCGGGGTGTTCTCCGCGGTGGTCGGTATCGTCCTCGCTCCCATCGTCGGGAGCGCCATTAACGGCCTGTTCATCCTCGCCGACCAACCGTACGAGGTCGGCGACATGATCGAACTCGAGGACGGCCGGAAGGGGTTCGTCGACGAGATAACCATCCGCTACACGAAGATGTTCACGCTCGACAACACCTTCCTCGTCATCCCCAACGCCACCATCCGCGACAGTCTGGTGACGAACTACTCGGCGGAGGACGAACGCGTCCGCCTCCGCCTCGGCTTTCTGGCGACGTACGAGTCGGACATCCCGCGGACGCGCGAACTGCTCGAACGGGCCGCCAGCGACGTCGACATGGTGGTGGAGGGAGGGCCGGACATCCGGGTCGGGAGCGCGCGCTACCCCGCGAGGCCGACGGCGTACATCGACGAGTACGGCGACAGCGGCATCCTCGTGACCCTGCGCTACTGGGCGAAGAAGCCGTACAAACTTCTCACCGTTCGCTCGCGGGTGCAGTCGCAACTGTACCGACTGCTCGAAGACGAACCCGACGTGGAGGCGGCGTACCCGCACAGACACCACGTCTTCGACGACACCAGCGGGTCGCTCCGCGCGGAGGTGGGAGAGCGACCCGACGAGTCGTGGTCCGACGCCGGCGGGCGGATCGACCGACGCGGCCGCGACGGCGAGCGGAACTGAAACCCGGCCGGTACCCCGTCGTCCGGCCTCAGCAAGGAACCCTCAGGCCTCGCTCTTCTGGTCCGGGCGGACCGTGATGACCGTGCAGTCGAGTTTCTGTCTGAGGTACGTCTCGATGTCGGGGTCGTCGAGGAAGCGCCGCAGCATCCGCCGCCAGCGACTCGCCTGCTTCGACCCGATGACGACGATGTCCGCCTCCTCGGCGGCCGCCTCCTCGAGGATAGTCTCCTCGACGAGGAAGCCGCGGCGGATAACGTACCGCGTCCGTTCGAGTCGTCCGAACTCCCGCTCTATCGCGCGTTTCAACTCGGCTCTCGTCACGCCGCGGTTCTCCTGGTACAGGTCGACGTGGAGAATCGTGAGTTCGGCCTCGCGTTCCTCAGAGATGCGCACGGCTTCCGAGAGCGTTGCTTTCGAGTGCTTCGTCAGCGGGTACCTGACGGGGACCACCACTCGCGTCATCGTCGAAGGAGACGACGCCCGCCCGCCTGAACGTTTCCCCTTCGGCACGGTCCGCCGGCGGCGCGGGGCGTCGAGGTGGCTCCGGTCGGCGTCGGTCGACTCCAGTCAGTCGTTCGCGGCGCGCCCCGAGACGCGCCTGATTCGCCCGTCGACGCCGGCGTCGAGACCGAACTCGCGGGCGTAGTCGGCCAGCACCTCGTGTTGGATTCGCCCCTCGGCGGCCCGGTGGCGCGGTTCGACGGTCGGGAACTCGTGGTCGCTGTGGAGCAGGTAGTCGGCCGTCGCCACCTCGTACGTCGCATCGGGGTCGATCGGTTCGCCGCCGACGCGCGCGGAGACGATGTCGGCGTCGCTGTCGTCCCAGACGAGTTCGACGCCGCTGAGGTGCCCCTGCCACCAGTCGGGTTCGCCGAAGTCGACCGTCGCGGCGGCGCACTCGCGCAGGACCGCGAGGAGTTCCGCGCCGGTCAGTTCCGCGAGGACGACGCGCTCCTCGAAGGGGATGACGCTCACGAGGTCCGCGACGGTCACCTCGCCGTCGAGGGGCGGGCCGTTCCGGATGCCGCCGCTGTTCTGCAGGCCCACGTCGGCGTCCATCGACCAGCGGTAGGCGTCGGCGACGAAGTTGCCGACGGCGCACTCGCCGCCGAACACCGTCTCCTCCGAGCGGTCCATCGGCTCGTCGGCGACGGCGACCACCTCGTCCAACCCGGCGTCGTCGACGCGCCCCCGGAGTCGCTCCGCCAGCGCCTCGTGGACGGGGGCGTCGGCCGTCTCGTGGCGCGTCGCCGTCGCTCGTGCGCTCCCCTCGCCGCCCGCGCCCAGTTCCACCTCGAAGACGACGTGCCCGTTCGCGCCGGGGCGCAGGAGCAGCGTTCCGTCGACGTACTCGCGCCGCTCCGAGTGGACGTGTCCGCCGAGAATCGCGTCGGCGTCGACGCGCCGGGCGAGTTCGTCGTCGCCGCCGCCGAGGTGCGAGAGCGCGACCACGTGGTCGACGCCCGCCGCGCGGAGCGCCTCCGCTTCGCGCTCGGCGGCCTCGTAGGGGTCCTCGAACGTCAAGTCGGCTGCCATCGGGTTCAACGACGGCGTCGCGGGGTCGGTGACGCCGACGAACCCGACGCGCGCGCCGTCCACCTCGCGGACCGCGTGCGGCACCGTCCCCGCGAACCGCTCGCCGTCCTCGTCGCGGACGTTCGCAGACACCCACGTCTGCGGGGAGTCGGCGACGATACCGCGCGTCGCGTCGGGGCCGTAGTCGAAGTCGTGGTTGCCGAACGTGTCGAAGTCGGCGCCGACCGCCTCGAAGAACTCCAGCGACTGGCGGCCGCGTTCGATGAGCGAGAGGACGCCCGGCGCGGTGGTGTCGCCCGTGCCGCAGACGAGGGCGTCGTCGCCGTCGAGTGCGCGGAGGAGGCCCGCGAGACGCCCCGCGCGGCTGGGGTCGTCGTAGACGTTCTCGATGTCGGAGTAGTGGAGGAGACGCGGCATACACCGGTCGTGACGCCGCGGAGAAGATGAACCCGTCGGTCCGGTGGTTACTCGTCGTCTTCGAGTTGGAAGGCGACTTCCACTTCGGCCTGGTACTGGCGTCCCTCGACGCTGGCTATCTCCATTCCCATGCTCTCGACTTCGATCCAGTGGACGTTGTCGAGCGTCTCCTCGGCGCGGTCGGCGGCGTTGTCGACGGCCGCGTCGAAACTCTCGTCGCTGTGCCCGATGAGTGTGATCTTCTTGTATACCATTGGGATAGTCCGCTGTTGCGGGCAGTCTTCGTCCGCGAATTGCCCGTACGGGGACGAGGGCCCGAATTATCATGTAGTTGGCGGCGGCGACGGGGAGGGGGACGGCTCACACCCGCGACCGGTCGAACCGCGTCGTCAGCGCCGTCACCACGCCGCTCAACTGCCCGCCGCCCCACACCGCGACGACGACGGCGCCGAGGGTGTTGAACAGGAGGTCCATCATCGTGTCGCCGAGGCCGTACTGGGTGAGGACGGTGCCGACGCCGAACGCCGCCGCCGCCAGCGAGATGAGGAACTCGATGACCTCCCAGAACACGCCGAACGCGATGGTGAACGTGAGGATGAACACGAACATGAATCGGGACGGGAGAGACACCGCCTCGCTGTGCAGGTCGAACGCGCGGGCGGTGGCGTAGCCGACGGCGGCGACGATGCTCGCCGAGAGGGCGTGCGTGAGGTGGTCCCACCACCAGACGTCGGCGTAGGGAGTCCCGACGAACGGGAGGGCGACGGTGCCGAGGCCGTGCAGGAAGACGGCCAGCGTCAGCCACAGCGTCAACCCGGCGTCCATCGGGATGTCGTAGTCGTGTTCGAGGACGCCGGGCAGGAAGGTGACGGCGAAGGCGACGAGGGCGTTGACGACGACGCCCCCGTTCCGCGAGACCAGACCGACGACGACCATCAGCCCCAACAGCGCCTGCATGACTCGGCTCGCCTGTCGCTGTCGCTTCGCGGAGATGTGGAGGGCGTCTCTGAGCTTCACCGTCGCGCCTCCGTTTCCCTCTCGTTCGACGCCTCCGCGGCGGGGCGCGCTCCCGCGTCCCCCTCGGGAAGGCGACTGTGCAGGCGGGCGAGGCGCCGGAAGTAGTACTCGAAGAGGACGCCCGCGAAGACGCCGGCGACGGTGGCGGCGACGAAGTCCCACATCAGCGCCTCCTCGATGACCGCCTCGGCCCGGCCGTCGTAGAGGAACGCGGTGCCGACCAGCGTGTCGGAGGCCCAGCGGACGACGGCCCAGACGCCCGCGGCGGCCATCGTCGTGACGACGACGAACGCGACGGCGAAGGAGTGGTTCATCCGGATGGAGGTGAACACGTCCAGTTCGACGGCGACGATGAGGGCGACGGCGGCGACGGCGAGGTAGGTGGCGACGCGCCCGGTGAACGTCATCCCGCCCACCGTCTCGCCGGTGACGAGGGCGCGGGCGATGATGGGGAGGGCGGCGAGGAACAGCACCTCCCACGGCAGCATCGACGTGGGGTTTCTGAGCGCTATCGCCGGAACGAGGGCGACGGCGGCGACGGCGAGGGTGAACCCCGCCCACTGGAGTTCGCCGTCGGCGAACTGACCCGCGGCGGCGACGAGCAGAAAGCTGACGAGAAGCCACGAGAGGATCGTGTTGACCCGCTGACTCTCGACGACGCTACGCAGCCCTGTCTGCGACATACGGATACGTAGGTTGGACGGAACAAAAACGGTTCGCGACGGTCGCGGCGTCGGTACGTCTGGCCGGTGCCGGCGTCGGGACTGAGAACGGGGCCGCTCAGCGCGCCTCCGGGAGCACCACGTCGTACTCCTCCGAGTCCCGGCCGTCGACGCCGATGACGGCCCACTCGTAGGCCGGGTCGACCTCGCTCAACTGCCCTCGCAAATCCCCTGCGGCCTCCTTCCAGGTGACGAAACATCGGAGCGGATACTCCCGTGTCTCGCCGCCGTCCGCGACTGCGCGCCGGCCGCGCAACTTCGAGTCGGCGTCGAGGACGGTCACCTGCACGGTCCGCCACTTGCGCTCTGCGACGAACTCCGGGCCGTCGCCCGAGACGGTGTATCCGAGTCGACTGAATATCGACCGGGCTTCCTCCGACGGAGGCATGCTGACAGGGGGCATGTACCGAACGATACCACGGCTCACCAGATAAAGTTTGGCACAGCTTGTCACACGCGAGAATGTCCGGCGAGCGACGTGTCTCCGAGGTCGCTTCGAGGGGGCGGCGCCGGGAGGAGTCTACTCGTGGGCGGCGTCCCACTCGTCGGGTTTTCTGATGTTACCGCAGACGTTGCACTGGATGCGGCCCATCGTGTCCATCGCGGTGTCGAGGGTGTCGCAGTTGCCGCAGAAGTAGCCCCACCGCGTCTCGCGGTCCTCGGTGACGAAGACGACGAAGAACGGACCCTGCGCACCGCGTTCGGCCTCCTCGCGGTCGACGTACACGGTCCGTCCGTCCTCGGTCTCTCGACCTTCGAGTTCGGCAGCCATGGACCGTCGTTCGGCCCCCGGGCGGTTTACCCTGTCGTTCCCCTACGTCCGGAACGACTCGCCGCACCCGCACTCGCTGACGACGTTCGGGTTCTGGACGTGGAAGCCGGCGCCCTGCAGGCCGCCCTCGAACTGGAGGGTGGACCCGCCGATGTAGTTCTGACTCGCCGGGTCGACGAACACCCGCAGGCCGTTCTGCTCGATGATCGCGTCGTCCTCTTCGGGTTCGTGGTCGAAGCGCATCCCGTACGAGAGCCCCGCACAGCCGCCCTGCTGGACGAACAGCCGTAGTCCGGACACGTCGGTGTCCATCCCCTCGGACTCCATCAGTTGCAGGGCTTGTGAGGCCGCCGATTCCGTCACCGTCACGGCCGCGTCGGTCCCGCCGTCGACCGTCTCGGTACTCATGGGGGAACGTACCCGGTACACCCTGTTAACGTTGACGCCGGTCCCGGTTCCCGCCGGGGCCGCTCGGAGCCCCGCCGACCGGCCGGCCGGCGACCGAATCGAGGCTCATCCGCCCGTCTCGACGGGCCGCACCGCCGTCGCCACGACTTCGCCCTCGACGCCCGCGTCGGCCGCGACGCTCGCGTCCGCGAACCCGGCGTCGTCGAGGGCGGCGCGAACCTCGCCCGCGTCGACGACGCGGAACGGCGTCTCCTCGGAGGTGACGCCCGTCTCGCCCGTCCGGCGGTCGGTGACGCGGTAGTCGGCGTGGACCACCGACTCGCCGGGCGCCACGTCGACGGCGCGTTCGAGCACGTAGCGCGCGCCGCGGTACGTCTCGACGCCCGACTCCGCGACCGCCCGCGGGTCGGAGCACGCGCCGACGACGAGGATACCTCCCGGTCTGAGCGTCGCGTACGCCCCCGCGAGGAACGCCGAGAGCGAGGCCCGTCGGGACGCGCCGACCGCGTCGAACGAGCAGACGGCGTCGAACGCGGCGCGAAGGGGCGGGGCCGCCGGGTCGCCGCGGACGACGGGCGCGCCGCGCGCGGCGGCGAACGCGAGGAACGCGGGGAAGCGGTCGACGCCGACGGCGTCGTACTCCTCCCGCAGGCGGTCCAGCAGCGTCCCCGTGCCGCATCCGAGTTCGGCGACCCGGTCGACGTCCGCGGGGAGACGCGCCGCGAGGAGTCTTTCGCGCGTATCCGTCCGGGCGGACGCCGCCTCGGAGACGTCTATCCGCGCGCGGACGGGCGCCAGCGTCGTCGTCAGCGAGTGGTCTGCGCCGGGGTTCTCGACCACGCGGGCGCAGGCGTCCGCGAACGACGGGGGACGCGGGCGGGGCGGCATCTCGGGTTACTCGCCGTCAGCGGCGTCGGTGTCCCCGTTCCCGCCCTCGAACCGCGCGCGGACGCTCTCGGCGTGCGCCTCCAGTCCTTCGGCGCCGGCCAGCGTCTCGACGGTCCCGGAGAGGTCCGACAGCGCACCCTCGTCGAGTCGCTGGACGGTCGACGAGCGGAGGAACGTCTCCGCGGAGAGGCCGCCGTAGCGCTTCGCCCCGCCGGAGGTGGGGAGGACGTGGTTCGTCCCGGAGGCGTAGTCGCCGGCCGCGACGGGCGTGTACGGCCCGAGGAAGACGCTCCCGGCGTTGGTGATTCTGTCCAGAAGGGCCTCGTCGTCGTCGGCCTGAATCGAGAGGTGTTCGGCGGCGTACTCCTCGGCGAACAGCACCGCCTCGGACATCGACCGCGCGAGGAGGACGCCCGAAGCGTCGTTCTCCAAGGCGCCGCGAATCGTCTCGGCTCGTTCCCGCCCGTCGACCCGCCGTCCGACCGCGTCGGCGATGGCCTCGGCCGTCTCGGCGTCGTCGGTGACGGCGACGACGGAGGCGTTCTCGTCGTGTTCGGCCTGCGCCACCAGGTCCGCGGCGACGTACTCCGGTTCGCAGGTGTCGTCGGCGAGCACCAGCACCTCGGAGGGACCGGCCAGGAAGTCGATATCGACGTCGCCGCGCACCTCGGCCTTCGCCGCCGTCACCCACTTGTTGCCCGGCCCGACCACCTTCTGGACGGCCTTGACCGTCTCCGTGCCGTAGGCGAGGGCGGCGATGCCCTGCGCGCCGCCGGCGCCGTAGATTCGGTCGGCGCCGGCGACGTGCGCCGCCGCGAGGGTGATGGGGTTCACCGGGTCGCCCGGCGGCGTGGCGACGGCGACGTGTTCGACGCCGGCCACCTTCGCGGGGACGACGCCCATCAGCACGCTGGAGGGGTAGGCGGCCGTCCCGCCGGGGGCGTAGACGCCGACCCTGTCGAGGGGTCGGAACCGGCGGCCGAGTTCTCGACCCTTATCGAACGACTCGCGCCAGTCCTCGGGCATCTGCCGTTCGTGGAACTCGCGGACGTTCTCGGCGGCCGCCTCGACGGCCTCACGCACGTCGTCGCCTATCTCCTCGTAGGCGCGTTCGGCGTCGTCGGTCACGTCCAGATTCCCCACTTCGACGCCGTCGAACTCGCGGCAGAAGTTCCGCACCGCCACGTCGCCCTCCTCGCGGACGCTGGAGACGATGTCCCGCGCGTCCGACCGCGCCTCCGCGACGCCGGCGTCCCGTTCGAAGAACGCGGCGCGTTCGGCCGGCGAGAGTTCCGCCACCTCCCGAACGTCGAGTTGCATGCTCCGCGGTTCGGCGGCGTCGGGTAAGGACGTTCCGGAACCGCGGTCTCCCTCCTCGCCTCCGCTCTCCGCCCGTTCCGCCCCTTCATCCGCGCTCCGCCGTCGCTCTCTTGTGTCTCCCGCGAGATACCTCGGTCGATGACCACCGACCCGGTTCGCGTGCTCAGCTTCAACGTCCGGTACGACACCGACCACGACGGCCCCGACGCGTGGCCGAACCGCCGCGAGGACGCCGTCCGCCTCGTGCGCTATCACCGTCCCGACGTGGTCTGCCTGCAGGAACCGCTCGAACACCAACTGGACGCCTTCCGCGAGGCGTTGGAGGGGTACGAGTGGGTGGACGTGCCGCGCACGGGCGAGAAGGACATCGAGGACGTGACCGACGAACACGTCCCCGTCGGCTACGACGCCGACCGGTTCTCCCTGGTCGACGACGAGACGTTCTGGCTGTCGGAGACGCCCGAGGAGGTGGGCAGCGTCGGGTGGGACGCCGACCTGCCGCGCATCCTCACGCGCGCGACGCTCGAAGACGAGTCGGGCGACCGCTTCCACGTCGCCAGCGTCCACCTCGACAACAAGGGGCCGGAGGCGCGCCTCGAAGGCGCGAAACTCGCCCGCGAACGCCTGCGCGAACTCGACGACCCCGTGATTCTGGCGGGCGACTGCAACGACACGCCCGACTCCGACCCCATCGCCGCGTTCACGGAGTACTTCGACGACGCCAAACAGGTGGCCGAACACGGCCACCACGGCCCGGACAAGACGATGCACCGCTTCACGGGCGAACCGAAGGAGCGCATCGACTACGTGTTCGTCCGCGACTGCGACGTGAAACTGAGCGCGACGCTCGCCGACCGCATCGACGACGACTCCTACCCCTCGGATCACTTCCCCATCGCGGCCGACGTGGTGCCGCAGTAGCGGGGGAGAGCGGAGCGGAGGCGAGGAGAAGCGAAGGGAGCGACTCAGGCACCCCGCCGCCGGAACTCCCAGTCGTCGGCGTAGGCGTCGACCAGACGCGAACGCATCGTCGGGTTCGCGGCGAGTTTGGCGAGGAGGAGGGGGCGGCGCGCGAGGCGAGAGAACGCCCGCTTCGGGTCGCGGTCCACCGACTCCACGTCGATGCCGGAGACGGCGTCCATCACGCCGCCGAGGATGTCCGGCCGGCCGTCCTCCAGGGCGCCGCGGACGACGTAGGCCAGTCGGTACTCGTTTTTCATCCGGTCGTACAGTTCCTCGGGGTACTCTCCGACCCGTCCCTCGGCGACGAGTTCGGCGAGCAAGTAGGACGACTCGACGGCCTGCGAGATGCCCTTGCCCGTGAAGCGGTTGGCGACGCCGGCGGCGTCGCCGACGCGGGCGGTTCGGGTCTCCGAGTCCCACGTCCGCGCCGGGTCGAGGCTCGGCCCGCGCGGAATGGTGTAGACGTTCGCCGCCGAGCGGTCGGGGACGGGCCAGCCGTTGCGCTCGCAGGCCGCGACGAACGAGGCGTAGTAGTCCTCGGGGAGATTCCCCTGCGCCCATCCGATGCCGACGTTCGCGCGCGTCTCCGACTTCGGAAACGCCCACGCGTAGCCGAGGTAGTTCTCGAACAGGATGTGCGCGTTCGGGTAGCGGTCGGAGAAATCCCCCTCCACGTCGGCGTTCAGCGCCGTCATCCGGCCGGCGTACTCGTCGGTCGTCCCCTCGGCCTTGCTCGTCATCGACGGCTGACCCGTCGCGTCCACCACGAGGTCGAACTCCGTCGAGAGGTCGCGGAACTCGGCTTTGGTCACGCTCGTCGACTCGCGCACGTCGACGCCGCGTTCGGCCAGCAGTTCGGCCCACGACCGCTCGACGAGGTTTCGGTCGGTCACGTAGGCGTCCTCGGAGGGAAACACTCCCCGCCCGGCGAGAATCCGCGAGTCGGTGTCGCCGGTGTAGATGTCCACCTCGAAGGCGGGCGGACCGTTGACGAAGCCGTGCGCGGGTTCTTTGGGCAGCGGAATCGACCCGGCGTCGGTCATCGCCTCGCCGCAGTTGACGCGCTTGTTGGCGTAGGACTGCCGCTCGTACAGCGTTACCTCCCACCCCAGCGCTCGGAGGGCGTGCGCGGCGGCGAGTCCGGCCATCGCCCCGCCGACGACGGCGGCCGACCCGCCGCGTTCGCGGGCGGCGCGGAGCGTCGCGGGGTCGAGTCGGGAGACGAACGGGTCCGACTCGTCGAAGTCGCTCATGTCCGACCGTAGACTCGAAAGCGCAAAAAGGACACTGAGGCGGCGACCTGGTCGGTGTACCGCGATTCGATGGCGACCGACGACGCGCCGGACGGGCCGCGCCCGCCGGAAACGGGTCGCTCCGGATGTCAGTACGAACCGGGAGTCGAGAAGACGCGGAAGTCGCGCGGTCGGTCTCAGAGGCGGACCGTGCCCGCGACGAACGCCACCAACGGAAGGGCGACGAGGACGTGGAAGACCGCGAGGACGACCTGCCCGGCGGCCGTGACGCCCATCGACGGGGCGACGGTCAGCACCGGGACGAGCATCGCCGCGAAGACGACGGCCGCGAGGGCGGCGAAGTTCCGGGTCGGACGCGCGGTGAAGCGGTCGAGGGCCGCGTACGCGACGGCGGCGAGTACGCCGGCGACGACGACGCTCCCGAGTATCGGGGCCGCGGCGAAGGGGTTCATCGCCCCCGCCGCGCCGACGTTCACGCCGAGGAGTTCGACGACGAGTCGGGCGGCGAACACGAGAACGAGGGCGGTCAGAACGCCGAACGCGGTCTGTCGGGCGAGGTCACCCGCCGTCGTCGGCGCAACCGCTCCGGAAGTGGTGAATTGCATGACTCCTCGTACGCGCGCCGAGGAGATAATCTAGTCAGTCGTAGTCTAGCCAGTCGTACTCGGTCGTAAAATCGGAGAGAAGATTCGCGTTCGTTCGGCCGCGGGATGCGGCGTCGAGAACCGAATTACTGCCGCGTCAGGTTCGCCGCGCGCGGACCCTTGGGGGCGTCTTCGATGGTAAACTCTACGTCTGTTCCCTCTTCGAGGTCCGGGCCGCCGATGTCTTCCATGTGGAAGAACACGTCTTCGTCAGCGTCGTCCGTCGAGATGAAACCGTAACCGCCAGTGTCGTTGAAGAAATCAACGTTTCCTTTCGCCATTGCGTTTCAACACAACGGAGTTGTACGGATAAGACTTCCGAGGCATCATCTACCACGCGGGATTCGTAGACACACGTCTTTCGAAAGCGCGAAAACGCTGACAAATGTTCTGATTCGTCGGTTCAGCGACGGTATCGACGGCAGTAACCGTCGCTCCGACGGGTACTTCTGCCGAATCGGAGGTTCCGAGGTTCCGAATCGGGGACGAGGCCGCGATTCCTGCTCGACGCGCTCACTCGACCGTCGCGGCGTTCTCGGCGGGGGTCGTAGAGGCCCCCATCAGGTACCCGCCGAACCCGAGCGTCCAGAGGAGAACGGGGTAGGCGACGTAGCGCTCCATCCCACCCAGTCCGAGGAACGCCAGCGGGTGCGCGAGGCCGGCGAGGCCGAACGCGAAGATGCTCACCAGCAGGGCGAGGACGAACGCGCCGATGCCGAGGGAGACGTACCGGAACGGCGTCTCGACGACGCGGTACGCGAGGGCGGCGGTGACGCCGCCCGCGAAGAACGTCAGCAGGGCGAACAGGCCGTGCATGGGCGCCTCGCTCCCGTCGAAGACGCCGACGCCGAGGACGCCGAGTCCGAGGAGGCCGAGGGCGACGGTGAACGCCCGGTCGCGGAGGGTCGGTCGGAGCAGGTACGTCGCCGCCAGCACCAACGCGCCGGAGACCATCATGGTGACGTTGAAGATGGTCGCCGAGGGTTGGAGGATGA
Organism: Halogeometricum sp. S3BR5-2; assembly: GCF_031624635.1. Taxonomy (NCBI): domain Archaea; kingdom Methanobacteriati; phylum Methanobacteriota; class Halobacteria; order Halobacteriales; family Haloferacaceae; genus Halogeometricum; species Halogeometricum luteum. Next base: position 798,872 of record NZ_JAMQOQ010000002.1, on the reverse strand, counting down.
TGCTGTCCGGCGGAACCGTCGCTCCGAGGTCGCTTATCTCCTGCACGCCGGCGTTGTAGCCGGGGTAGAACGCCTCGGCGGTGATGATGCCCATGAGGGCGACGACGCCGAAGGCGAACAGGAGGGCGCCGCCGAGGGAGCGGCGCCGGTCGTAGCCGTACTCGGACTCGGTTCCGGTTTCGTTCTCGTAGTCGCCTGTCCGTGTGGTCGTGGTAGCCATCGTCGGTCGGTTGACTAGACGCGGGAAAAGCGGATAGCCGTCGACGATGCTTCCTACCGTCCGAGAAATGATACCGAAGTCAGACACTCTCTACACCCGGGGAATCGCAGAACGTACCTCCTCGGACGGCTATCTCTCCGACGCTACTCCTCGGCGGCGTCGGACTCCCATCCCTCGGTGAAGACGCGGTCCTCGTCGGCACCCGCCTCGACCAGCAGGTCCTCCGTCTCGACGACCATCTCGGGGACGCCGCAGACGTAGAAGTCCGTCTCTTCGAGGTCCATCTCGTCAAGCGCGTCCGGGAGGTGGTCCTGCACGTGGCCGGTCAGACCGTTCCACGTCTCGCTCTCGGCGTCCGAGAGAACGTAGTCGACGTCGAGGTTCGTCTCCTCCGCGCGGAGTTGGTCGAGGCTCTCGCGGAAGATGAGGTGCTCCTGGTCGCGTTCGCCGAACACGAGGCGGGCGTCGCCCTCGCCCTCGCGGGCGTACTGCTTGACCATCGGATACAGCGGCGTGATGCCCGTTCCCGTGGCGAGGAAGACGGCGTCGCGGTCGAAGTCGCGCACGTGGAGGTTGCCGTCGACCTCCTCTACCTCTATCTCGTCGCCCGGCGTTCGCTCGTGCATGAAGACGGAGCCGGTGCCGTCGTCGTAGCGCTTGATGGCGAGGACGAGTTGGTTCGTCCCCGGCAGGTTCGCCGCCGTGTAGGGACGCGCCTCCTCCTCGCCGTCGGCCTCGAAGTGGACCATCGTGTGCTGGCCCGGGTCGTACTCGAAAGCGTGGTCGTCCGCGACCAGGCGGAACTGTTTGACGTCCGGCGTCATCCGGTGTACGTCCGCGACGGTGACCGTGAGCGTCATATTCCCGGCTTAGGAGTGAACGCGCAAAGGCGTGCTGGCGGGCCGTCGGACGGTCACCGAACACAGAACTATCAGCCTCCTCCGTGAACCGTCTCCCGATGCCCCGACCGTTCCTCACCGCCCGCTGGCGCAACCTCCTCAACCTCACCTACGCCGTCCCGCCGGAGACGCTGGAACCGCACTGCCCGGACGGCGTCGAACTGGAGGTGCAGGACGGCGAGAGCTTCGTCAGCCTGGTCGGCTTCGACTTCGAGGACACCCGCGTCTTCGGCGTCCCGTGGCCCGGCTACCGCCACTTCCCCGAACTGAACCTCCGCTTCTACGTGCGCTACGAGGGCGAACGCGGCGTCGTCTTCGTCGGGGAGTACGTCCCGAAGCGCCTCGTCGCGTGGATGGCCCGCGGCATCTACAACGAACCGTACACCTACGCGCCGATGAAGCGCGCCGAGCGAATCGGCGAGGGCCGCCGGTCGTACTGGCTCGGAATCCGACGCGGCGGCGAGACGCACTCGTTCACCGTCGAGACGAACGACGCCTCGCCGTCGGTTCCGTCCGAGGACACGCCCGCGTACTTCTTCAAAGAGCACGAGTGGGGGTTCGGCGAGGGCCACCGCGGCGCGACGAGGCGCTACCGCGTCGACCACCCGCAGTGGGCGACGTACGACCCGGTGGACGTCTCCTTGGACCTCGACTACGGCGTCCTGTACGGCGAGAAGTGGGCGTTCCTGAACGACGCGGAGCCGAGACACACCATCTTCGCGGAGGGGTCGGACGTGGCCGTCTATCCGTCCGAGGTGCTCTGAGGCGGCGGGTGCGGCGCGGCGCGGATCGGTCGCCTCCGCTCTCACCTGCCCGCCGCGTGCCGTTCGAGGACGGGGACGCGACTCCGGAGAAGCGAGCGCAGGTGGTCGGCGCCGTCGAGGACGGTCAGGTCCATGTCCGGAAGCCGCGCCACGAGGCGGCGCGCGCCGCCGACGGAAACGTTCGCGTCCTCGTCCCCGTGCCACAGACCGACCGGCGCGGCGACGTCTTCCGGTGAGAACTCCCACGGTCGGGCGAGCAGACGCGTCTCTGCGACGAATCCGCGCCGGTGACGGGCGAACGCCGCCGCGAAGTCGCGCGCGACCAGGTCGGCGACGCCGTTCGGGAGGTCCCCGTCGACGGAGGTGTACTGCGAGGCGACGAGCGACGGCGGGGCGCGCCGCGCGAGTCGGGCCTGTGCGCCGACCAGTCGCGCCGCCAGCGACGGCGCTCGCTCGCAGAGCGTCTCCAGGAGGCGGAGCGTCCGCGGGGGCGACGAACGGAGGGACGGGGGGACGGCGCCGGCGACGACGTCGACGCGACGCACGCGGTCGGCGCGCGTCGCCGCCGCGGCGAGGGCGCGCGGGCCGCCGCCGGAGAAGCCGACGAGGCCGACGCGCGAGGCGCCCGCCTCGTCCGCCACCGCGGCGACGACTCGCCCGGCGTCCGCCGGCGTCCGGGCCGGTTCGGCGTCCGAACGACCGTATCCCGGCCTGTCGGGGGCGAGGAGGCGGACGCCCGCCTCGGACGCCCGGTCCGCCAGCAGGCCGCCGAGGAGGCGCGACCCGGGGGTTCCGTGGAGGAAACAGACCGGGACGCCCTCGGGGTCGCCGTACTCGGCGTACGCGACGCGGCGACCGTCCGGCAGGCGGACCGACCGGGGGGCCGGCCCGTCGGCCGCCGACGACTCGCCGTCGGTCGGGCAATTCGTTTCCGTCGGTCCCGTCGCCGTCCGAGACGCCGCCTCCCCGTCCGCCGTACCGCCGCGACCCTCGTTCATCGCTCGGAGGTTCGTCCGCGAGGAGGGAGTCGGTACTCCCGGACCAGTGCGGCGTTTTATACTCTCCCGTTCCCGCGTCTCCGGCGTGAACCGAGTCGCGTTCGGCGTCACCTACCCGCCGGAGCGAATCCACCCGCTCCACCGCCGACTGACGCGGGTCGACGACGCCTCGCGGATGGAACTGCTCGCGTGGGGGCCGACGGACGAGGTGACGACGCTGTCGTGGTTCGACACCTCGCCCGAGACGACGCGCGGACTGCTCGCGGCGGTGGAGTCGGCGGCGACGACCGCTCTCGTTGCGGAGGACGGCGGCACCTACGCCTTCGTCCGCCAGACGCGCTTCGAGTTCGACGACGCCCTGTTGGCCGCCGTCGCGGGGGCGCGAGTGGCGTTCCTCCCGCCGGTGACGTTCCGCGGGGACGGGACGGCGACGGTCGAAGCGGTCGGCGAGCGCGCGGCGCTGAGCGAGTTCTACGAGACGCTCGACGAGTTGGTCGACGTGCGGGTCGAACGCGTCCGCGACTTCCGGCGGGGCGGGTCGACGCCGGCGCTCACCGACCGGCGGCGCGAGGCGGTGGCGGCGGCGTCGGCGGTCGGGTACTACGACGTTCCTCGGACGGGCACCGTCGCGGACGTCGCGGCCGAACTCGACTGCGCGAAGAGCACCGCGGGCGAACTGCTCCGCCGCGCGGAGGCGGCGCTGGTCGACGAGTTCACGTCGCGGGAGTCGCTCGACGGGGGCGAAAACGGGTGTGTTCGGTAGGGGAGCGGTCGGCCGCCCGGAACGGGATTCAGGACAGCGAGTCGTAGTCGTAGTTCGACGTCGCCTCGGAGAACTCCTCCAGCGCCGCCTTGTCCTCGTCGAGGTTCTGCTGCAGCAGTTCCGCCGCGTCTTCGCGGCCGCTCTCGCGGGCGAGGGCGACGAGGCTCTCGTACGCCGACTGCTCGTACCGTTCGGTCTTCGTCGCGGTGACGAGGTTGTAGTAGTCCAGAAGGGGACCGGAGTCGCCCTCCTCGAGGAACTCCTCCCACTCGGTCAGGAGACCCTCGATTCCCTCGCACTCCTCGGTCTGCGGCGGTTCGCCGGACTCCTCGAACACCTCGACCAGTCGGTCGATGTGCGTCGCCGTCTCGTCGAGGTGCGAGCGGAACAGTTCTTCGACTTCCTCGTCCTCGCTCGACTCCGCCATCCGCTCGTACGCGGTGGTGAGTTCGTGGGCGGCGAAGTAGATGTCTTGCAGTTCGTGCTCGAACAGTTCGTCCGCGTTCGCGACAGACATGCGGATGCGTACAGTGGCGTGCGCCGGAATACGCTTGTGGCCCGAGCGGCCTCCGAAAATGCCGAGAACCTCCCGCTCAGAGCGTGTCTCCGAGGCGTTCGGTCGCCGTCTCGTTGACGAAGTAGGTCGCCTCGTACGGGCGACCGTCGGCGATGCCGGTGGGCCGTCCGCTCCCGTCGTCGCCGAAGGTGTAGTAGAAGCCGACGGAGACGACCACCTCGTAGCCGTCGCCGCGTTCTTCGACCGACTGCACGCCGGCGCCGACGACTATCTCCCGCAACTCCTCGGTCTCTTCTTCGACGATGGCGTTGTGGCGGTACACCTCCTCGTGCGCGGCGGCGTACGGGCCGACCGTCTCGGCGTCGAGCGTCGGGGGTCGTTCGGGGTACTCGCGCGGTTCGACGGCGTCGCCGCCCGTCAGTCCGCCCAGACAGCCCGCGAACACCGCCGACACGGCGACCGCGAGGGCGAAGAGAAATCTCGGATGCACGCCGGTTCCGTTCGCTCGCCGAGCAGATATAGCCGTCCGGCCCCGCCGACCCGGTGACCGAGAGCGGCCGACCGCGTCGGGGCGAGGATTCAACTCGACGGGGTGAGAGTCCCCGCGTATGCCAAGGACGACTATCGCCGAGTTCTCCGTGGAGTCGCTCGAAATCCTCGCCCCCGACGGGAGCGTCGACGAGGAGTTGGAGCCCTCGCTCTCCGAGGAGACGCTGTTCGACATCTACCGGACGATGCGGCGCGCGCGCCGACTCGACGAACGCGCCGTCGCCCTCCAGCGACGGGGGGAGTTGGGGACGTACGCGCCCGGCGTCGGACAGGAGGCCGCGCAGGTGGCCAGCGCCGCCGCCCTCGCCGAGGACGACTGGGTCGTCCCGGCGTTCAGAGAGCAGGCGGCCCTGCTGACGCGCGGCGCGTCGATGGAGAACGTCCTCGCCTACGCGATGGGGCTCGAAGAGGGCGCCGAGAGTTCGGCCGAAGACCGGGCGCTCCCGCCGGCGATTCCGGTCGGGTCGCAGGCGCTGCACGCCGTCGGCATCGGCTGGGCGCAGGCGATACGCGACGAGGACGCCGCCGCCATCGCGTACTTCGGCGACGGCGCCACGTCGACGGGCGACGTGTACGAGGCGCTGAACTCCGCGGGCGCCTACGGCGCGCACACCGTCTTCCTCTGTCAGAACAACCAGTACGCCATCTCGACGCCCAGAGAGAACCAGACGCGCGCGGAGACGCTGGCGCAGAAGGCCGTCGCGGCCGGTATCGACGGGATTCAGGTGGACGGCAACGACGCCCTGGCGGTGTACGAGGCGACGCGGTTGGCGCTGGAACGCGCGCGCGAGGGCGACCCCGTGTTGGTCGAGGCGCTGACGTACCGCCGGTCGATGCACACTACCTCCGACGACCCGCGGAAGTACCGCGAGGAGGAAGAGGAGGTCGACTGGGACCGCAGAGACCCCATCGCCCGGTTCGAGGCGTACCTCCGCGGGCGCGGGATACTCACCGACGAACGGGTCGAGGAACTCGCGGCGGAGATAGAGGCCGAACTCGAGGACGCTATCGCGGCCGCGAAGGGGACGGCAGCCGAGGCCGACCCCGCCGACATGTTCGAGTACGCCTACGCGGAGACGCCGCCGTGGCTGAAGCGTCAGGCGGCCGCGTTCGAGGGAGGTGAGGCCGATGGCGAGTGACCTGCGACTGGTCGAGGCGGTGAAGGCGACGCTCGGCGAGGAGATGGCGCGCGACGACTCGGTCGTCCTCTACGGCGAGGACGTCGGCGTCGCGGGCGGCGTCTTCCGCGCGACGGACGGCCTGCTGGACGAGTTCCCGAACCGCGTGTACGACTCCCCGCTCGGCGAATCGGGCATCGTCGGCACCGGCGTCGGCCTCGCCGCCGCCGGGATGCGGCCCGTCGCGGAGATACAGTTCCAGTCGTTCCTCTACCAGGGGTTCGCGCAGTTACAGCAGCACGCCGCCCGCCTCCGGAGTCGCTCGCGCGGCGGGTTCGCCTGTCCGATGACGATTCGGACGCCGTACGGCGGCGGCATCCACGCGCTCGAACACCACTCCGAGAGCTTCGAGGCCGGGTTCGCCCACGTTCCCGGACTGAAGGTGGTGATTCCCTCCTCGCCCGCCGACGGCAAGGGCCTGCTCGCGGCGTCGATTCGGGACCCCGACCCGGTCGTGTTCATGGAACCGACGCGGCTGTACCGGTCGCTCCGCGAGTCCGTCCCCGACGGCGACCACGTGGTTCCGCTGGGCGAGGCGACGGTGGCCGAGGAGGGAGCGGACGTGACCGTCGTCGCGTGGGGGTCGATGCTCCAACGGACGCTGAGCGCCGTCGACGACGTCGACGCGGACGTGGAAGTCGTCGACCCGCGAACCATCTACCCACTCGACACGGACACCATCACCGAGTCGGTGAAGAAGACGGGACGGTGCGTCGTCGTCCACGAGGCGCCGGGGACGGCCGGCTTCGGCGCCGAAATCGTCTCGCGCCTCACCGAGACGGCGTTCTACCACCTCGAAGCGCCGCCCGAACGGGTCACCGGCTACGACGTGCCGGTGCCGATGTTCGCCCGCGAGGACGCCTACCTCCCGGACGAGGAGCGCATCGCCGCCGGGATTCGCCGGGCCGTCGAGGCCTGAGGCGGCGCGGGCGGAGGGGCAGTCGGACAGTCGGCGCGTGTCGGCCAGCGTCGCTCGCCGGCCGACCAAACGATAATGGGAGTCGCCTCCGTGGGATTCGACAGCACGGTTCGGGTCGCCCGTCGTCGCCGCCGAGCGGGGGCGCCCCCGTCGACGCCGCGACCCGTCCGCGGACGAGGACCGCGCCCCACGCTCCCATGTACGAACACGACATCACGCTGACGGTGAACGGTGCGACGGAGGAACTGACGGTCGAGTCGCGCACGCTGCTCGTCCACGCCCTGCGCGACGGACTGGACTACACCGGCCCGAACGTCGGTTGTGAGAGCGGGAAGTGCGGCGTCTGCACGGTCCACCTCGACGGCGAGGCGGTCAAGTCCTGCACGCTCTTGGCCGTGCAGGCGGACGGCGGGGAGGTGACGACGGTCGAGGGGTTGGCCGGGGAGAAAGGAGGAACCGCCGGCGTCGACGACCCCGCGGACGCCCTCCACCCCATCCAGCGCGCGTTCCACGAGGAGCACGGCCTCCAGTGCGGCTACTGCACCCCGGGGATGGTGATGACGGCGGCGCAGGTGCTCGAAGAGAACCCGGACCCCTCGCGCGAGGCGATTCGCGCGTCGCTGAAGGGAAACATCTGCCGCTGTACGGGCTACCACAACGTCGTGAACGCCGTCGAGTCGGCCGCCGACTCGCTGCGGAACCTCGATGCCCCGACGGGAGGCCGGTGAGATGTTTCCGCCGCAGTTCGGCTACCGGCGGGCGGGGAGCGTCGCGGAGGCGGTGGACCTCCTTGCGGAGTTCTCCGACCGGGACGTGCGGGTGCTGGCCGGCGGCCACGGTCTGCTGCCGGACCTGAAGGCCGGCCGCGAGGCCCCCGACGTGCTCGTCGATATCGGCGGTATCGACGACCTGCGGTACGTCGAGGCGGGCGACGGAGCGGTCGCCGTCGGGGCGCTGACGACGTACGCCGACGCGGTGGAGAGCGAGGCGCTGTGGTCCCGCGCGACGGCGTTCGCGGAGGCCGTCTCGCGCGTCGGCGACGTGCAGATACGCAACCGCGGCACCGTCGGCGGCAACCTCGCGCAGGCCGACCCGTCGGCCGACCCGCCCGCGGCGGCCCTCGCCTCGGAGGCGACGCTCGTCGCTCGCGGTCCGGACGGAGTACGGGAGGTCGACGCCGCGAAGTTCTTCGCGGGCGGTGGCGGGACGGCCCTGCGCGACGGGGAGATTCTGACCGAGGTTCGACTTCCGACCGCGGACGGAGCCGAGAAGCGCGAGGCGGCCGTCGGCGGGGCCTATGTCAAGAAAACGCACCCCGCGTCGGGGTACGCGCTGGTCGGCGTCGCCGCCGTCGTAACCGTCGAAGACGGGCGTGTCACCGACGCCCGCGTCGCCGTCGACGGCGTGACCGACCCGCCGCGGCGACTCGCGCCCGTCGAGAGCGCCCTCGAAGGCGAGTCGGCGGACGCCGACAGCGTCGACTCCGCCGCCGACCGGGCGGCCGAGGGCGTCGACCCGGAGGCGGCCGTCTCGGACGCGTACGCCTCCGGCGCGTACCGCGTCGAGGTGCTCTCCGTCCACGTTCGCCGAGCGTTGGAGACGGCGCTGGACCGGGCGACGGGCGCGGCGGCGACGCCGACCGGACCGCCGCATCGCTCCGCCGCGGCCGACGGAGGTGACCGCCGGTGAGCGACGCGCGCGACGGGCGGGTCGGCGGTGACGCGTCCGACGTGTCGGCCGGGTCGTCCTCGGAGGACCGACTCGTCGGGCGGAGAATCGACCGCCGCGAGGACGCCGAACTGCTCACCGGGCGGGCGACGTACACCGACGACCTCTCGGCGGACGCGGCGCACCTCGCGTTCGTCCGGAGTCCGGTCGGTCACGGCCGAATCGAGTCGATAGACGCGAGCGAGGCCGAGGGGATGGGAGACGTCCTCGGCGTCTACGAGTGGGACGATATCGACGCCTCGCCGTCGCCCGGCGTCCTGCCCATCCGGACCGAGTCGCTGGACTGCGAGGTACCGGGACACCCGGTGCTCGCCCGCGACCGGATTCGCTACGAGGGCCAACCCGTCGCCGCCGTCGTCGCCGAGGACCGCTACGTCGCCCGCGACGCCGTCGAGGCGGTGGACGTGAGATACGAGACGCGTCCGGCCGTCGTCGACCCAGCCGAGGCGACCGAAGCGGGGGCGCCGACGCTGTACGACGGGGTTCCGAACAACGTCGCCCTCGACGCCGAACTCGGGGACGAGGCGGCGACCGAGGAGGCGTTCGCGGCCGCCGACCGGGTGGTGGAACTGGAGTTAGTGAACAACCGCCTGATCGCCAGCGCCCTCGAACCGCGGGCGGCCCTCGCGCGCTACGACGCCGACAGGGGGCAGTTCACCGTCGAGATGACGAGTCAGTCGCCGCACGGCCACCGGCGCAAGCTTTCGGAGACGCTCGGCGTCGACGAGGGGCGGGTCCGGGTCGTCGTTCCGCGCGTCGGCGGCGGGTTCGGGCACAAGGGACACCACCACCCGGGCGAGGCGATGGCCGCGTGGTGCGCCCGCGAACTCTACCGGCCGGTCAAGTGGACGGCGACCCGTTCGGAGAACTACCGCGAGGGGGCGCACGCCCGCGACCACCGGACGAGCGCGGAACTGGCCGTCGACGACGACGGTTCGGTACGGGGTCTGCGCGTCGACACGCGCGCCGCCGTCGGCGGCTACGGCCTCGGCGGCGGCGCCTCGATGCCGGCGTGGTACGGCCGTCTCCTGTCGAGTCAGTACCGCATCCCCGCGATTCACTGCCGGACGCGCGCCGTCTTCACGAACACCGCGCCGGTGCACTCCTACCGCGGCGCGGGCCGCCCGGAAGCCATCTACGTGACCGAGCGACTGATGGACGTCGTCGCGGACGAACTCGGCATCGACCCCGTCGAACTCCGGCGGCGGAACCTCGTCGGACCCGAGGAGTTCCCGTACGAGACGGCCGTCGGCGCCTCCTACGACAGCGGCGACTACGAGACGGCCTTGGACGAGGCGCTGGACGCAATCGGGTACGACGAGGCGCGCGACCGGGCGGGCGAACCGGCCGACGACGGCCGCTACCGCGGCGTCGGCGTCGCCTGCTTCACCGAGTCGACGGGCGGCGGTTTCGAACGCGGCGTCGTCCGCGTCCGCCCCGACGGGAGCGTCGTCGTCTTCGCGGGCACCCACTCGCACGGACAGGGCCACGAGACGACGTACGCCCAACTCGTCGCCGACGAACTCGGCGTCCCGTACGACGACGTCGAGGTGGTCGAGGGCGACACCGACGACACGCCCGACGGCACGGGCACGTTCGGCAGTCGAAGCACGATTACGGGCGGGAGCGCCGTCGTCGAGAGCGCGCGAGACGTGCTGCGGGAGGCCCGGAGCGTCGCGGCCGGCCGCTTGGGCGTCGACGCCGCCGACGTCGTCTCGGAGGCCGGCGCGTTCCGCGTCGTCGGCCGGCCCGAGCGTTCGGTGTCGTTCGCGGCCGTCGCGCGCGCCGCCGTCGAATCCGAAGAGGGGGAGGCGAGGAGCGAGAACGGGAGCGACGCGGACGGCGACGCCGCCGTCGCCTTCGAGGCGTCGACGCGCTACGAACCGGACGGCACGGCGTACGCGTTCGGAACGCACGCCGCCCGCGTCGCCGTCGACGCCGAGACGGGCGCGGTGGAAGTAGAGCGGTACGTCGCCGTCGACGACTGCGGCGAACGCGTCAACCCGACCATCGTCGAGGGGCAGGTGCACGGCGGCGTCGCGCAGGGCATCGGACAGGCGCGCTCCGAGGGCGCGGCGTACGGCGACGACGGGACGCTCTTGACCGACTCGATGCTGTCGTACGCCCTGCCGCGGGCCACCTCCGTCCCGGACATCGAGACGCGCGCGACGGTGACGCCGAGTCCGCGCAACCCCATCGGCGTCAAGGGCATCGGCGAGGCGGGCACCATCGCCGCGCCGCCGACGGTGGTGAACGCCGTCGTCGACGCGCTCTCGCCCCTCGGAATCCGGCACGTCGACATGCCGCTGACCGAGGAGAACGTCCTCGACGCGATACGCGAGACCGACGGCGCGTGAGGACGCGGCGCTCCGTTAGAAACTCTCGCCGAGGCTCGTCGGGTCCACCTCGAATCCGGCCTCGAAGACGCCCTTCGGAATCTTCCCGTGGATTCCCTTGTTGATGTCGACTATCTGTGAAACGTTGAAGTCGGCCGCCAGACTGCACAGGCGGTAGGCCTCCGTCGGCGTCATCCCCTTCTGGTGGACGAGGACGGAGATAGCCTCCCGAAGGGCCTGTTCCATCGCCTGGTCGAGGTCCTCGTCGATGCCCATCACCAGCACGTCCTCGTCCGTCTCCGCGACGGGCCAGTCCATCTGCTCGGCGTCCTTGTGAAGGGTGAACCGGAACGTCGACGTCAGCGACGTCTCCAGCGCCGTGAGGTCCACCTCGCCGTTCCCCTGCAGCGCGTGGCCGTCGCCGGTGAAGAACAGGGCACCCTCGGTGAACACGGGGAAGTAGAGCGTCGTCCCGGTGCCCGTCCCTTGAATGTCGATGTTACCGCCGAACGGACCCGGTGGGACGGAGTTCACCCGCCCCGTCGTGGGACTCGGGCCGACCGCCATGATTCCCTGAAACGGGGTCAGCGGGATTTCGATGTCGTCGCCGAGCAACGCCACGCCGCGCTCTATGTCGAACTCGATGACCTCGCTGTCGTTCCACGTGAACTCGGAGGGCAACCCTCCCTTCCCCTGCCGGAAGGTGTTCGCACCGTACGGGACGCGGAATTCGATATCGAGCACTTCCACCTCCAAGACGTCCCCCGGTTCTGCGCCCTCGACGTACACCGGGCCGGTGACGACGTGGGGTCCCGCTCCGTCGTGCGGAACCTCGTCGTGCACCCGGACCTGGTCCTCCAGAATCTCCGACTCCGGGATGCCCCGGTTCGTGAAGAACTCCTCGGGGTCGGGTTGGTCCTCCAAGATTCCCTCGTGCGAAATCGTCTCGATTCGAACGGTGGAACCCGACGACACCCGCTGCACCGGCTCTTTCGTCGGGTCGATTGCCCCCCAGACGACGTTCTCGGGTGTCGACTCCACGACGTAGTCGGCCTCGTAGGTGCCCTCGGAGTCCTCGTCTTCCCCGTCGGTCGCCGTTTCGGTTCCCTCCGCCGTTTCGGTCTCCTGTGCCGCCGTCACGTCGACGTTCTCTCCCAAGGTGGCCGCCCCGGCACCCGTGATTCCCAACGCGCTCGCCGCCTTCATCATGGTTCGTCTCTTCATTGCTACGTTCTCTCGAAGTGTCAGGAAGTGGATGTAAATGCCCGTTTGTGCGAGTTTTGCGACCCGATCTGGATAATACGACCTATTGACTACTTCTGAGCCAACTAACGGATACGTTTTCTCCCACACGTTGGCATACTCCCGGGAAATTCTCCGAACCGAGACCAGACCTGCGTTTCGGAGGGCGACGACTGGGAGTGACTCCGGCGTATCGACTGCTCGTCGAGTAGTCGGAGAGCGCGTTCGCGGGTGTCGCTCGGATACGGAAAGTGTCGCCCGAGACACTAACGGCCGGTCTCATCCCGAGGCGGCGTGCCGCGTCGACCGGGAAACCCTCGTGTCAGGCGGTCCGTCTTTGCGGCGCGGACGGTCCGGAACTGTCGCGCACCTGGGTTCTCCGCCTGTTCATCGCTCCCGTGACGGGACAACTCGGGCGGGGACTAACGGCGCGCACCCGAGGGTACGACGCTGAGGATAAAGGGCGTTCCGACTCGCTCAGAGCGCGTACTCCTCCTCCGATAGCTGGACGTAGCGGTCGCCGCGGAACTTGCGCTTGGCCCGTTTGTACCGGGTGGCGAACCGGCCGACGGTGAGGCCCATCTTGAGGGTGCTCGCGCTCAGGTCGAACAGTTCCCCCGGCGAACTCGCCGCCATCATCTTCCGCGCGGCGGCGAACGCGTCGTCCCAGTCGTCGGGGCCGTACCCCCGGACGATGTCCGCGAAAGCGACGTTGCGCCGCACCTCGTCGCCGATGGCGTCCTTCCAGCGGTCGTTGTACGCCGAGAGGTCGCCCGAGGCGGCGAGTTCGCCCGCGATGGCGCCCGTGCGCACGGCGACGTGGTCGCCGCCCTCGTGGAACGCCGAGGTGGCGCCCATCGCGCCGCCGGTGACGGCGATACCGGCCGCCGTCGGCGATTCGATTGGCCGGGTCGACGATATCGCGTACGTCTCGGTTCCCTTCGTCTTCCCGCGGTCCTCGACGAGCGGGAAGTCCTCCTCGATGTCGTACTCGTCGCCGTACTCCTGTTCGAGCAGTCGCCGGACGTACTCCTTGCCCTGCGGGACTCGCTCGTCGGAGTCGCGCAGAAGCTTGTACTTCTCTCTGGCCTCTACCTCCGAGAGGTCGATGCCGATGGGCATCGTCAACCCGATGCGGGCGACGTTGTCGTCGTTCGGGAATATCCACGGATAGGCCGTGTGGCCGGGCATGTACCCCCACCAGAATTTGATGGCGCCCTCCACCTCGCGGGCGACTTCCTCCGGCAGGCGACGGTGTTCCTGGTAGGCGATGTGGTTCACCTTCGTCGTCGCCAGTCGGTCGGTGACGTCGAAGTCGAGATAGCGGTCGAGCACCCGGTTGGTCACCTGTCGCTGCGGACCGTCCGCGAGGACGAGGAACTCGCCCGCCACGTCGTCGCCGTTCGCGAGGCGGACGGTGTGGCGCGGACTCGCTCCCAACTCGGTGTCCACGTCGCGGACGGAGGCCTTCACGCGGTACTCCGCGCCCGCGTCCTCCGCCCTGTCGCGGAGGAAGTCGTCGAAGCGCGCGCGGTGCATGCAGAAGCCGAAGTGGTCGTACGAGGCGTCGAACCCGGTCGTCCGCATCGTCATCGACTCGTTCGGCCCGACGAACTCCGCGCGGTCCAGCGTCGAGAGGACGACCCCCTCGGGCATCTCGTCGGGGTGGATGCCCATGATGTCGACCCAGTAGTCGAGGATGCCCGCGGCGTCCGTCGAGTCGGGACCGAGGCGGTCCGGGCGGTCCGCCCGCGGCACCCCTTTCTCCAGCACCACCGCCGACGCGCCCGACTCCGCGGCGGCGTGCGCGGCGGCCGACCCCGCGGGGCCGCCGCCGACGATGACGACGTCGAATCGCTCCATGCCGATACTGCTTCTCGGTTCGATATTAAACCCGGTGAACCGGCGACGGCGCCCTCACTCGCCTCCGTCGGGAACGGTCGCGGCGCCGGTGAAGACGAACCGCGCCCCGCCGCCGTCCGCGTCGTCGACGCGCACCGACCACCCGTGGGACTCGGCCATCGTCCTGACGATGGAGAGACCGAGGCCGGTGCCCCGCCGAGAGGTGGTGTAGCCGTACTCGAAGACCTGCTCGCGTTCGACGGGGTCGACGCCCTCGCCGTCGTCGGAGACGACGAAGCCGTCGTCCGTTATCGCCACCTCGATGCGGACGCCTCGGCCGTCGCCGGACCCGTGCTCCACCGAGTTCCGAAACAGGTTTTCGAAGACGCTGAGCAGGCGCGAGCGGTCCGCGACGACGACGCCGTCGGCGACGACGGCCAGCGTCGCCCCCGCCGTCGGGACGGTGCTCCACGCCGCCTCCGCCGCCTCCCCGAGGCGGACGCGTTCGGTCTCCTCGACCGATTTGCCCTTCCGCGCCAGCGTCTGCAGGTCGTCGACGATGTCGCGCATCCGGTCGTGCGTGTCGGCGACGGTGTCGAATCGCTCCCGGAGGGACGCCGCCCGCGCGGGGTCCAAGGTCCCGGTCGCGGCGGCGTCCACGTCGCCGTCGGCGAGTTCGAGATAGCCCTGCGCGACGTTCAGCGGGTTCCGCAGGTCGTGGGTGACCGTCCGGGCGAACCGGTCGAGTTGCTCGTTCTGTCGCTCCAGTTCGCGCCGGTAGGCGACGAGGGCGGTCACGTCCTGGAAGACGAGGGCGCGGCCGGTGCTCGCCCCCGTCGAGGGGGTCGAACGGCGGACGGCGAAGTGGCGCCAGTCGCCGCCCACCCGGAGGCTGACCTCCTCGGCGTCGTCGTCGTCGCTCGTCTCGCCGGCGTCCGTCCCCTCGTCGAGTCGAAGCGGAACCACGGCGGCGAGTTCCGCGCAGGCCGTCTCGTAGGGGTCGCCGACGGCGTCGCCGTCGGCGAGTCGGTCGCAGAGCGCCGCGGCCGCGGCGTTGTAGTCCGCGACCCGGCCGCGCCCGTCGACGACGACGACGGGGTCGCTCAACTCCTCGAACAACACGTCGCGGGCCACGGGGTCGACGCTGAGGAAGCCGCGTCCGAAGACCGAGACGGCGGCGCCGACGACGAAGAACCCGACACCGAGGGCCGTGTGGTCGAACGTCGGGACGGGCACCAGTCCCGCCTCCTCTGCGGCCCGCGGGAGCGTCGCGACGACGGCGGTGACGACCAGCAGGGCGACGGCGCCGGAGGAGCGGTGCCGCGACCGGAGCGACAGCGACCCGAGGCGGGCGATACCGGCGAAGATGCACACCCCGGAGTACGCGAGTCCGGCGAGCGAGGACGGGTCGTCGCGGGCGACGGTGTGCGGGAACGGAGCGTCCGCGAGGAGGAACGGGTCCGGCGCCGTCAGCACCGCCGCGACGAGGGCGATGTAGCCGGCGAGAACGGCGAGCATCGCGGGGTCGCGGCGGACGCGGGTCCGTCCGCTGTAGACGGAGGCGAAGCGGAACCAGACCACGACGACGGTCAGGGCGAGCAGCGTTCGGGTGACGGCCGCCGAGACGACGAGCGAGGGCCGGCGGGCGAGCACCTCGACCCCGGAAGCCAGCACCCAGGCGGCGTCGGCGGCCATCAGCGCGGCGAACGTCCGCGACCCGGTTACGTCCGTCCGACGGAGCGCCCACAGGGCGGCCGACGCCGCGACCACACCCGAGAGGAGGTGCGCGAACAGGTACGCCGTCGTCGGGTCTTCGAACACGACTCTGTCGGTGAACTCTCACCTCGTCCGTCCTTAATTGATTCGTCTGCCGAGCGACACGACGGACGCCACCGGAAACGGCACCGCCCGCCGGATGAGGTGGTCCTTTGTAGCCGCTTTCGGAAGGGACTGCCAACGATGAGTCAAGACGACGCCCCCGACATCGCGGTGCTCCGACAGAAGATTCACGGACTGTCCGCCGAGGAGTACGCGGAGACGCTCGGAGAGCGGCTTCCCGAGAAGGATATCGCCCTCGCGCGGACGCCGGCGGAGGAGCGGGAGCTTCTGAAACGGGTGCCTGTCGCGACCGGCTTTTCCATCGAGGAGGACGCACTCGAAGCGGCGGAGAACCTCGAACTGTTCGCCTGCGTGTTCGCGGGAACGGGCCACCTCCCCCTCGAAGCGCTCGACGACCGCGGCGTCGCCGTCACCAACGCCTCGGGCGTCCACGGGCCGAACATCGCCGAGCAAGTGCTCGGGGGCATCCTCTCCTTCTCCCGCCGCTTCCACGTCGGCTGGCGGCAGAAACAGCGCAACGAGTGGCGCTCGTACCCTACCTACGAGCTACAGGGCTCGACGGTGACGGTGCTCGGACTCGGCGCCATCGGACAGGCCGTCGTCGACCGTCTGGAACCGTTCGGCGTCGACACTATCGGCGTGCGCTACTCCCCGGAGAAGGGCGGCCCCACGGACGAAGTCGTCGGCTTCGAGGACGAGTCGGGATTCCACGACGCCCTCGCCCGTTCGGACTACGTCGTCGTCGCCTGTCCGCTCACCGACACCACGCGGGGTATCCTCGACGCGGACGCGTTCAAGACGATGGACCCCGAAACGGTGCTGATAAACGTCGGCCGCGGCCCCGTCGTCGACACCGACGCCCTGCTGGACGCCCTGCGCGGCAACGCCGTCCGCGGCGCCGCTCTCGACGTAACCGACCCCGAACCGCTCCCGGACGACCACGAACTGTGGGGCTTCGACAACGTGCTCATCACGCCGCACAACGCGGGTCACACGCCGGAGTACTGGGAGCGCATGACCGACATCATCGAGGAGAATCTGGAGCGGTTGGAATCCGGTGAAGAAGAACTGCGGAATCAGGTGTAGGTAGTCGACTGATTTCGGGTCGTTCTCTCGCGTTTTACGGTGTGAATCGCCGAACCCGCGCCCGAGGACCTCGACGTGGAGGGTGTCGTTCTGTCGAAACGTTAGAAGCTGGTGGATATCCGTGCTGGGTGAGGAGAGCCTCGCGGCAGTCAGAGGTCGCCGTTGACGATGTCGCGGACGCGCTGGCGGTCGAACAACTGCTCTTCCTCGGGTACGTCGAGCGGGGCGTCCAGATCGGGTTCGCCAAACACCTCGGGATAGAACAGCCGTGCGGTCAGTTCGGTCTGGAAGGCGTTGACGAGCGGCCCCTGTTCCGCGGTCGGTCCGGGGAGGACGCGCCCCTCTTGAACCGCGGTGAGTTGGCTCCCGACGTCGTCGTCCTCCATCGGCGTGACGAAGTTCTCACGGAACTGTTCGGCGTCGAACGCGCCGTCGCCGTCGAACGTCACCGAGCCGGTCGTGATGCCCCAGTGGACGATGATGACGTCGGGATCGACCTCCAGCATCGTTTCGTAGTCTACCTTGGCCTGGCCACCCCCGATATGCTGGAAGGCGTCGTCTTCGACGACACCGACGTCGCGGTAGGGCTTTTTCTCGTAGCCCTTGTCCGTCATGTCCATGACGTAGAACTCCCCGGTGTCCGGACTGGAGCCGGAGTTGATGAGGCCGTAAGACGGCGTGTCGTCGTCGGACGGGAGCCGTGACTGCAGTTCGGACTGCAACTCCTCGTGGAGTTCGAGCCACGCATCGGTTCTGGCGCGCTCGTCGAGGACAGTTCCGACCTTGTCGAAGGCCTCCAGCATCGTCGGCGCCCGGTCGGGGTAGCCCATCTCCTCCTGCCAATCGCTGCTCATGCGGCGGTTGTGACAGCCGAAAAACGGCGCGACGTTGGTTTCGATCTCCTCAACGTCGGAATCCTTCCAGTTGTCGTCCCACGCCTGAATCATGTTGGGGTCGACGAGGAAGACGTCCGGGTCGTGTTCGTAGAAGACCTCCTTGGGCATCCCGCCCTCCTGCCACAGTGGGGGCCAGTCGTTGTCGTACTCGATGTCCAACGGGTCGTAGAAGAGCGTAGGCGCGCTCAGCCTGTTCGTCTGTAGCTTGTCAGCCTGCCCAAGCGAGACGACCATGTCCGCCCAGCCCATGTTGTACGTCGTCACGGACTCCGGAACGGACTCGAACGCCACCTCGCCGACGGGAAACAGTTCGACCGTGTAACCGCCGTCGTCGGTCGTCGTCTCCGTGCCAGCGTCGGTGTTCGTCTCGACCGGCGTCGATCCGGAACCGGACTGCCCTGAACACCCGGCGAGCAGTCCGCCGCCGACGACCGTCCCACCGTACTTCACGTAGTCTCTGCGCGTCGGTGCCCCGCGCCCACCGATATCTTCGGACATAATTCTTAGGCCAGCCTAAACAACCAAAGCTGCTTCGGTATGGAAACGGTATCTGAAACCTGAGTGACCGATGCACGCTCTCTGTTCAACACAGTTTCAACGAACTATCAGCGACGGAGCAGCTAAACGGAGTTAGAATACCGCTTCGACCCGCGCCCGCTCGGCGAGGCGCTTTTGATATTCACGTGACGCAAAGCGTCTCGCGAGAGCGGTCGCGCGGAGCGCACCCCGACCCCGCGAAACGGTGGGGTCGTCTAGACCCAGCCTTCCTGCACCAGCAGTTCGCCGTTCAGCAGCGACGCGCCCGCGGCGCCGCGAATCGTGTTGTGCGCGAGGCAGTTGTACTTCAGACCCGTGCCCGTCTCCTGAATCCCGCCGGCGGAAATCTGCATGCCGTCGCCGCGTTCGCGGTCCAGACGAGGCTGGGGTCGGACGGGGTCCTCGAAGACGTGAATCAACTGTTCGGGGGCGCTGTGCAGGTCGACGCCCTCGTAGGAGCGCATCGCCTCGGCGGCGTCCTCGGCCGTCGCCTCCTCGGCCGTCTCCGCGAAGACGTTCTCGAGGTGGCCGTCGATGGTCGGAATCCGGTTGCAGGAGGCCGCGACGTCCATCCCGTGCAGTTCGACGTCGGTGCCGTCGAACTCGCCGAGGAGCTTTCTCGATTCGGTCTCCATCTTGTTCTCCTCGCCGCCGATGTGCGGGATGGCGTTGTCGATTATCTCCATCGAGGAGACGCCGGAGTAGCCCGCCCCGGAGACTGCCTGGAGGGTGGAGACGCGGACGGATTCGAGGTCGAACGACTCGTCGAGGGCGGCCAGCGTCGGCACCATCGTGATGGTCGAGCAGTTCGGGTTCTTCACGAGGGCGCCGTCCCAGCCGCGTTCGTCGCGTTGGACCTCGATGAGGTCGAGATGGTCCGGATTTATCTCCGGAATGGTGAGCGGCACGTCGGGGGCCATGCGGTCGTTCGAGGAGTTCGAGGAGACGACGTAGCCCTCGTGGAGGAACTCGGGTTCGACCTCGGTGGCGACGCCGGAAGGGAGCGAGGAGAACAGGAGGTCCACGTCGTCCAGGACGGCGTCGGGCGTCGTCGGACCGACCTCCATGTCCGCGATGTCGTCCGGGATGGGGGCGTTCACGCGCCACTTCGCGGCGTCCGCGTACGTCTTGCCCGCGCTCTCCTCGCTGGCGGTCAGCGCCGCGAGTTCGAACGTCGGGTGGTCGTCGAGGAGTTGGATGAATCGCTGTCCGACCGCGCCGGTCGCGCCGAGGATGCCGACTCGTACTGCCATTGCCGTGGCTTTCCGTGGCACACCCATAAGGCCGTTTGGATTCGGGACGTATTTCACGAACGTTCACCTTCGAGCCCGTATTCTTCCGCTCGGAAGACGTTCGTCCACTCCGACGCCGCGACTGCTTCGACGGACGTCGAAGCCGGAACCGCACCGAACCGATAGAATGAGGTGCCGCGTTCGGGTATACTCCCGCAAATGTTCAGTAAGGTTCTCGTCGCCAACCGCGGAGAGATAGCCGTCCGCGTGATGCGGGCGTGCAAGGAGTTGGGCGTGCGCACCGTCGCCGTCTACAGCGACGCCGACAAGCACTCGGGGCACGTGCGCTACGCCGACGAGGCGTACAACGTCGGCCCCGCCCGCGCGGCGGACTCCTACCTCGACCACGAGGCGGTCATCGAGGCCGGCGAGAAGGCCGGCGCCGACGCGATTCATCCGGGGTACGGCTTCCTCGCGGAGAACGCCGACTTCGCCGCCAAAGTCGAGGAGTCGGAGATGACGTGGGTCGGCCCCTCCGCGGCGGCAATGGAGCGACTCGGCGAGAAGACGAAGGCGCGCGCGCTGATGCAGGAGGCCGACGTGCCCGTCGTCCCCGGCACCACCGAACCCGTCGAGTCCGCCGACGAGGTCAAGGAGATAGCCGACGAGTACGGCTACCCCGTCGCCATCAAGGCGGAGGGCGGCGGCGGCGGCCGCGGTCTGAAGGTCGTCCACGACGAGGCGGAGGTCGAAGAGCAACTCGAAACCGCACAGCGCGAGGGCGAGGCGTACTTCGACAACGCCTCCGTCTACGTCGAGAAGTACCTCGAGGCGCCCCGGCACATCGAGGTGCAGATTCTCGCGGACCACCACGACAACGTCCGGCACCTCGGGGAACGTGACTGCTCGCTCCAGCGTCGCCACCAGAAGGTCATCGAGGAGGCGCCCTCGCCGGCCCTCGACGACGACCTCCGTGAGCGAATCGGCGAGGCGGCGCGCCGCGGCGTCGACGCCGCCGACTACACGAACGCCGGGACGGTCGAATTTCTGGTGGAGGACGGGGAGTTCTACTTCATGGAGGTGAACACCCGGATTCAGGTCGAGCACACGGTGACAGAACAGGTGACGGGCATCGACGTGGTGAAGTGGCAACTGCGGGTCGCCGCCGGCGAGGAACTCGGCTTCGCGCAGGACGACGTCGAGATAGAAGGCCACTCGATGGAGTTCCGCATCAACGCGGAGAACGCCGCCAACGACTTCGCGCCCGCGCCCGGCGGCGAACTGGAGACGTACGACCCGCCGGGCGGGTTCGGCGTCCGACTGGACGACGCCCTCCGGCAGGGCGACGACCTCGTCACCGATTACGACTCGATGATAGCGAAACTCATCGTCACCGCCGGGGACAGAGAGGAGTGTCTCGCGCGCTCCGAACGCGCGTTAGAGGAGTTCCAGATAGACGGTTTCCACACCATCATCCCGTTCCACCGGTTGATGCTCACCGACGAGACGTTCCGCGCGGGCGAACACACGACGAAGTACCTCGACGAGGAACTGGACAGGACGAGAATCGAGCGGGCCGTCGAGAAGTGGGGACCGGCCGAGTCGGAAGGCGACTCCGACGGGGACGAGGAGGTCACCGAACGCGACTTCACGGTGGAGGTCAACGGCAAGCGCTTCGAGGTCAGCCTCGAAGAACGCGGCGCGCCCGCCGTGCAGGTCCCGGCGGACGGCGGAAGCGCGGGCGGAAGCGGTACCCGCGCTCGGCCGGACGAGGCCGAGGGGGACGACGAGGAGGCCGTCGCCGTCGAGGGCGGCGAGCAGATAACCGCCGAGATGCAGGGCACCATCCTCTCCGTCGACGTCGAGGAGGGCGACGACGTCGAGAGCGGCGACGTGGTCTGCGTCCTGGAGGCGATGAAGATGGAGAACGACGTGGTCGCCGAACGCGGCGGCACCGTCGCGCAGGTGCTCGTCGGCGAGGGCGAGAGCGTCGACATGGGCGACGTGCTGGTCGTCTTGGAGTAGCGACCGCGAACCGGCTTCTTTCGGGCGGTCAGCGGTAGCCGGCGACGACGAGAATCAGGCCGAACACGACGCCGACGGCGATGAGCGCCGCGCCGCCGATGCCGTACAGTTCGGCGGCGGTGTACTGGAACCGCTCGCCGTAGCGCATGATTCCCGCGGAGAGCAGCAGCGTGATTCCCGAACCGGTCAGGACCGTCGCGATGTCGAAGCCGGCCGGGTTTCCGAAGTCAGGCATGGGCGTTTCGACGCCCACGACGGGGAAAGGCCCACCGGCCGCGGTCGAACTCAGAGTTCCTTGACGACTTCGGCGGGGTTGCCCTGCACGACAACCTCCGCGGGCACGTCGCGGGTGACGACGGCGCCCGAGGCGACGACGCTGTCGTCGCCGATAGTGACGCCGGGGTTGACGACGGCCCGGCCGCCGAACCACACTCTGTCGCCGACGGTGACGGGCTTGCCGTACTCCTCGCCGGCGACCCGTTCGGCGGCGTCGAGGGGGTGCGTCGCGGTGTAGACGTGGACGCCGGGCGCGAGCATGCAGTCGTCGCCGAACTCGACGGGGCAGACGTCGAGTATCACGCAGTCGAAGTTGGCGAAGAAGCGGTCGCCGACGCGGACGTTGTAGCCGTAGTCGCACTTGAACGTCGGTTCGACGAGCGGGTTCTCGCCGACGGCGCCGAAGAGGTCTCTCAGGATTGACTCCCGGTACTCGTCCTCGTCGACGCCCGTCGCGTTGTACTCCTCGGTCAGCCGACGCGCCGCGCGGCGCTCTTCGACCAACGTCGAATCCATCGGGTCGTACGGCTCCCCCGCGAGCATCTTCTCTTTCTCCGTCTCCGTCTCCGTCTCGGAGGGCATCGTCCGCCTCTCGTCGCCGGTCGACTTCGTTCTTGCGCGCCGCCGCGGGAATCCCCGGCGCTTTTCTCCTCGCTCGCCCCACCCCCTGCATGAACGAGACGCGCCGCGCCCTCCTCGACGCCCTCGCCGGGGGGCCGACGACGGGGCCGGCCCTCGCCTCGGAGTTGGGTATCTCCCGCGCCGCCGTCTGGAAGCAGGTCGAGGCCCTCCGCGAGGAGGGGTTCGGCGTCGAGAGCGGCGAGGGGGGTTACCGCGTCACCGACGTGCCCGAGTACGGCGCGGCGGCCCTCGCGTTCGGCCTCGACGCCCCCTACGCGGTGGAGTACCACGACCGAATCGGCAGCACGAACGACCGGGGACGCGAACTCGCCCCCGAAGGCGCCTCGGACGTCGTCGTCGTCGCCGGCGAACAGACCGGGAGCAGGGGTCGACTCCGCCGCGAGTGGACCGCCCCCGCCGGCGGCCTCTGGGCGAGCCTCGTCCTCCGACCCGAGATTCCGCCGGCGCACGCTCCCCTCTACACGCTCGCCGCCGCCGTCGCCGTCACACGGGCGGCGCGCGAGGCGGGAGTGGACGCGTCGATAAAGTGGCCGAACGACGTTCTCGTGAACGAAGTGAACGAGAACACATCGGACGAGTCCGATGGAGTCCCCGTGAGTGAAACGAACGAGGCCGACGCCGAATCCGACCGCGGCGGCCGCAAACTCGCCGGCGTCCTCACCGAGATGGAGGGGGAAGCGGACAGGGTGTCGTGGGTCGTCGTCGGCATCGGCGCGAACGTCAACGTCGACGCCGCCGACCTTCCGGCGGGGGCGACGAGCGTCCGCGAGGAGGCCGGCGACGCGGACTTACGGGTGTTCTGCCAGCGCGTCTTAGAGACGTTCGCGGACTTGGTTGCCGACCCCGATTCCGTCCTCCCGGCGTGGCGCGAACACGCCGCGACGCTCGGGCGGTACGTGCGCGTCGAGACGCCGGGCGGCGTCGTCGAGGGCGAGGCCGTCGACGTGCGAACGCCCGGTGCGCTCGTCGTACGGACCGACGAGGGCGAACGCGTCGTCCACGCGGGCGACTGCGAGCACCTCCGGCCCGCGCGGTCCGAGGGGAAGTAGGTTAGTCCGCTTCGACGCCCGTCTCGGCGTCCGCGTCGGCCTCGGACTCCGTTTCGACGTCCGACTCGGCCGCCGCGTCCTCTTTCGCCCCCTCCGCCGTCGAGACATCACCCACCCGTACGGTGAGCACCGGCACCTCCGAGGCGCGGACGACCTTCTCCGCGACGCTGCCGAGGAGCAGGCGGTCGATTCCGCCGCGACCGTGCGTCCCCATCACGACGAGGTCGCAGCCCTCCTGCTCCGCGAACCGGACTATCTCGCGGCTCGGCGTCCCCTCGGCGACCGTCGTCTCGACGGGGACGCCCGCGTCCGCGGCGACGGCGCGAACCTCCTCCATCGCCGCTTCGGCGTCCGAGCGCAGCATCTCGTCCAACCCCTCCCACGAGGACTCCATCGGGAGGCCGGCGAAGCTCCCGCTGTTGATGACGTACAGCGCGTGGACGGTCGCGCCGTGGACGGCCGCGAGTCCGACGGCGTGTTCGAGGACGCGCGCGGACCCGGCCGAACCGTCGGTCGGGACGAGGATACGCTGGTACATCATGTTAACTCACCGCACGATAGTCGGCTCGGAGGCATAACTCTATCCCCAAAGACCGTTACGAATCGAAAGTCCGTGCCGAGCGACGGCGGACGGGTCGCTCAGAGCAGTACGTCGCGCACGTCCGCCTGCCCCGCGCGCCGGACGACGGCGCGGACGGGGTCTTTCACGCCGGCGAGGTTGTCCGAGTCGCCGTCGAGGACGAGCAGTTTCGCCTCCCGGCCCGCCTCGACGACGCCGTAGTTCTTCCCCGCCAACTCGGCGCCGTTGACCGTCGCCATCCGCAACACTTCGGCGGCGGAGACGTCCGCGAGTTTGTCGAGGAACTCCATCTCCCGGAACATGGAGGGGGAGTTGAGCATCACGTTGTCCGTCCCGAGGGCGAGGGTGGTCCGGTCGGCCAACTCGCGCACCGGGGCGACGCCGACGTTCGTGACGAGGTTCGACCGCGGGCAGAGGACGATGGGCACCCCGCTCTCTTCGATTCTATCGAGATGCGACGGTTCGGGGTGGACCATGTGGACGGCGAAGTCGGGGTCGAGGTCCAAGGCGGGGTCGATGTCGAGCGAATCGCGCTCGCCGGCGTGGATGCCGAACAGCTTTCCCGCCTCGCGCGTCGCCTCGCGGAGGTCGGCGAACTCGGCGTCCCGGGCGCCCGAGGCGCCGAAGCCGTCGGACGCGCGCATCGCGTCGGCCGTCTCGCGGCCGAGGACGACGGGGTCGATGTCGAGTCCGTCCGCGGCCGCGCGGATGGCCTCGACGCCCTCGACGCCGCCCTCGCGGAACTCGATGCACGTCGCGGTTCCCGTCGCCGCCATCATGCGGAGCGACCGCCGCATCGCCTCGACTTTCTCCTCGCGACTCGCCGCGCGGAGCAGTCGGTGCTTCAGGCCGTCCGGCGGCGCGACCAACTCGTCCAGCGACAGCCCCGACCCCGCCTCCTTGGCGATGGAGTCGCCGATGTGCGTGTGCGCGTTGACGAACGCCGGCAGGACGATGTTCTCGGAATCCGTGCTCGCCTCCTCGACGGCCGAAATCTCGCCGTCCTCGACGACGACGCGTCCCTCGACCGGTTCGAAGTCGCGCCCGCGGAGGATGGTCCCCTCGATGATCATGGTCGGTACTCACCTCGGACGAGGCTTGAAACTCCCGACCCGTTCCGTTCGGCCGACGCCTCACTCCGCGAACTCGTCCAGCGTCGCGTTGACGCCGTGGCGGACGTCCGAGACGAGGGCGCCGTCGATGTCGAGGCCCATCTCCTCGACGGCGGCGCGGCCGACGGCGGCCGTCTCATCCGCGGGCGCGTAGACGCCGAAGCGCCACTGCTGGCTCTGCGCGGTCCTGAGGGCGGAGACGAGCGGCGACTGCTTGCCGAGCCGTCGTATCTCGCCGCTGACCATCACCCGGGTGGTCGACTCGGTCATCGACGGCCGCGGGGGCACGTCGACGATGACCGACCCGGGGTCGATTCCGACGCGGTCCGCGACGGCCGCCTCGAAGTCGCGGTAGACGGTGTGGTCGGCGTCGATAACGTCGTCGGGGACGGCGTCCATCTCGGCCCACACCGCCCGCTTGTACAGGTCGCGGCTGGCGAGACGCTCGGCGAACGCGCTCGTCTCGGGCGTCATGCGGAGGGCGGCGACGAGGTCGTGGTCGTCCATGCGGCGGAGTCTGTCGGCCGTGAGGTCGGGTTGCCGCAGGAGTCGCTCGCTCGCCCGCCTGAGCATCGCCTTCGAGATGCGAGCGACGTGGTGCTGGTAGACGGTCGGGTTCATCAGCGCGCGGGCGAGGAGGAGCGACTCCGCGGTCTGGACGTTCCCCTCGTCGAGGACGAGTTCGCCGTCGACGAAGGTGAGTTCCCGAATCAGCCGTTCGTGGTCGATGGTGCCGTAGGGGACGCCGGTGTGGTGGGCGTCGCGGACGAGGTAGTCCATCCGGTCGACGTCCAACTCCCCCGACACCAGTTGGCCGTACTTCCCCTCGCCGGCCACGAGGTCCGCGATGGTGTCCGGGTTCAGGTCGTGGTCGCGGAGGACCCGCCCCACCGCGCCCTCGGCGATGAGTTCGTGCACGTCGTCGTGGTACTTGCCGGTGTGGCGGTGGGTGACGCTCTCGACGTTGTGGCTGTACGGGCCGTGCCCCACGTCGTGGAGGAGGGAGGCGGCGCGGATTCGCTCGGCCTGCACGCCCTCGATGCCGAGGTGGTCGAGGGCGCGGGAGGCGAGGTGGTAGACGCCCAGCGAGTGCTCGAACCGCGTGTGGTTCGCCGACGGGTAGACGAGTTGCACCGTCCCCAACTGCTTGATGTGCCGGAGCCGTTGCACCTCCTCCGTGTCGAGGAGGGCCTCGGCGACGCCCTCGACCTCGATGTGGTCGTGGACGCTGTCCTTGATGGTCGTCATACCGGATTGTCGGCCGTCATCGTACAAAAGGGGTCGGGGGCGAGAGTCGGGTCGCGCCCGGTCGTGGTCGCCTCACCGGCTCAGGCGGCCGGCCTGGTCCGTTCGCTGTCGCCCGTATCGGCCAGCATCCCGCCGAGGGCGCCGCCGAGGGCGCCGGGGACGGCCGTCACGGCGACGACGAGGAACGCCGCGACGCCGGCCGCGAGGCCGAAGACGCCCGCGACGAGCGTCCCGAACACGAGCAGGAACGTCGCCACGATGATGCCGCCGACGACGGTGGCGATGCCGCCGTGCAGGGCGTCGCTGCCCATCGTTCCGCGGTTGACGTAGCCGGCGATGCCGCCCGCGAGGAGGCCGGAGAGTCCGGCTCCGATGATCGGGAGGCTCGCATCGGTGTACGGCAGTCCCAACCCGCTCAACAGTCCGATGACGATGCTCGCGGCGAGACCGTATAGGATGGCTCTGTAGTTCATCAGCAGTTACCTGTACATCCTCTCAGTCCATAAGCGAGTTCGAGGGCCCGTCGGAATGTCCGCGTTCTCGTCCGTTACGCCCGGAAATTCAGCCGCTTTCGAGTTCTCACTTCCCCGAGCGGGTCCGACGCTCCGCGACCGCGGCGGCGGTCGACCCGTTCGCCGCCGTCTCGCGCCGAACCGCCTCCAGCGTCCGTCGTGCCGTCTCCTCGCCGACGACGGCCGCGAGGCGACGGTCGTACGCCGGCCGCGAGACGATTCCCGTCCCGCGGTCGTCGAGTCGGTAGTCGCCGGCGACGACGACGTCGGAACCGTTTCGCGAGTCGAAGCGGATGGGTTCGTCCGCGAGTGCCGCCGTTAGGTGGTCTTCGTGCCCGTTCGCGTCGAAGGCGGTGCGCCACTCCACCGTCGCGGAGGGCGTCGCCGGGTTCCACCGCGCGCCCCACGAGTCGACGGCGACGACGAGGACGGGCGACCCGTCGTCGGGAATCTCCGATGCGACGGTCACGTCGAACCCGCGCTCTGCGAACGACTCGCGGAGGCTCCGTTCGAGGCGGGGTCGGACCGAGTCGGGCGCGCGGACCACCACGGTCGCGTTCGCCACGGCCGGGGCGGAACCGTTCGTCGTCGCGGACGCCGCCGTGGTCGAACCGGTCGTCGAGGAGCGGAACTCCCCGGCGGAGACGTCCGCGAGTACGAGGACGCCGTACGCCGGCGCGACGACTGCGAGGACGGCGAGGAGGGCGGCCGCGGCGACGCGGACGCGGTCGCCGGATGAGCGGTCGGACATCGTCGCGCCTTGGGCCCGGCGTCGGATAGTCCTTGTCGGTCGGCGCGCGGCGGTGAGCAACCTTGAAACCGCCCGTGGGCCTCTACGGAGACATGGTCACGTTTCTCGCCGGGGGGACGGGCACCCCGAAACTGCTCGACGGCGCGAGCGAGGTGTTCGACCCCGCGGAGACGACGGTGGTCGCCAACACCGGCGACGACGTCGAACTCGGGGGACACCTCGTCTGCCCGGACGTCGACACCGTCCTGTTCCACGGCGGCGGCGTCCTCGACACCGAGCGCTGGTGGGGCATCGAGGGCGACACGACGGCGACGGACGACGAACTCCACCGCCTCGCCGACGCCGCCGGCCTCGACGACGGCCCGCGCTACCTCCGCGACGAGGCGCAGGTCTCCGGGAGAGACATCGCCCGCTGGCGCCGCTTCTCCGGCGTCGCCGAGTTCATGGAAATCGGAGACCGGGACCGAGCGGTCCACGTCACCCGCACGTCCCTCCTCGACGAGGGGGACGCGCTCACCGAGGTGACGCGGACGCTCGCGGACGCGTTCGGTCTCGAAATCGAGTTACTTCCGATGTCGGACGACCCCGTCGCCACCGTCGTCCACACCGACGAGGGGACGATGCACTTTCAGGCGTACTGGGTCCACCGCCGCGCCGAACCCGCCGTCGAGGAGGTGGAGTTCCGCGGGGCGGGCGACGCCGAACCCACCGGGGCCGTCCTCGACGCCCTCGCCGACCCCGTCGTCGTCGGCCCGTCGAACCCCGTCACCAGCCTCGGGCCGATGCTGGCGATGGACGCCTTCCGGAACGCCCTCGAATCGACGCCCGTCGTCGCCGTCTCGCCGTTCGTCGAGGACCGCGTGTTCTCCGGGCCGGCGGCGAAACTGATGGACGGCGTGGGTCTCGACCCCTCCACCCGCGGCGTCGCCGACGCCTACCCGTTCGCCGACGCGTTCGTCCTCGACTCGGCGGACGGCACCGAGTTGGACCGACCCGTCGTCAGGACGGACACGGAGATGAACGGCCCCGAGGACGCCGCGCGCGTCGCCCGCGCCGTCGACTCGGCGCTGGCGGACGTCGGGGCGGAGGCGTCCCGATGACCTCGGACGCGAACTTCGACTTCGAACCGCGCCTCGCCCTCGCCAGCCTCAGCGGCGAGAGCGACGCCGCGTGGGCGCGGGCGGCCGCCTCTCACGCCGGGATGGCGTTCCTCGGCGGTGTCAGTCTGGACGAGGAGAGCAGGGACGCGGCGCGGGAACTCGTCGCGCGCGACCGCAACGAGTTCCTGCCCGACGACCCCCTCGCGTTCGTCACCGGGGAACTCGACGCCCTCGCGGACGCGGAGATACGGGTCGGCGTCAACGTCCGAAGCGCGACGGTCGACCCGGTGCGCGAGGCCGCCCGCCTCTGCGCGGACCGCGGCGCCGTCCTCGAAGTGAACGCCCACTGCCGGCAGGACGAACTCCGCGCCGTCGGGTGCGGCGAGACGCTTCTGCGCGACACCGACAGACTGTGCGAGTACGTCGCCGCCGCCGCCGACGAGGGGGCGACGGTCGGAGCGAAAGTCCGCGCCGAAGTCGACGGCGTCGACCTCGCGGAGACGGCGGCGCGACTCGCCGAGGCGGGCGCCTCGCTGATACACGTCGACGCGATGGACTCCGAGGACGTCGTCGCCGAGGTGGCCGAGACCCCCCTGTTCGTCGTCGCCAACAACGAGGTGCGAGGCCGAGAGAGCGTCCACGAGTACCTCGCGCACGGCGCGGACGCGGTGAGCGTCGGCCGGCCGAGCACCGACCCGCGCGTCCTCCGTCGCGTCCGGCGGGCGGTCGACGGCTGGTTCGACGGGGAGCGAGCGGGCGAGTCGGGGTCGAAGACGGCCCCCGACGCCTCGGAGGGCCGACCGTGAGCGGCGCGTCCGAGCGTCCGAGTCCCCGCACCCCCGCCGAGAACGCCCAACTCGCGCTCCTACTGGACGTCGCCGGGACGCCGAAACCCGGCAACGTCGACCGCGCGCGCGACCTCTCGGACCTCCGGTTCGAACACTTCCTCGCGGGCGCCGTGGGGTCGGGCGAGGGCCTCCGCCGGGCCGAGGCGGGCGCCCCCGTCGGCGTCGCCTTCGAACGCGCCGTGCGCGGGATGCGCCACCAGGAGGGCGGCAACACGCAGTTCGGCTGTCTGCTGCTCCTCGTCCCCCTCGTGCGCGCGGCGGCCGCGGGAAACCTCTCGCCCGACGGAGTCACCGAAATCGTCGAGTCGACCACCGTCGCGGACGCCGCGGACTTCTACCGGGCGTTCGAGCACGTCGACGTGGCCGTCGACGACCCGCCGGAGGACCTCTCGGACCTCGACGTCCGCCGCGGGAGCGACGCGGTACCGACGCTCCGCGAGCGAGGGTTGACCCTGTCCGAGGTGATGGCCGCCAGCGAGGGCGACGGCAACGCCGCGGAGTGGACGGACGGCTTCGCCGGCACGTTCGAGACGGCGGAGGCCATCCGCGCGGACGACGGCCCCGCGCCGGACCGAATCGCGCGCGCGTTCGTCGACCGCCTCGCCGACGAGGGGGACACCCTCGTGCGGACGAAGCACGGCCCCGAGACGGCCGCCGAGGTGCGCCGCCGGGCGGCCGAGGCCCGGGGCGACGAGGGGAGAGTGGCCGAACTGGCCGAGGAGTTCGTCGCGGAGGGTATCAACCCCGGAACGACGGCCGACCTCGTCTGCGCGGCGGCGTTCGTCGCCCTCGAACGGGGGTTGTCGGTGTGAGCGGTCCGGAACCGGAGGGGGCGGCCGACGGGTGGCCCGTCGCCCTCCGCGGCGTCACCGAGTCGGTGGTGACGACGCTCGGTCCGAACGACCGCTGGAACGTCGCCGCCCTCGGCCTGCGCGCCCCCGAGGAACCGGGAGACGTGGTGACGGCGACGACGTGGGGGAACACGCGGACGCGGCGGAACTTCCACCGGCGCGGCGGCGGCGTCGTTCAGTTCGTCTCGGACCCCCGCGAGTTCGTCTCGGCGGCCATGACCGTCCGCGAGGAGGACGACCCGGTCCTCGACGCCGCGCACGCGTGGGTCGAAGTGGAAGCCCGGCGCGTCGACGGCGGCGAACGCGGCGGCACGCGCTGGGAACAGTGGGAACTCCGGCCCGCCGAGTCGCGCGTCGTCTCCGAGACGGTTCCCCTCATCAACCGCGGGTTCGCCGCCGTGATAGACGCCACCGTCGCGGCGTCGCGCCTCGACGTGCCGGCGTACGACACCGACGAACTGCTCTCTCGGCTCGAGTACTTCGCGGACACCGTCGAACGGTGCGGCGGCCCGGCGGAGAAGGAGGCGTTCGAGACGATAGACGCGGTATCGGGCTGGCGGGACCGGCCGTAGCCGACGGCGGGGTCGACGGACGCCGCCCTCGTCCGAACGACCCGTGCCACGCCCTCTCTCGCCGGCGGGCGCGGAACGAATCGTTTTAGTGCGCTCTGTGGATACCGTCGGGCATGGCTATCAAACCCAAGTACGTCAAACAGCTCGGAAAGCTGCTGCTGGAGAAGTATCCGCAGGCGTTCAACGCCGACTTCGATACGAACAAAGAGAGCGTCAGCCAACTGACCAACGTCGAGTCGAAGGAAGTCCGAAACCGCATCGCGGGCTACATCACGCGAAAGAAGGGCGGCGCGGCGCAGACGGCGTAGACGGGGGCGCTTTCTCGACGCGACATCGACGGGCCGAGAGCGGTCCGCTTCGGAACTACTCGATTTCGAGGCTGCCGCCGCTCTCCCCGTCGCCGCCGTCCTCGTCCCACTCCAACTCGAACTCCACGCTCAGTTCGCCGGGGCTCCCCGTCGGACCCTCGCGTTCTGCTTTCACCTCGAACGTCAGTCGGGGCGGCGGGTCCATCGTCACCGTCTGGTCGCCCGCGCGCAGCGTCAGCGATTTCCCGGTTTCGAGGTTATCCGCGACTTTCCGCAGATACGACGCGATTTCTTCTCTATCCTGCGTACTTTCGGATTTGAAGAGCGTCTCTTCGGGCATACGTCCGATTACTGGAGGCGGAGGCGGATAAGTACCACCGTCGATTCGGCGGTGACCGACCGCGCCCGCGGCGCCGCGGGAGAACACATTTGTTCGGCGACCCCAGAGCGAGGACGATGACGAACGACTCCACCAGCAAGCCGATGGTCGACGCGTTCGACGGGATGCATCCCGTCTGGAAGCTGTTCTCCCTCGTCGTCGCCGTCGTCCTCCTACTCGGCGCGTGGGCGCTGCTCACCGCCTGAGCGGGTCGGAACGCGACGCGGTGGGCGGTGGGGGCTCAGAAGCGGTCGGTGCGCCCGGCGGCGCTCCACTTCTCGCGCGGGGCGCCGTCCGGGACGCGCGCGGCGGGCCGACCCACGCCGTCCAGTCGCCCCGCGAACGACCACTTCTCGCCGTCCCACGACTCCTCGCCGTCCGAAGCGGCGGCGGCGGCCGCCGCGGCCGCCCGCCGGTCGCGGAGGTGCGCGCCGACGGCGGCGACGATGGCCGCCGCTTCCTCCTCGTCGGCCGTCTCCGGAATCGACAATTCCACGTCTTCGACGGTCATATCGGGATGTTGCCGTGTTTCTTGTCTGGCAGTGACTTGCGCTTCGAGCGCAGCATCTCCAGGTCCTCGACGAGGCGCGCGCGCGTCTCCGTCGGTTCCAGAACCGCGTCGACGAATCCCCTATCTGCTGCGGTGTACGGGTTGGCGAACTCTTCCCTGTACTCTTCGATGAGTTCGTCGCGGCGGGCCTCGGGGTCCTCCGCCGCGTCGAGTTCGTCGCTGTAGAGGATGTTGACCGCGCCCTGCGGGCCCATCACGGCGATTTCGGCCGTCGGCCACGCGTAGTTGACGTCCGCGCCGAGGTGCTTCGAGGCCATCACGTCGTAGGCGCCGCCGTAGGCCTTCCGCGTGATGACCGTCATCAGCGGGACGGTCGCTTCGGAGTAGGCGTACAGCAGTTTCGCGCCGTGGCGGATGATGCCGCCGTGTTCCTGGTCGGTGCCGGGGAGGAACCCCGGCACGTCGACGAAGGAGACGATGGGGACGTTGAACGAGTCGCAGAAGCGCACGAAGCGGGCGGCTTTCTCGGAGGCTTCGATGTCCAGCGTTCCGGCGTTGACGCGGGGTTGGTTGGCGACGACGCCCACGGAGTGACCGTCCAGACGGGCGAAGCCGACGACGATGTTCTTGGCGAACTCCTCGTGGACGCCGAAGAACGAGCCCTCGTCGAGGACGCCGTCGATGACGTCGTGGGCGTCGTAGGGTTTGCGGGGTTGGTCGGGGACCACCGAATTGAGCGACTCGTCGGCGCGTTCGGGGTCGTCCCAGGGGTCGACGCGCGGGGGGTCCTCGACGTTGTTCGGCGGGAGGTACGAGAGGAGGAGTCGAATCTGGTCGAGAGCCTGCTCCTCGGAGTCGCAGGCGAAGTGGGCGACGCCGGATTCGGAGGCGTGCGTCATCGCGCCGCCGAGTTCCTCGAACGTCACCTCTTCACCGGTGACGGTCTTGATGACGTCGGGGCCGGTGATGAACATGTGGCTGGTGTCCTTCACCATGAAGGTGAAGTCGGTGATGGCGGGCGAGTAGACGGCGCCGCCGGCGCAGGGGCCCATGATGGCCGAAATCTGCGGGACGACGCCGGAGGCCTCCGTATTTCGCCGGAATATCTCGCCGAACCCGCCGAGCGACTGGACGCCCTCCTGAATGCGGGCGCCGGCGGAGTCGTTGAGGCCGATGACGGGGGCGCCGACTTCGACGGCCTTGTCCATGACCTTCGAGACTTTCTCGGCGAATACTTCACCTAGGGAGCCGCCGAAGACGGTGAAGTCGTGGGCGAAGACGAACGTCTTGCGGCCGTCGACGTCGCCGTAGCCGGTGACGACGCCGTCGCCGGGGAGTTTCGTCTCCTCCATCCCGAACTTGTGGTTGCGGTGGGTTCGGAACTGGTCGAACTCGTTGAACGTCCCGTCGTCGAGGAAGTAGTCGATGCGCTCTCTGGCGGTCATCTTCCCCTTGTCGTGTTGGGACTCGATGCGTTCCTCACCTCCGCCTTTCAGCGCTCGCTCGCGCTTCTCGCGGAGTTCGTCGATACGGTCGTCCATCGTCACAGCGGACCACCTACACTCATTATCACGAACGTCCGGACGGGGCGCAAAAGGGTTTCCGCAATACGGCAATCGAGGGTTCGACGTCCGTCGTACCGCCCCCGCTTCGCTCCGCGAGCGGACTGCCGTCACGCTTAGGCGACGCCGGTCGGTATCGGCGTCCGTGTCCCACCGCTACACCGGCGACGACGACGACGACGAGGAGTCGGAAGTGTTCGATCAGGACGCGTCCCGCCGCTCGGACGACCGTCGCTCGGGCGAGGACGTCGACAGCGACACGACCGTCACCAGCCGCGAGGCGTCGGGGGCCGGCACGGAGGCCGGCAGCAGTCCGGACCCCGATGACGGTTCGACGGCCGACGAGGTGGCCGCCGCGGAGACGGACGCCGACGAGACGGACGGCCCCGCGGACCGCGAACTCCCGCCCATCCTCGACGTGCGGGACGCGCTGGACCGCATCGAACGCGAGGCCGACGCGGACGTCTCCGAGCAACTGGACCGCGCGCGCTCGCTCCTCGCGGAGTACGAGGACCGCGACGACGTCAGCACCTCGCGGGCGTCACTGGTCGACGACATCGACGGCGTCGTCGTCTCGATGCGCGAACGGCTCTCGGGCGACGCCGACAGGCTGGCGGAGGGCATCGAGAATCGCCTCCAAATCTACCGCGACTCGCGGAACGACGCCTCCGAGACCGTCCACGCCTCTGGCGCCGGCCTCACCGACAACGGCGGGAACGTCGAGTCGGCGAAGGCCGTCCGCGGCGAGGCGGTGACGCTCGAAGCGACGCTCGTCAACCAGGGCGAACCCCGCGACGGCGCGGTCCGACTCACGTTCTACGACGAGTCTGACGCGCCCGTGCTCCGGGTCGAACGCCGCGAGACCGACCTCCGGCCCGACGACAACCGGCAGGTGAGCCAGCGGGTGGTCGTCCCCGAGGAGGCCGAGTACTTCGACGTCGCCGCGCTGGACGCGACCGATTCGGCGGCGACCACGGGCGAGCGCGCCTGATACGGACTTTTCTTTCCCTCGGCTCTCACACTTCGTTTCCCGTCTCTCACACCGCCACCAGCGCCGCCCCCGCCACGACCAGCACCGCCCCGGCGACGATGCCGCGGGTGACGCGTTCGAGGTCCGAGAGCAGGAAGTACGAGAACACCGTCGTGAACAGCGGCGCGGTGGCGATGAGCGGGTCGACGACGGCGACGCGGCCCTCGGGCAGCGCCAGCGCGGTGAACATCGCCAAGAGCGCGACGGCGGTCATCGTCCCGCTGACGGCGAAGACGCCGTAGGTGCGCCGCGGCGCCTCCAGCACGTCGCGGCGGCCGGCGACGAGGACGTAGCCGCCGAGGGCGACGAGCGCCGCGAACTCGTTGAGCGCGACGGCTTCGAGCGCCGAGGTGTCCCCCAGTCCCAGGCCGAACCGGCGGAGGACGTTGCCGATGGCGAACGTGACGGCGGCGGCGAGCGGCATCAGCAGGTCCCGGGTGTCCCAGCCGGCGATGTCGCCGCCCTTCGCCAGGGAGAGCACCGCGAGGCCGACGACGAGGACGAGGACGCCCGCGGCCGTCGCGAGCGAGACCGGCTCTCCCAAGAACCCGACGGCGAGGGCGGTGGCGAACAGCGGTCGGGCGCTGACGACGGCGCTGGAGACGCTGGCGCCGACGCGGTCGTTGCCGGCGAAGATGGCCAGCCGTCCGAGCGCGGTGCCGAAGACGCCGGCGGCGACGAACACCGCGGCGGTTTCGAGCGGGAGGCCGACGAACGGGACGGTCCCCCGCGCGAGGAGGGCCAGCGAGTAGAGGAGGGTGTCGACGACGACCACCACCAGCGCCGCCTGTAAGGGTCGCCCGCCGCCGGAGAGCGCGCGTTTCTCGATGACGGGTGTGAACCCCCAGAGCACCGCGGGGCCGAGCGAGAGGAGGAGGACGAGCGGCGGGACGGAGACGTTCACGTGCGTCGGTCCGTCGGCGGCGGGGAAAGCGTGCTGATAGCGGAAGGGGCGTCGGGGAGAAGAAATCAGACGAGCGAGCGCTCGCCGCGCAGGCCCGCGAAGGCGGCGGCGGCGACGGCGACGGCGGCGGCGACGGTGGGCCAGAAGCCGATTTCGGCGTCGACGTTGAACGTCGTTAGGAGGGTGAAGACGAGGAACGTCGGGAGCAGGACGCCGACGGCGAACAGCCACGGCGTCGCGACGGCGCGGCCGACCGGTCCGGCGCCCTTCCGGAACTCGACGAGGGCGTCCCGACCCATCACCCAGCCGACGAAGACGAGACAGACGGCCAGCCCGATGGTGAGCAGGATGTCGACGAGGGTGCCCGCGACGAAGCCGAACACGCCGGCGTTGAGCGCGCAGACGGAGCCGGTGACGGCGACGAGGCCGCCGACGGCCGCCGCGGCGCGGCGGCGCGGCAGGTCGTACTCGTCGACGAGGAAGGAGACGGAGATTTCGAGGATGCTGATGGCCGAGGAGAGCGCCGCGAGGGCGACGACGGCGAAGAAGGCCGTCGCCACGAGCGCGCCGGCGGGAAGCTGCGCGAACGCCCCGGCGAGGCCGACGAACAGCGCGCCCGCGCCGGTGCCCGTCTCGCCGGGTTCGATGCCGAGCGAGAACAGGAGGGGGAAGACGACGAGGCCGGCGAGGACGCCGACGACGGTGTTGAGGACGGCGACGCTCGCGCCGTCGAACGGGAGCGAGCGGTCCTCGTCGAGGTAGGAGGCGTACGTTATCATCGTGCCGACGCCGAGCGAGAGGGTGAACAGCGCCTGGCCCGCGGCGGGGCCGAGCAGGCCGAAGAAGTTCTCGCGGATGACGCTCGTGTCGAACCGGAGGTAGAAGGCGTACGCCTCGGCGGCGCCGGACTGCGTCGAGGCCCACGCCGCGAGGCCGACGAGCAGGGCGAAGATGGCGGGCATCATCCACTTCGTGGCGACTTCGATGCCCCGCCGGATGCCGGCGACGACGACGAACGCCGTCAGCGCCAGGAAGACGAGGTGAAAGGCGACGGCGTCGACGCCGACGGACGCCGCACTGAAGGACGCGCCGGGGTTCGCGAAGTAGGGGGTGCGTCCGGTGACGACGCCGAGGAGGCTCTCGCCGAGGTAGCGCAGTATCCAGCCGCCGACGACGCTGTAGAAGGAGATGAGCACCAGGGAACTGAGGACGAGGAAGCCGCCGGCCAGCCCCCAGCGGTCCGACCCCGAGAGCCGTTGCAGGGCGCCGACGGGGTTGCGCTTGGCGCGCCGCCCGACGACGAACATCGCGAGGAGGCCGGGGACGCCGACCAGGAAGACGATACCGAGATACATCGCGAAAAAGGCGCTGCCGCCGTTCTCGGCCGTCACCCAGGGGAACCGCCAGATGTTCCCGAGGCCGACGGCGCTGCCGACGGCGGCGAGGATGAACCCGACGCGTGTCGCCCACGTCTCTCGTGTCATTGACTCGCAGTCCCCCGCTCGGAGTAAAAGCGCTTACGGACCGAAGATTCGTCAACCGGCAAATGTAACGGATAAACGGCGGCCAGAATGCGATATTCGTCGAGAATCGGAGCGGAAATCGGCCGTTCGGTGACGGTTCTTCGACGGCGGGGCGAGCCGAGTCGGCGCCCGCGGAGTCGACGTCGACCCGCGCGGCGTCAGAGCGGCGGGATGATTGCCGGGTCGGGACCACCGAACAGCGTGATGAGTCCGAGCACCAGGGTGAGGACGACGCCGAGGAGGACGACGGTGCGGACCAGCCACAGCCACAGCGAGCCGATTCCGCCGCCGAAGCCGGTGCCGCGGAGGAGTTCCTCGACGGCCGGCCGGCCGAACACCCAGCCGACGAAGACGAGGATACCGAGCACCGACAGCGGCAGCAGCAGTTGGTAGGCGAGGGTGTCGAACCACGTCAGCCACGCGGTGTCCCACGCCGAGGGGAGGCCGAGGACGAAGATGGCGGCGCCGAGGCCGGCGGCCACCTGCGGTCGGGAGACGGCGTAGTTGTCGACGGCGTAGGAGACGACGACTTCCAGCAGGCTGATGGCCGACGACAGGGCGGCCACGAGGACGACGAGGAAGAAGACGAAGCCGACGACGCGGCCGAACGGGATGGTCGCGAAGGCACCGGCGACGCTGACGAACAGGGCGCCGGCCCCGCCGCTGCCGGGTTCGGCCCCCTGCGCGAACAGGAGGGGGATGACGACGAGTCCCGCGAGGATGCCGATGAGGCTGTTGAACACGACGATGGTGACGCTGTCGCCGAACAGGCTCTCGTCGCCGTCGATGTAGGAGGCGTAGGTTATCATCGCGCCCATGCCGAGCGACAGCGAGAAGAACGCCTGCGAGACGGCGAACGGGATGATTTCGGCGAGGGGACCGCTGAAGGCGACGAACGGGAAGGCGTTCGTGAAGACCACCGAGAGCCGAAGTTGGCTCAGGTCGGGCGAGAGGAAGTAGGCGTAGCCGGGACCGGACCCGGGGAGCGTGAACGCCCAGACGGCGAGGGCGACGAGGATGACGAGGATGCTCGGCACCATCAGCTTCGTCGCCCTCTCGATGCCGTCCTCGATGCCGAAGGCGACGATGCCGACGACCAGGGCCATGAAGACGGCGTGGAGGGCGACGGCCGGGAGGCCGGCGGAGACGGCGCCGAAGTACGCCGCGGCGTCGCCGAAGTACGCGCCGGTGAGACTGCCGCCGATGTAGCGGAGCACCCACCCGCCGACGACGCTGTAGTACGAGAGGATCCAAAAGCCCGTCAGCAGGCCGACGATGCCGACGACGCGCCAGTTGCGGTAGCCGAGTCGCTCGAACGCGCCGATGGTGTTGAGGTTGCTCTTCCGGCCGATGACGAACTCCGAGAGCATCGCCGGAAGCCCGATGCCGAACGCCGCCACGAGGTAGACGACGAGGAACGTCGCGCCGCCGTACTGCGCCGTCTTGAACGGGAACTGCCAGATGTTCCCGAGGCCGACGGCGCTACCGACGGCCGCGAGGATGAACCCCGCTCGCGTCGCCCACGTCTCTCGTTCGCTCATGTCTGTCTCTCCGTACCAGACGAAAACGTGATAAACAACACGATGTGCGTCCGAAATCGGCCGAGAAATCGACGGGTTCGCTCGTAGCCGTCCCCTGAAGAAACGTTCGTCCGTTTCTGTCGCTCCGCGGTGATGTGGGTGACTATATGTGCCGCGTCGGATGAGACCACTTACCGAACGCCGTTTCGTGCCGGGCGGGCACGTAGGCTTATGTCGGCGGCGTATCAGTGGTACCGTATGGCAGACGACTCCGAGACGACCCCCGACGCGACGCGTTCCCTGTCGACGCTCGGCCGCGTGCTGTTCGGCCTCGGTCTGGCGCTTCAGGCCTCCGAGGACTTCCGCGACATGGACGGGCAGGTAGAGTACGCCGAGTCCGCGGGCGTGCCGATGCCGGAACTGATGGCCCCGTTCGCCTCCGGGATGATGTTCACGAGCGGACTGCTCCTCGCGGCCTGGCGGCTTCCCCGCCTCGCGACGGGGGCCGTCGTCACGTTCCTCGCGGTGGTGACGACGACGATGCACGACTTCTGGAACGAGGAGGGCGACGCCAGCGGCGAGCGACTCGCGTTCTTCGGCAACCTGGCGATGTTCGGCGCGGCGCTGGTGTACCTCCGCGAGGCGTACCGCTGAGGCGGCGAACGCGAACGCGGTCGCTGCGCCCCCGACGCCGCACGCTCAGGTTCCGATTTTCGTCACGCCCAGAATCGCGCCGCACTCCGAACACTCCCACACCCTGCCGGTGCTGAACTTCGCCGCCGTGTCGCTCTCGACCACTTCCACTAGCTCCTCGCCGCAGTCGGGACAGTGACCCATGACGGCCGTTCCCGCAGTAGTGACAAATATCTGTCCGTTATGGGCGAACGGTCGACGCCCGCTCAGGGGACGAGCACGAGTTTCCCGACGAAACTGTCGTTGAGGACGGTGCGCTGGGCGTCGCCGGCCGCTTCGAGGGTGTAGGTGTCGTGGATGACCGGTTCGACGGTCCCGGAGACGAGGAGTTCGTTGAGGCGCGCAAGCACCTCGCTCGGGTCGGGCGTGTTGAACATCGACATGAACTGGTAGCGCAGTTCCTTCGACTTCGTGACGCCGATGTCGTCGAACCCGCCCTCGGCGGTGTCGTTGCCGACGCCGACGATGCGGGCGCCGTCGGCGGCGACGTTCGCGTTCAGTTGGAGGTAGCGGTCCATGTGGGTGTCGAGGACGACGTCGGGCGCGCCCGCCTCCGAGATGACCGACGAGAGGTCGTCGCGGCGGTAGTCGAAGACGGACTCGGCGCCGAGGTCACGAAGGGCGTCGTGGTGGTCGGGAGAGGCCGTAGCGAGGACGCGCGCGCCCATCGCCCCCGCCAGTTGGACGGCGACGTGCCCGACGCCGCCGCTCCCGCCGTGTATCAGCACCGTCTCGGCGGGTTCGACGGCCGCGTGGTGGACGAGGGCGCGCCACGCCGTCGTGCCGACGAGGGCGAGTGCGGCCGCGTCGGCCAACTCCGCGTCCTCCGAGAGATGCGCGAGCGAGTCGGCGGGTGCGGCCACCTGCTCGGCGTAGGTGCCCGGTCGGCCGTTGCCGAGGCCGGTGCCGAACACCCGGTCGCCGAGGGAGAATCGCTCGACGCCGTCACCGACGGAGACGACGGTGCCCGCGAGGTCCGACCCGGGGACGAACGGGAGACTCGGGACCGGGTACGCCCCCTCGCGGAAGTACGTGTCCACCGGGTTGACGCCGGCGGCGCCGACCTCCACGACGACCTCGCCGTACCCCGGTTCGGGTTCGTCCACGTCGTCGACGGTCAGTACGTCCGGGCCTCCGTGCTCGTGGAACCTGACTGCGCGCATCGGCCGTCGGTTCGACACCGGGCTTGATAAATGAGTGCGGCGGAGTGAACCCGTGCCCCCCAGAACGTGCCCCGACTGCGAGTTCGCCATGGACGAAGCCACGCACGAGACGACGAACGACGCGAACGGACTCCGCGTCGACGCCGGCGGCAGGGAACGGTTGCACGGCCGAGACGGGAACGAGGTGCAGGCCTACGTCTGCCCCGGGTGCGGCCTCGTGCGCCTCTACGCGGAGTGACGGCGCTCACCGGACCATGTACCCGCCGTCGACGACGACGGAGGCGCCGGTGACGTACCGCGCGGCGTCGCTGGCGAGGTAGACGACGGTCGGCGCCACGTCCTCCGGCGGCGCGATGTCCTCCATCAGCATCTCGCCCTTCCACACCTCGTCGATGTCGGGGTCGATGGCGTCGGCCTGGTCGGTGTTGTCGGTGCGGATGTAACCCGGCGCGACGGTGTTCACGCGCACGTCGTGTTCGGCCCACTCGGAGGCGAGTTGCCGGGTGAACGATTCGACGCCGCCCTTAGAGGCGTTGTAGGCGACCTGTCGCTGGGGGTAGTTGGCGATGAACGCCGACATCGAGGAGACGCTGACGATGCTCCCGCCGTCGCCGGCGCGCATCGGTTCGCCCGCGTACTTCGAGCAGAGGAAGACGCCCGTGAGGTTCGTCTCTACCACTCGGTTCCACTCCTCTAAGGTCATGTCCTCGATGCCCTCGTGGACGACGATACCGGCGTTGTTCACGAGGACGTCGACGTCGCCGAACTCCTCCAAAGTCGCGTTCACCATCGACCGCACCGAGTCCTCGTCGGCGACGTCGACGGGGACGGCCAGCGTCTCCGCGCCCGTCGCGTCGGCTATCTCCTCGGCGGCGACGGCCCCCGCGTCGGCGTTCCGGTTCGCCACGACCACGTCGGCGCCCGCCTCCGCGAGGGCCCCCGCGATGGCGCGGCCGATGCCGCGGTTGCCGCCGGTCACGATGGCCGTCTCGCCGTCGAGTCTGAATCTGTCGATGACTCCCATACCGAGGCGTCGACGGCGGGTGCCATAAGTTGTCGTCGTCGGCCGGTGTTCGGGGAGACGCCGCTGAACCGAACACCCTCACACGTGTCGCTGAGCGGAGAAACCGCCGGCGGGCGGGACTGGAAGGGGCCGGTCGCTCGGCGAGCGAGACGAAGTAAGGACCGCAGGAGCGAGCGAAGCGAGCGACGAGGACCGCAGCGAGTCGCAGCCGTCGAGCGACCGGGGGCTTCCGAACTGTTCTCGTCGTTGCGGTTCGCCGCGCTTCGGTTCGCTACACCTAGTCGTTCGTCACGACGAGTTTCCCGACGCTCTCTCGTTCCGCCATCGCGCGGAACGCCTCGCCCGTCTCTTCTAGGGAATACGTCTCGTCTATTTCCGGGGAGAACTCGCCGTCGGCGACGAGACCGACCAGTCGCTCCAACTCCGTCTGCGTGCCCATCGTGCTGCCGAGCACCTCTTTGTGCTGTAAGAACAACTGCGGGATGTCTATCTCCGAGTAGCGCCCCGCCGTCCGGCCGCAGACGGTCATCCGACCCCCGCGGCGGAGGGCGTCGAGGCCGAGTTGGGTGTACTCGCCGCCGAGATGGTTG
The DNA here is from genome assembly GCF_031624635.1 of Halogeometricum sp. S3BR5-2. Classification (NCBI taxonomy): domain Archaea; kingdom Methanobacteriati; phylum Methanobacteriota; class Halobacteria; order Halobacteriales; family Haloferacaceae; genus Halogeometricum; species Halogeometricum luteum. Next base: position 756,554 of record NZ_JAMQOQ010000002.1, on the reverse strand, counting down.
ACGACGGCGTCGGCCGGTCCCACGTCCGCGACGGCCTCGCGCAGTTCGTCGGGGTCGGTGCCCTCGACGGCGTGGTCGAGGCCCAACTCCGTCATCCGGTCGAGTTTCGACGCCGAGGAGGAGGTGCCGACGCTCCGCGCGCCGAGGGCGTTCGCGAGTTGGACGGCCGCGACGCCGACGCCGCCCGTCGCTCCCGGAACGAACACGAGGTCGTTCGCCCCCACCCCCGCTTTCCGGAGCATGTGGTAGGCGGTCATGTACGCGGTGGGGAGGGCGGCGGCCGTCGTGGTATCGACGGCGTCGGGCAGGGCGACGAGTCTGTCCGCCCGCACGCGCGCCCGTTCGGCGAGGCCGCCGTGGTACAGCGAGAAGTTCTCACAGAGGTTCTCCGGCCCCTCGCGGCAGAAGCGACACGTCCCGCAGGTCTCGTTCGGGCAGAGGACGACCCGGTCGTCCGGTTCGACGGCGGTCACGCCGTCGGCGACGGCGCGCACCGTCCCCGCCACGTCGAGACCGCTGACGAACGGGAGGTCGTCGGCGTCGACCATCGCGGAGTCGCCGTCGAGAATCCAGAGGTCGTGGCGGTTGATGGAACACGCGTCGACGTCGACGACGGCCTCGCCCGGCCCCGGTTCGGGGTCCGCTCGGTCGACCATCTCCACGCCGTCCGGTCCGGTCAGTTCGGCGAATGCTGCGGCGCGCATGACCCGGGGTTCGGACGCCGGGGCGTTAACGCTGGTTGCTGGTTCGGCTCCGCGGCCCGGTTCCGTTCCGTTCCCGCCTCGCGGTTGCGACTACTCGTGTCCGAGGACGGGCATCGGCTCGTAGGGCTCTTCGAGATACGCCACGTCCGAATCGGAGAGGTCCATCTCGACCGCCTCGACGGCCTCCTCCAGGTGTTCGACGCTCGACGTGCCGTAGATGGGCGCGGTCACGCCCTCTTTGTGGAGCAACCACGCCAGTCCGATCTGACTCATCGAGGCCCCCTTCTCGTCGGCGAGTTCCTGAACGCGCCCGTTGATCTCGCGGCTCTGCGGGGAGTCGTAGCGGCCCGCGGTCCGCTCGCGCATCTCGTCGGCCTCCTCGTGCGGGCGGGCGAGGTACCCCCCGGCCAGCGGCGACCACGGGATGACGCCGACGTCCTCCGTCTCGCAGAGCGGCAGCATCTCGCGCTCCTCTTCCCTGTACAGGAGGTTGTAGTGGTTCTGCATCGTCGCGAACCGCTCCAGCCCGAACCGCTCGGAGGTGTGGAGGGCGTCCGCGAACTGGTGGGCCCACATCGAACTCGCGCCGACGTAACGCGTCTTCCCGCGGCGCACCGCGTCGTCGAGGGCGCCCAGCGTCTCCCGAATCGGCGTCTGCGGGTCCCACCGGTGAATCTGGTAGAGGTCCACCGCGTCCATCCCGAGTCGGTCGAGGGAGTTCTCCAACTCCTGCTCGACGGTCTTCCGCGAGAGGCCGCCGGAGTTCGGGTCGTCCTCGCGCATCTGTCCCCACACCTTCGTCGCGACCACCTGCTCGTCCCGGTCGTGCTCGGAGAGCGCGCTGCCGAGGATGCGTTCGGAGTCGCCGTTCGAGTAGATGTTCGCGGTGTCGAAGAAGTTGATTCCGAGCTCTATCGCGCGGTCGATGACCTCCGTCGCCCGCTCCTCTCCGACGGTCCACTCGAACATCTCGCCGCCCTCGGCCGGGTCGCCGAAGCTCATACAACCGAGACAGAGTTTGGACACTTTCGTCCCCGTGTCGCCCAGAGTGGTGTACTCCATGCCCCGGCCTGCGGGCGCCCCCGTGATAGCCCTTCGAGTGCTCCCCGATATTGTCCGCTTGTCGCCGTTCCCACCGCCCCCGCCCGACGCCGACAGGTCAGTTCTCGCGGGTGTTCGGCGGGAGTTAGCGCCACCTATCGGTACCGGATGAACGGGATTTAAGCGCGCGTCATTCGCACACAGGAACGCATGAAACTCCACGAGTATCAGGCGAAGGATATCTTCGCCGAGGCGGGGATTCCCGTGCCCGAGTCCCGCCTCGCGGCGTCGGTCGACGAAGTGATGGTGGCTGTCGAGGATATCGGTTACCCCGCCGCGATCAAGGCGCAGGTCCACGTCGGCGGCCGCGGCAAGGCGGGCGGCATCAAGATAGCGACGAGCGAGGAGGAGGCCCGCGAGGCCGCCGAGGACATCCTCGGCATGGACCTCAAGGGCTACACCGTCGAGAAGGTGCTCGTCGAGGCCGGCGTCGACTTCGAGAACGAACTGTACGTCGGCGTCACGATGGACCGCGGCGAGGGCGAACCCGTGGCGATGGTCTCGACGCAGGGCGGCGTCAACATCGAAGAGGTCGCAGAAGAGAACCCCGACGCCATCGCGCGCGAGCACATCGACCCCGCGTTCGGCCTGCACCCCTACCAGGCGCGAAAGGTCGTCTACGACGCGGGCATCGACCGCGACGTGGCGAACGACGTGGCGTCCATCCTGACGACGCTGTACGACCTCTACGAGGAGAAGGACGCCTCCGACATCGAGATAAACCCCGTCATGATCACGTCGGACGGCGACATCGTCGCGGCCGACGCCGTCATGAACATCGACGACGACGCCCTGTTCCGACAGCCAGACCTCGCGGAGATGGAGGACGAGGCGGCGGAGGACGACCTCGAACGCAAGGCCAACGACTACGGCTTCGACTACGTCCGCCTGTCGGGTAACGTCGGCATCATCGGCAACGGCGCCGGTCTCGTGATGACGACGCTGGACCTCGTCGACCACTACGGCGGCGAACCCGCGAACTTCCTCGACATCGGCGGCGGCGCGAAGGCCGAACGCGTGACGAACGCCCTCGACATGGTGTTCTCCGACGAGAACGTCGACGCCGTCGTGTTCAACATCTTCGGCGGTATCACCCGCGGCGACGAGGTGGCCAAGGGCATCAACGAGGCGCTCGAAGCGTTCGACGAGATACCGAAGAAGGTGGTCGTCCGACTGGCGGGCACCAACGCGGAGGAGGGCATGGAGATTCTGAACACCGACCTCGTGGAGGTCGAGAAGACGCTCGAAGACGCGGTCCAACGGGCCGTCGAGAACGCACAGGAGGCGAACCAATGAGCATACTGGTCGACGACGACACGCGCGTGGTTGTACAGGGCATCACCGGCGGCGAGGGCAAGTTCCACACCCAGCAGATGGTGGAGTACGGCACGAACGTCGTCGCCGGCACCTCGCCCGGCAAGGGCGGTCAGGACGTCGACGGCATCCCCGTCTACGACACGGTCGACGAGGCCGTCGAGGAGGAGGACGCCGACGCCTCCGTCGTCTTCGTCCCGCCGGCGTTCGCGGGCGACGCCGTCTTCGAGGCCCTCGACACGGACCTCGACCTCGTGGTCGCTATCACCGAGGGCATCCCGACGCAGGACATGGCGAAGGTGAACAAACGGCTGACGGAGGTCGACACGCGCCTCCTCGGACCGAACTGCCCCGGCATCATCACGCCCGACGAGGCGAAACTCGGCATCCTGCCCGGCAACATCTTCGAGTCCGGTAACGTCGGTCTCGTCTCCCGGTCGGGGACGCTCACCTACCAGGTCGTCTCGAACCTCACCGACCGCGGCATCGGCCAGACGACGGCCATCGGCATCGGCGGCGACCCCATCATCGGCACGTCGTTCGTCGACGCCCTCGAACTGTTCGAGGCCGACGAGGACACCGACGCCGTCGTGATGTGCGGTGAAATCGGCGGCGAGGACGAGGAGCAGGCCGCCCACTACATCGCCGAGAACATGGACACGCCCGTCGCGGGCTTCATCGCGGGCCGCACCGCGCCGCCGGGCAAGCGCATGGGCCACGCCGGCGCCATCGTCTCCGGGTCCGGTACCGGTACCGCAGAGTCGAAGATTTCCGCGCTCAACGACGCCGGCGTCCCCGTCGGCGACACGCCGAACGAAGTCGCCGAACACGTCGAAGACTTCCTGTAGACCGCTCGGGAATCTCGACTCGACCCGCGCGACTCGACCGATTCACTTCTTTCGGCGCTCGAATCCGGCTACGGCTCACTTCGTTATCTTCGCCAGACAGACGCCGCAGAAGCGGGTGTACTCGGGGTTCGGCGCGCCGCACCGAGAGCACGTCGGCCCGCCGCCGACCGCCCGCCCGTCCCGTCGGTCCCTCCCGTCGGCGTCCGACCCCGGCAGCGACGGCGCGAACGCGCGCCACGCCCCGCGGTTCGACCGTCGGTTCCCCTTTCGGTCGTCCGACCCGCGCCCGTTCTCGCCCTCGTACTCGTCCATCTGCAACAGCACCTGTTCGACGAACGGGTCGTCGCGGAGGCGTTCGAGGCCGCGGACGAGTCCGACGTACAGCAGGGTGGGTGCGACGATGCAGAACGCCGACAGGAAGAGCGCGAACCCGACCTGCCAATCCATAGGAGCGCCAAGGGGTAGACGGACTTGTCTCTATCGCCGGTTGCGAACGCGACCGCTTGGAGTCGGCGCACGCGCCCGGAACGGCCGTTCGCACGATTCGAGACCGAGAACGCCGACGCGGGCGAACGGGTCGCCGCCGAGAAATCGACGGACTGCGCGGCGTCCGTTCGAACTCCGTGTGCGGACGAACGGTATATATGATAAAATTAGTTTCAGGAATCACTGATAGTCTCAGACGCTGCGAACGAATGTGACGTTTAAGAATACTAACTACTACTGGTGAGCTATGAGGACCGACCGTACGACGCCCGCGACGCCCGACTCGCTCCCGGAGGCCATCGTGTCGCTGGTCGCGGAGTTAGACGGCGTCGCAGTCACCGACATCCCGCCGCTCGCGTCCGTCGTCGACCCGGACGCCCTCGTCGCCCTGTTCGACGGACCCGACGAGACCGTCGCGAGCGAAGTCGAGTTCGACTACGCGGGCTACCGCATCCACCTCCGCGGCGACGGCGACGTGCAGGTGCTCGAAGCGACGCCCGTGAAACGCTGCGACGCCAACTGAGTCTCGACGGCGCCGCCCGCTCCCGACTGTCCCGATAGTCACGACACTCTCGTGTCAATACGGACGATACGGCGGCGACACCGTGCAATCGCACGCGTCCGCGCCGCCGGTGACGGGCGCGTGCCGACGTCCCCGCCGACGCCGCCGCGGGCCGCCCGGCCCGACGGTTCGGCCCTCCCTCGCCCCCGCCGTCGTCGGCGGACGGACCGAAGTCGCCCGGTTCGGTCCGCCCGCTCCGACGGCCCCCTTCCGCCGACGCCCTCCGCGTCGGCCCCCGCCGACCGCTCGGCCCTCCGACTCTTCCGAAGGTTCATGTAGGCCTTCGAACCACTCCGACTATGGACAGCGGACTCCCCTCCGGCCGACGGGTGCACATCGCACCTCTCGGGTACGAGCGCGACCGCGTCGTCGAACCCGTGCGCACCGAGGCCGCGGACGTGGTCTACCTCCTCGTCGACGACCCCGACCGGACCGACGCCGAGTGCGGCGACGTGGACGCCGACGCCGACTGGTCCTCCCCCGACGCGGAGAACGTCCCGTGGACGGCCGCGACGCCGTACCAACGCGCCGTGCGCGAGGAACTCGACTCGCTCTGCGAGGCGCGGGGCGTCCCCGTCGACGTCCACAACGTCTACGACGTGATGGGCGTCACCACCACCGTCGCCGCCGCGCACGCCGACGACCAGGTGTTCGTCAACATCTCCTCGGGGACGAACGTCGCCGCCGTCGGCGCCGCCATCGCCTGTATGACCACCGCCGCCCTCCCCTACAGCGTCGAACCGGAGTCCTACGGTCACGACGTCGACGCCGAACCGCTCTCGCGGGGCGTCGCCAGCATCGACCGCGTCCCCGACTACCCCATCGAGGCGCCGACGCGCGAGCAGGTGCACATCATGGGCTACCTGTACGAACAGACCGTCGAGAAGCCGTACACGCTGAACAAGCGGAGTCTCATCCAGCGCGCGAACGACTACGGGCTCCCCTTCCTCGCGAACTACTCGACGGAGAGCAGGCAGTCGGAGTACCGCCGCCTCGACGCCGCCATCGTCGACCCCTTGGTCGAGAAGGGGTACGTCCGGCTCGAACCCGCGGGCAAGCGGAAGAACGTCGTCCTGACCGACACGGGCGTCAGCGTCTACCGGGCGTTCCAGCACAAGGTGCGGACGGACTGACGGCCCGGAGTCCCCGTCGAATCCCTCCGCCCGTTCGCAAACGTCATCCCCGCCGAACCGCTAGGGCGGACAACGACGCCCGTCCGCACCCCGGGCGGGAGCGTACTCCCAATGGCTCCGAAACTCACTCGCCGTCGCCTCCTCGGGACGCTCGGCACCGGCGCGCTCGCGAGCACCGCGGGCTGTATGAGCGCGCTCGGGTTCGAGACGCAGTCGGCGTGGCGCGACCCGCCGCTGGTCGAGAACCGCCCGGACGCCGTCTACGTCCCCGCCATCACCGAGGGGATGAAGATGTACGGAAAGCAGACCGCCGGCCCGTACGGCGTGGCGCTGACGTACTCGTACCCGCACCGCTTCTGGACGCTCACGGGCACGGAGTTCTCGAAGACCGTCGTCGAGTCCGACGACTCGATACACCTCATGGTGTCGCTGTGGGACGCCGAGACGGGCATGGTCCTCCCCGTCGACTCCGGTCTCACCATCGAAATCCTTCGGGACGGGAACCTCGTCAGCGAGGAGATAGCCTACCCGATGCTCTCCCAGCAGATGGGGCTGCACTACGGATCGAACTACGCGCTGGACGGCGAAGGGAGCTACGAGGTGACCGTCCGCGTCGGCGGCGTCTCCCTCCGCCGAACCGGCGCGTTCGAGGGGCGCTTCGGGCAGGCCGAGACGGCGACCTTCGATATCGAGTTCGACACGGACGAACTGTACGACGTGCCCCTCACGAACCCCGAGAACCCGGGGTCCCGGGGAGCCATCTCCCCGATGGAGATGGCGAACGTCCCCGTCGGCCGCGCGCCGGACCCCGAGTCGCTGCCGGGTCGACACCTCGGGCGGGCGACGAGCGGCGACGCCGTCTTCCACGCGTTCGCCCTCGACGCCGACCGCTTCGGCGACGGCACCTACCTCTACGTCTCCCCGCGGACGCCGCACAACGGAATCGTCCTGCCGATGATGGGGCTGACGGCGACGGTCTCGCACGATAGCGGAACGACGGAGACCGACCTGACCCGAACGCTCGACCCCGAACTCGGATACCACTACGGGACGAGCGTCGACTCGCTCGACGCGGGCAACGAGGTGCGCGTCGCCGTCGCGGTGCCGCCGCAGGTGGCGCGCCACGACGGCTACGAGACGGCGTTCGTGGAGATGGAACCGACGACGTTCACCGTCCCGTCATGAGGGGGATACACCGGAGCGAGCGAACGCGGGAACGGGAACGGAAAGCCTCAGGCGGGTCTGAAACGAAGCACGAGGCAAGTCCATGACGGAGACGACGCGCGGCGCGGCGGACCGGCAGGCGGGTGCGGGCGCGGACGCGAACGAGGGTGCGGACCCGGACCCGGACGCCGCCTCGAACGCGTCCGGAGGCCACGCCTGCCGGGTGTGTGGGCGGGCGTTCCCGGAACCGAAACTGCTCGTCCTCCACCGCGGCGTCCGCCACGCGGGCGCGCTCACCGACGGGGAGAAGGAGGCCTACGTCGAGGCGTATCGGGAGGAAGAGGCCGCGCTGCACTCCTTCCGCATCCGGGCGCTGGCCGTGCTTGTCGTCCTCTACTTCGGCGTCCTGTTCCTCTACATCGGCTTCGCGGGGTGACCCGAACGTGAGCGCCTCCTCTCCCTCCCGGTCCTCCACTCGCCGCCGCCTCGTCGGCCGCGCGCTGAGCCTCTGTCTGGCCGTCGTCGGCCTCCTCCTCCTCGCCCGCGGCGTCGCCGCCAGCAACGCCGCCGTCGGCCTCGGACAGGCCTCCCGCGACCCGCTGAGCGTCCCGCGGTGGCTCTACGTCGCCACCGGCGGCGTCACCATCGGCGCCTCCGCCCTCCTCGCCAGTTTCGTCACCGACCGCCGGTTCGTCCTCTCCATCCACCGCCGGCAGGAGACGCTGCCCGACGCCGAGACGGCGTACTGCGTCGCCGCGGGCGCGTTGAAGCTCCTCGGCCTCGTCCTCCTCGCCCTCGTTGTCTACCGGGGGCTCGTCGGCCCGCAGATACCCACCGTCAACCTCGCCGTCGTCGTCGTCTTCGCCGGGATGCGGGCCGGGCTGACGATGTTCGCGTACCTCGTCGGTAACCCCTGGCCCGCGCTGAACCCGTGGCGGACCGTCGCCGAGCGACTGCCGAACGGCTTCCTCGATTACCCCGAGCGGTTCGGTCGCTGGCCCGCCGTCGCCGGCCTCCTCGCCCTCGTCTGGGTGGAGACGACGACGCCGGTGACGAACGACCCGGAGCTGCTCGCCGCGGCCGTGGCCGCCTACTCCGTCCTCACCGTCGCCGGCGCCCTCGCCGTCGGCGTCGACGACTGGTTCCGGAACGTCGACCCCGTCTCGGTGTTCTTCGCGTTCTACGGGCGCGCCGCCCCCGTCTCGCGGGCGGACGGCCGCCTCCGACTCCGCCTGCCGGGGATGCGACTCGTCGGCGACGACGGGTACGGCGACGAGAGCGGGAGCGAGTCCGCCGACCCGACCTGGGGGATGGACGACGTCGCGTTCGCCGTCGCCCTCGTCTGGGAACTCACCTACAGCGGGTTCGTGACCACCGCGCAGGGCGGGGCGTTCGTCCGCGCCCTCGTCGGCGTCGGCCTCCCGGCCGTCGTCGTCTACGGCGGCCTCTTCCTCGCCGGCTTCGCGGCGTTCTACGGCGCGTACGTCCTCGCGGCCCGCGTGTCGGCCGACCGCCTGCGGACGTACCGGGAAGCGCGCGAACTCGCCGTCCGCTTCGCGCCCGCGCTGCTCGCCATCGCGGCCGGCTACCACCTCGCGCACTACCTCGCCTTCTTCGTCTCGCTGTCGCCGTCGCTCCTCGCCGTCCTCGCCTCGCCGCTGTCCGTCCCGCCGAACCCGCTCGTCCTCACGCTGCCGGCGTGGGTGGGCGCGCTCAACATCGGGTTCGTCCTCGGCGGCCACCTGCTCGCCATCTGGGTGGCGCACTCCACCGCCTACCGCCTGTTCCCGAGTCGGTTGCAGGCCATCGAGAGCCAGTATCCGTTCGTCTTCGTGATGATGGCGTACACCGCCATCAGCCTCTGGCTCATCTCGCTGCCGACGGCGTCGCCCCCGTTCCTCCCCTGAGCGGCGACGCCGAGGCGGAATCGGTTCCGTCCCCGCGATGTCGCTTCCGCAACCGCTTTGACCCCGGACCGTCAGGCGTACGAGGGAAACATGCTCCTCGCCGGAACCGTCATCGCCGACTCATCGACACTCATCGACGACGGCGCCGTCGTCGTCGAGGCGGACCGAATCGTCGCCGTCGGCGAGCGAGCGACGCTGACGGAGAACCACCCGGACCACGAGGTGCGGGAGTTCGACCTCCTGACGCCGGGACTCGTCGGCGGCCACGTCCACTCCGTCCAGAGCCTCGGACGCGGCATCGCCGACGACACCTCGCTGCTCGATTGGCTGTTCGACCACGTCCTCCCGATGGAGGCGTCGCTGGACGCAGAGGGGATGCGGACGGCCGCGGAGTTGGGCTACCTCGAACTGCTGGAGAGCGGGACGACGACGGCGATAGACCACCTCTCGGTGGCCCACGCCGAGGAGGCGTTCGAGGCGGCGGGCGAACTCGGAATCCGGGGCCGACTCGGGAAGGTGCTGATGGACCAACGCGCCCCCGACGGACTGACCGAGGACACCGACGACGCCCTCGCGGAGACGGAGCGACTCATCCAGACGTACCACGGGTCGTTCGACGACCGGATTCGGTACGCCGTCACGCCGCGGTTCGCCGTCAGTTGCACCGAAGACTGCCTCCGCGGCGCGCGCGAACTCGCCGACCGGTACGACGGCGTCACCATCCACACCCACGCCAGCGAGAACACGGACGAGGTGGCGACGGTGGAGGAAGACACCGGAATGCGAAACATCGAGTGGCTCCACGAGGTCGGACTGACGGGCGAGGACGTGGTGCTGGCCCACTGCGTCCACACGACGGAGGCCGAACGGGAACTGCTCGCGGAGACGGAGACGAACGTCACCTACTGCCCGTCCTCCAACATGAAACTCGCCTCCGGCGTCGCGCCGATACCCGACTACCTCGACCGGGGAATCACGGTCGCACTGGGGAACGACGGCCCGCCGTGCAACAACACGCTGGACCCGTTCACCGAGATGCGGCAGGCCAGCCTCCTCCAGAAGGTCGAGGAGATGGACCCCACGACGACGCCCGCGGGGGCCGTCTTCGAGATGGCGACGCTCGGCGGCGCGCGGGCCGCCGGGTTCGAGGACGTCGGAGCGCTCCGGGAGGGGTGGAAGGCGGACGTCGTCGCCCTCGACACCGACATCACCCGCGCGACGCCGCTGCACGACGCGCTCTCGCACCTCGTCTTCGCCGCCCACGGCGACGACGTGACGTTCACGATGGTCGACGGCGAAGCCGTCTACGACGAGGCGTTCGGCGGCCTCCAGACCGCCGACGCCGACGACATCCGCCGCCGCGCCCGCGAGGTGGAGTTCGAGGGGAAGCCGGTCTGAGCGGTCACACCGCCTCGTGGTCGGCGACCCACGCCTCGTCCTCGCGCCGCACGTCGGAGACGGTGCGGAACCGGAGCCGCCGCTCCTGTTTCGTCACGACGGGAAAGTCGTAGTGTTCGGCCTCGTAGCCCGGTGGACTCCCCTGCTCGCGTCGCTCCGCGACGAACTCCCGGTGGGCGTCGAGTCTGTCGGCGACGACGGCGCGCGAGAGGGCCGGGGCGCGCCTCGCCCGAGTATCGAACGCCTCGACGAACGCCCGTTCGAGTTCGTAGCCCACCGAGTCGCGCCCGGCGACCATCGCGGCCAAGGAGGTGGTGCCGGTGCCGAAAAAGGGGTCCAAGACGGTGTCGCCGTAGACGGAGTACATGTTTATCAGTCGGTAGGGGATGTCGAACGGGTACGCCGCCGTCCGGTCTCTGAGTTCCTCGTCCGGCGACTCGCCGGTGCCCGCGTTCGTGCTCGCGTTCGCGCCCGCGCTCGCACCCTCGGCGTCCCCGCCGTCGCTCGAAATTCCCGAAGCGTCGAACCGCTTCGCCGCCTCGGTCACGCGCTGGTCGGTGCCGGCCACGTCCGTCCAGACGTCGGTGAACCACGCGTTCCGCTCCTCCCAGAAGTACGCCGACTCGTAGCGTCGGTCCGCGCCGGGGTCGAACGACCGCGACCCGGCGCCGTTGCGGAACACCAGCACGTACTCGTGCTCTAAGGTGACGTAGGCGTTCGGCGGGAGCATGCCGCTCCCCATGAACTTCGCGGCGCTGTTGGTCGGTTTCCGCCACAGCACGTCCGGGAGCGGCTCGAATCCGAGGTCGGTGAACGCGTCGAGCACGCGGGCGTGATTCGGGTAGACGCGGAAGCTGTCGCCGACCGTCCGCGTCGCGTCGCCGACGTTCACGCAGGCGATGCCGCCCGGAACGAGGACGCGCCGGAGTTCGGCCCACACCTCGTCCAGAACGCGGTGCATCGCCTCGAACGCCGCCTCGCCGTCGCCGTCTTCGAGCGCCGGTCCGACGCCGTCTGTGAGGTTCGAGAAGAGGTCGTCCCACATCTCCACCATCGGGTACGGCGGCGAGGTGACGACGAGTTCGACGGCGTCGTCCGTGAGGCCGCTCATCTCCCGCGCGTCACCGACGACGGCCCGATGTCGAGACTCCACGCTGCCGACGCTACGTCGGTGCGTCTGATATAACCTCGCACTCCCGGCGTCCGCCGCCGCGTCGAGCGACGGCCGAGAGCGGGTCGGCCGCTACGCGTCCTCGTCGTCGGCCTCGGCGTCGGCCTTCATCTCGCCCAGTCGGTCGACGAGGGCGTCCGTCGACACGTCGCTCTCGACGTTGACCTCCCCGTCGTGTTCGTGCTCGTGGGCGTCGACGCCCTCGGCCGCTTCCTCCTCGTCGTTCGACTGTTGACGCTCCTGCTCGGATTCGTCGTAGCTTCCGAAGCCCATGCGCGTCGGTTGCGGAGTCGCACTGAAGAACCAACCGATGTCCGACGTTCTCCGTGCTCGCCGCTCTCACACCTCGCTCGCCTCCGCCGCCCGGTGGGTTTCGAGCCACCGGTCGACGTAGCGGTCGACGGCCTCCGACAGCGGAACCCCCGCCTCGGCGACGGTGCGCGCGAGCGAAGCCCGCGTCTCCTCGGTCAGGTCGGCGTCGTCCCCGCCGAGTTCGCGCTCGAACTCGGAGACGAGCCACCGCAACTCCGCGAGTTTCCGGTACGTGTCGTCCCGCGAGAGCAGTTCGTACTCGTGGTGGGTCATCTCGCCCGCCTCGGCGCGGCTTCGCTCGTCCTCGTACGGCTTCAACCCCGCGTACTGGAACCGGTTCTGGAAGCTCACACCGCTACGGACGCGCCGCGAGGCTATGTCGCCGCTGCTTGAGTGTGCCGGGTGAGGTCGGAGCGGAACCGATTCAGACGTTGTCGGCCCGCTTCAGGACCTTCACCGCCGCCTCGTGCCCGGAGAACTTCCCGGTCGGCCGCTCGCCTCGGACGGCGCTGAACGCCGCCGGGTTCGACTCCGTCCCCGCCCGTCCGCGCGCGGAGAACTTCGCGTCCTTCGCGCCGTAGTCGAGTTTCACGACGACCGACTCGCCCTCGTACCCGTCGGGGGCGTCCAGTTCCTGCACGCGGCTGTCGACGAGGACGGCGGGACGTCCGCCGTCGTCGCCGTCCTCCTCGAACGCGCCCGCCGCGACCTCTCCGGTGACCAGTTCGTAGACGTCGTCCCCGTGTTCTATCCGCGCGCCGAACCCCGGCGTGTCCACCGAGACGACGACCTCCGGGTCGAAACTTCCTCGTTCCATGTGCAATCGACCGGGCAGCGTCACATGACGCTGTCGGCCCCCGCCGCGCTCCCCGCGGAAACTGCGGGCGTCGACAACTGATAACAGATTCTGAGACTGTACGACGTGTATATGTATTTTTAGAACTGTATATCCGTTGATGCATCTGGTGGACGAGATATACTGGCGGCTCGACGGGACGAGCGATACGATCAGTATCACGACCAGCAAGCCGGTGTACGAACGGATGGACGTCGACAAGGCGCGGGAGGTCCGCGACGCGCTCTCGGAACTGATCGCGGAACTGGAAGCCCGCGAGGACGACTGAGTCGGACGGAGACGACGACCCGGAGGCGAGCACTTCCGAGGCGACGCCGGCCCGTACGGAGAGTTGGTCGCGCGGTGGAGGAGAGAGAACGAGTAGCGAGCACCGGAGCGGTCAGTCGTCGCGCGCGAACGCCGGCCTGCTCCGTGTTCCTTCACGAGGATGGGAAAACGAGTGGGTTGGGGCGGATTACGAACCACGAGGACTTCGCTTCGCTCGTCCTCTGGGCTCGAATCCTCGGCGATCACACACTTCGGCATACGCTCCTCGCTTCGCTCGTCGGTAGCGCCGAAGAGAAGTGGGTTGGGGCGGATTCGAACCGCCGGCCTGCTCCGTGTGAAGGAGCCGTCATAACCTGGCTAGACCACCAACCCAGGCAGAAAAACGTATCTTCGGGTGAGACTTAACCGTTCTGTTTCGGTCTCACTCGGCGGCGCCGCCGCGGTAGCGCTTCACCCGTCCGCGCGCCTCTCGGATGGCCTTCTTGCCGCCGCGTTCGGCGCGGACGGGCACGCTCCGGAGTTCCGTCTCCAGACGCTCGCGTCCGGTCGGTTCCGGTTCGGCCGCTCGCTCCCGTCCGACGGCCCGACGAACCCGCCGTTCGAGCGGCGCGGCCTCCTCGCGCAGTCCGACCGCGAGATGCTCGCCGGCCCGTCGGAGGTAGTACCAGGCGTCCTCGAAGTGTCGATTCATACGCGTCGATAGACCGGCGGCGGATAAAAGAATTATGCGAGTAGTTACCAAGGACGGTTTAGGCCAACCAAAACCGAAGCGTTTTAGTGTTTGTTAGGCGTGCCTAAAACCGATGCGGCGCCGGTCCGTCGGTGTCCATCGAGCGTCTATCCCAACGTGGCCGACCGTGGGCATCATCACCGTCGGTCCACACCCTATAGTAGCGTTCGCAAGTCTTCAGTCCTCGACCGCACGACACTGTGCGGTCGGATGAGTAATCAGTTGCGAACGCTACTATATCACTCAGTCGTACGTCGGCGACTCCTCGGGTACTCCGTCCCGCTTGTTCACCAGCCGCGCGAACACGAACAGCGCGTCCGACAGCCGGTTGAGGTAGCGAATCGCCTCCGCGTTCACCGGTTCCTCGTCCGCGAGAGCGACGGCGCGGCGCTCCGCCCGGCGCGTCACCGCCCGCGCGTGGTGGAGTTTCGCCCCGGCGTCGCCGCCGCCAGGGAGGACGAACGACCGGAGCGGTTCGAGTTCCTCGTCGGCCTCGTCGATGTACGCCTCCACCTGCTCGACGTGGTCGGCGCGGACGACGGGGGCGTCCTCGTCGGGGTCCGGGTTGGCGAAGTCGGCCTGCACGACGTGGAGGTGGTTCTGTATCCGCTCCAGTTTCTCGTCCACGTCGTCGTATCCGGTCGGGCGGACGCTCCCGACCAGCGCGTTCGCCTCGTCGACGGTGCCGTACGCCTCGATGCGGGCGTTCGTCTTCGACACCCGCGACATGTCGCGCAGGTCGGTCTTCCCCTCGTCGCCACGACCGGTGTAGATGGTCATGCCGCGAGCGTCTTCTCGACGTACTGCAGGATGTTCTCGGACTCGCCCATCGTCACCCCGCGGTCGTGGTCCACGAGGACCGGCACCGCGCGCTGGCCGCTCACGCGCTTGACCTCGTCGCGCTCGGAGTGGAGCGCACCGACCCACTCCGTCTCGTACTCGACGCCGCCGTCCTCGAGGGCGTCGTGGACTTTCTCGCAGTACGGACAGCCGTCCAGAGCGTACAGCGTGATGCTCATGTACGGGCGTTCGGACTCCGCGCGCAAAGAGATTTGGCCGCCGGCAGCGCGGGCCGCGTAACCCTCACGAACGACCGGAACGAACGCTCTCTCGTGTCAGAAGCGTTAATCGGGGCGTTCGAGTAAGGCGTGTATGATCGACGTCGAGGAGACGTACATCGAGAACCGCGTGTTGGTTCACCCCAACGACACGAACAACTACGACATGGCCCACGGCGGCAACGTGATGAAGTGGATGGACGAGGTGGGCGCGATGTCCGCGATGCGCTTCGCGGGCGAGACGTGCGTCACCGCGCGGATGGAGAGCGTCAACTTCCACCGCCCCATCCCGCGCGGCGACGCCGCCCTCATCGAGTCGTACGTCTACGAGGCCGGACAGACCAGCGTGAAGGTCCGCCTCCGCGTCTTTCGGGAGGACCCCCTCACCGGCGACACGGAACTCACCACCGAGTCGTACTTCGTATACGTCGCCGTCGACGAGGACGGCGACCCGACGGAGGTGCCCGAACTGGAGACCAACACCGAGTACGGCCGCGACCTCGTCGAGACGGCCCTCGAAGGCGAGGCCGAGTCGAACGGGCGCGACGAGTAAGGCGAGGAAACGCGACATCCCCCGCCCCGAATCTCGCGTCCGATAGCGGCGGCGAACCGTTTATGTGTCTGAGTGACAAGTAGCGTTCGAAGAGGGAAATCCGTGACCGCACCACTCCGCACGCTCGTCGAGGAAGTCGAAGCGTCCTCGCAGACGCTCTCCATCGTCAACTACGACGGGTCCGAGGCAACGAAGAACCGCATCGTCTCGTACTTCGAACCGCAGCACGTGCAGGTGAGAGACGGCGTGTCGGCGCCGTCGCTGCCGGCCGACTTCGCCGTGTTGCACGACGACGACTCGTTCGTCGCCGCCGCCGCGGTGGACGAAATCGGCCGCCATCTCTCCGGGGAGGCCTACCTCGGAGCCGGCGAGTTCGGGTCCGCCGAGCGACCCGCCATCCTTCGGCACGTCGACGACCGGACGTTCACGAGTTACGACCGCCGCCGGATGACGCTCGCCTCCCGCGAGATAGAGTCCTACGCCTACCACGCGGGCGCGGGTGAGATACACGCCGGGTTCCAGCGCCTCTCGGTCCTGCGCCCGCAGGCGAGAATATACGAGCGAATCGCCGAATCGGGGGTCGACGTGCACGTTTACGGCGCCCCAGACGCGGACGCCCCCGAACCCGTGGTCGCGCACGCCTCCGAGGACGCGGAGATTCTGGGCTCGTGGTTCGTCGTCTACGAGGGCGAGGACCCGGGCGACGCGCGCGCCCTCGTCGCCGTCGAGACGGACGCCGACGTCGGGGAGTTCTCGGGCTTTTGGACGTACGAGACCGAGACGGTCGAAGCCGTCCTCGAACGCCTTCGCGCGGAGTACCCCGCCTCGTCGACGGTGAGCGACGTCGAAGCACCGGCGGACGACTGAACCGCGGCGCGGTGGGTCGACGCCCTGTCCGCGCCGCGAGCGCTCGCTCCCCCGCCAGCGTTTGCCACCTCGGGAACGACTTTTGCGGTCGGCGTCGGACGCGCGTACGTGCCCGTCACAATCGGCATCCACCCGTCCGTCGCCCGCATCGTGCCGCCCGAACGCCTCGAATCGGAACTGGCCGACGCCGCCTCCGACGCGACGGTCCGCGTCCTCGACGGCCGCGGCGACGGCAGGGGCGGCAGGGACGCCACCGTCGACCCGGCCTCGGTCGGTAACTCGCTGGACGTCGTCGCCTCGTTCGGCTTCGAGGAGTGGTTCCTCGACGCCGGTCTGGACTGGATTCACGTCGTCCGCGCCGGTCACGACGAGTTCCCGGTCGACGCCCTCCGCGAACGGGGAATCGCGCTGACGAACAGTTCCGGCATCCACGGCGCCCCCGTCGGCGAGACGGTCCTCGGCTATATGCTCCAGTTCGCCCACGGTCTGCACCGCTACCGCGACGACCAACTCGACCGCGAGTGGAATCCCCGGCCGTGGGGCGAGTCGTTCACGCTGGAGGGCGAACGCGTCTGCGTCGTGGGCTTGGGTACGCTCGGCCGCGGTATCGCCCGCCGCGCGGACGCCGTCGGCATGTCGGTCGTCGGCGTGCGCCGGACGCCCGCGCCCGTCGACCACGTCGCGGAGCGCTACTCGCCCGAGAACCTCCGGGAGGCGGTTTCGGACGCGCGGTTCGTCGTCCTCGCGGTGCCCCTGAACCCGGCGACCGAGGGACTGTTCGGCGCCGCGGAACTGGCGGCGATGCGCGAGGACGCCTACCTCGTGAACGTCGCGCGCGGCCCCGTCGCGGACCAGTCGGCCGTCGTCGACGCCCTCGAATCCGACGCCATCGCCGGCGCCGCTCTCGACGTGACCGACCCCGAACCCCTCCCCGCCGAGTCGCCGCTGTGGGGGATGGAGAACGTCGTCGTCACCCCGCACGCCTCAGCCGCCGACGAGGCGTTTCCCGAACGGGTCGCCGACATCGTCGGGGAGAACGTCCGCCGCCTCCGGGATGGCGAGTCGCTGGCGAATCAGGTGGTCTGAGGGCGACGGGAGGGTTCCGGCCTCAGTGCCCGATGGCCCACGGATAGCCGCCGGTCGCCCGACTCCGGGGCGGGGCGCCGCTCCCGCCTCCGCCCGCCCCGCCGGACCCGCCGTCCGAACCGGGGCCGTCGGCCGCGTCGACCGCGAGCACGTCGTCGACGCGGAGCACCGCCGAGACGGTCTCCAGCGCGGTCGCGAGGGTCGAATCGAGGACGGACGGCGGTTCCAGCACGCCCGCCTCGACCATCTCCCGGAGCGCCCCCGACCGGCCGACGCCGACGGTCGAGTCGCCCTCGTGATGTCGGGTTCTGAGTTCCACCAGCGCGTCGACGGGGTCGCGGCCGGCGTTCCTCGCCAACTGGCGGGGTATCGCCTCCAGCGAGTCGGCGAACGCCTCGACGGCCGCCTGCTCCCGGCCGCCGACGGCGCGCGCGTGCGACGAGAGGTCGCCTGCGAGGGCCGTCGCCGCCGCGCCGCCGCCGGCGAGGACGCCCCCGTCGCGCAGGGCCCCCCGGACGAGCGCCAGGCAGTCCTCGACGATGCGCTCCGTCTCCTCGGCGACGTGCGGCGTCCCGCCGCGGAGCAACAGCGTCGCCCGCGACTCGCCCGCCCCGCCCGTCGCGGCGAGGGCGTCGGCCGTCCCGACGGTCCGCCGGCGAACCTCGTCCGCGCGTCCGAGGTTCTCGCGAGCGAGGTCGGTGACGGACATCACCGGGTCGGCGCCCGTCGCGCGAGCGAGGGCGTCGAACTCGTCCCGACGGGTGCGCTCGACGACCAAGACGCCCGCGCGGGCGAGTTCCGACCGCACCGCCCCGTCGACGGACTTCTGGCAAAACAGGACGTCGGCGCCCGCCTCCGAGAGCGTCCGGACGGCCTCTGTTCGGACTGACCGCTCGTGCTCGCGGAGGGCGTCGAGTTCCTCGGGCCCGTTGAGGCCGAGCGACCCCGTCCCGCGAGGCGTCTCGACGGTCAGTTCGGCGTCGAGCATCGCCACTCGCGCGTCGACGAGCGTCCGCGGTCCCTCGACGGCGCCGTCCTCGACGCCCGTCGAGGAGGTGTCGGTGTCGACGAGGACGCCGTCGAGGAGCGCCGACTCGCGGAGTTCGCCGCCGGGGTAGGCGCACAGGTCGAGGCGGGACGCGTCGAAGTCGACGGCCCGGAGGCCGGAGACGGCGAGGCCGGCGAACCGCTCCGCCGCCGCGTCGTCCCACCGGCCCGTGACGGCCGCCTTCGCCACGCTCCGCAGGCGCTCCCCGTCGCTCGCGCCGACCGCGAGTTCGTGGGTCGGAAGCCGTTCACGGGCGCGGGCCGCCGCCAGCGCGTACCCCTCGACGACCGTCGTCGCGTGGTAGCCGTCCCCGACGAGCGACGCCGCCGCCGAGAGCAGTTCGTCGACGAGGAGCAGCGTCCCCGTCGCGCCGTCGCCGACGCGCGCTCGCTGGGTCCGGACCGCCCGCGACAGCACCCGCGCGACCGGGTCCTCGACGTCGAGTCGGTCGAGGACGCGCGCGCCGTCGTTCGTGACGACGACGGTGCCGTCGGAACCGACGAGCATCTTGTCGCGGCCGTTCGGCCCGAACGTCGAGCGGACGGTGCCCGCCAGCGCCCGCGCGGACTCGGCGGGCGTCGGAGCAGGTTCGCCGGCGTCGTCCGCTTTTCTTTCCGCTTCTCGGAGGGGCGACCGCGCTACGTCCGACATCGGAGCGCCGGACGGAGACGGTTCGGGGTCGCGTCCCGGTTCGCGGTCGGGGTCGCCGCTCGCATCCGTCGGGTCACCCGAGGGGGTCGTCCGTGACGACCAGGTCGCCGCGGTCGGATTTCGACTCTTCCAGTCCGCCCGGGGAGACGTCGAACTCGAAGACGCCCTTCGGGAGCGCGAGCGTCGAACACGCGTTCGGCACGTCGACGACGCCGCTCTGTCGCCCTTCGACGGGAACCGTGCCGAGCAGGTGGTAGGCCTGCTGGCCGGTGTAACCGAACTTCTTCAGGTAGTCGATGGCCTGCAGGCAGGCGCGGCGGTAGGCGACGTGCGAGTCGATGTAGTGCTGTTCGCCGTCCTCGGTGACCGAGTAGCCGCAGAAGGTCACGTAGTCCTCGAAGTGGGGGCCGCGGTGGCCGGGTTCGAAGATGGGGTGGTCGACGCCGTGTTTCTCCATGCCGCCCTTCACGAGGTCGAACTCCACGTCGACGTAGCCGGGCATCTCGATGGCGCCGCAGAACGTTATCTCGCCGTCGCCCTGCGAGGCGTGGAAGTCGCCGACGCCGAACTTCGCCCCCTCGACGTAGACGGGGAAGTACACCGTCGACCCGATGGAGAGGTCCTTGATGTCGTGGTTTCCGCCGTGTTCGCGCGGCGGCACCGTCCGCGCGGCCGTCTCGGCCGCCTCCTCGGCCACCTCGGGGTCCATCTCGCCCATCTGCGCGCCCTCCGTCGTCGGAAGGTTCGCCACGCCGGGTTCCTCCTCGCCGGTGGGGTGGTTGTGGATGGACTCGGGGTCCGCCTCGTGTCTCTCGACGAGGTTCCGTTCGCGCTCGTTCCACTCCTCCAATAGCTCCTCGCTCGGGGCGCATCCGGCCAGTCCGGGATGGATCTTCCCCTCGTAGCGCACGTCGGGAATATGGCGCGAGGAGACGGTGTAGCCGTCGATGTCCCAGACCGACTTGGCGGCGTCGGGGAAGTGGTCCGTCAGGAACCCTCCGCCGTTCTGTCGGGAGAACGTGCCGGTGAAGCCGAACTCGCACCGGTCGTTCAGCACCCCCATGTCGAGGAACTCGACCTTCAAGAGGTCGCCCGGTTCGGCGCCCTCGACGTGTACCGGACCGGCGAGGTAGTGGACCTGGCTCAGGTCCACGTCGCGCACGTCGTTGGCGTTGTCGTCGTCGGCTATCTGGCCGCCGGTCCAATCCAGCGCCTCCAACCGCATCGTCTCGCCGGGTTCGGCCTCGACGGCCGCCGGGATGTCCGGGTGCCAGCGGTTGAACGGGTTCGCGCCGGGTTGCTCGTCGGGCGGACTGTCGACGTCGACCTCGAATTTCACTTCTGGCATCGAAAGTATCTCCACGCTGGTTGACAGTTCGGACTCCGATAAGCGTTTTTCTAACTTAGTCCCACTCTCTCGAAAGACTGTTCGTGAATCTGCGCCGAGTTTTCTATATCTGTGTGGCAATTTCCGGGAATATATTGATAAACTCGAATCGAAGTAAACGACGTACCAAGCGCAGAGCACGGCGATTCCCGGCCGCGTCGCCCCGAGAATCACACGGGGGTGGGTCGTTCTGCGCTCCCGCCCAGGGGAGCGCGCTCACGGCGACAGCCGAGGTATCTGCCGCGCTCGCCGCCGATGCGAACCGGAAGAGGATGCCCGTACCGGAGGACGCAAGCGGGTGACAACTGACCCCACACTCGATAGATGTACGAACATTTGCTCACCGATGCGGTTCGGAACACCATGGACGGCGAGGGATACGGCGCGTGGCGGTCGATAACGGCACCCGACGCCGTGTCGCTCGTGTTCGGCTTTCCGTACCCCGAGTCGTTCCCGAACGAGGAGTTGGTCGCGGCCGCGCGCGCGGTGTTCGACGAGGAGGGAGACGTGGCCCTCCAGTACACGGGCGGGGAGTACGCGGGGGCCCTCGCGGACGTCGTCGCGGAACACGCCCGCGACAGGGGCGTCGACTGCGACCCCGGGGACGTGGTGCTGACGAACGGGTCGACGCGCGCCATCGACGCCGTCTGCCGGACGTTCCTCGAACCGGGCGACGGCGTGTTCGCGGAGGCGCCGACGTTCATGGGCGCGCTGAACCTCTTTCGCGGGTACGACGCCGCGGTCACGGGCCTGCCGACGGACGCCGACGGCCTCGACGTGGGCGCCCTCGAAACCGAACTCGCCGCGCGCCGCGCGGCGGGGCGTCCGGCCCCGAAACTGCTGTACACCATTCCGACGTTCCAGAACCCGACGGGCGCCACGATGCCGCTCGAACGGCGGCGGCGACTGCTCGAACTCGCCGCCGAGTACGACTTCGTCGTCCTCGAAGACGACGCCTACGGGGCGCTCAGGTACGACGGCGACCCGGTGCCGCCGCTGAAGGCACTGGACGAGGAGGGGCGCGTCGTCCGCGTCGGCACGTTCTCGAAGACCATCGCGCCCGGCGTCCGCACGGGGTGGGTCGTCGCCGAGGGGGAGATACGCGAACAGGTCGAGCGGATGAACCCCGGCGGGACGAACACGTTCACGCGGGGCGTCCTCGCCCGCTACTGCCGCGAGGGCCACTTCGAGCGGAACGTCGAGGCGTTCCGCGGGGAGTACGAGCGTCGCCGCGACCGGATGCTCGACGCCCTCGACGCGCACATGCCGCCGGAGGCGACGTGGACCGACCCCGACGGCGGCTTCTTCGTCTGGGTGACGCTCCCCGAGGGCCTCGACAGCGCGGCGCTCCTTCCGGAGGCGGCCGAGGAGGGGGTCCTCTACCTGCCGGGCGAGCACTTCTACCCCGACGGCGGGGACGAACGGGGAGAGCGCGGACTGCGACTCTCCTTCAGTTACGCCGCCCCGGACGAGATAGACCGCGGTATCGAGGGGCTGGCGCGGGCGTGCCAGCGGGTGCTGGACGCGCGGTGAACGAAGGGTCCGACGCGGCGGCCCGAACGTATACCCGCGCGGGTTCCGAGTCGCAGTCCATGACGGATACCGACGACTACGACCGGCGGACGCTCATCCGCGGCATCGGGACCGGCGCGCTGGGAATCGGACTCGCGGGCTGTGCGGCCCCCGGCGGAGAAGGCGAAGAGGGCGAAGGCGGAGAGGGCGGAGAAGGTGGCGAAGAGGGAGGAGAAGGCGGAGAAGACGAAGAAGGTGGAGAAGAGGGCGGCGAAGGCGGCGAGGAGGACGACGTCGAAGCGGGCGGGGAAGGTGGCGAAGGAGAGGACGGCGAGAGCGGCCGTCTCGGCGGACCGGCCGCCTCGACGCGGTAGCGTGCCTCCGACGAACCGGCCGCGTCCGACGCTCGAACCGCGGTCCGCCACCTCGCTTAACCGTCCGCTCCGCCTATCCGCCAGCGGATGAGCGAGTCGACGTTCGACCGCCGCACGGCGCTGAAGTCGCTCGCCGGGTTCGGCGTCGCGGCGGTCCTGTTGTACCTCTTCGGTCGGGTGCTCGGCTGGGACTCCATCCTCTCGGCGCTGTCGAAGGCGGACCCCGTCCCCGTCGCCCTCGCCTGCGGGAGTTCGCTCGTCGCGCTCACCGTCTGGACGAAGGGCTGGGACGTGGTGCTCTCGTCGCTCTCGGTGGAGGTTCCGTACCGCGACCTCGTCCCGACGTACTACGCCGCGACGTTCGCGGACTACGTGACGCCGTTCGGCAAGGCCGGCGGCGGCCCGTTCGTCGCCGCGGTGCTGTCGGCGGACCACGAGGTGAGTTACGAGGAGTCGCTGGCCAGCGTCGTCACCACCGACTCGCTGAACCTCCTTCCCTTCTTCACGTTCGCGGGCGCGGGCGTCGTGGTGCTCGGCGTCACCGGCAGCGTTCCGACGAACGTGCGCCCCCTGGTGTACGCGCTGGGCGCCGTCGCCGTGTGCGTTCCCCTGCTCGCCTACCTCGTCTGGCGGGTCCGCGGCCGGGCGACCCGGCTGATAACCCGCGTGCTGGACCCCCTCGCCGCGCGGGTGGAGTTCGTCGACGCCGGGAGCGTCGAAGAGCGGGTGACGCGGTTCTTCTCGCTCATCGGCGACCTGGGAGAGCGACGCTCGTGGGTGCTCGAAACCGTCGCGTTCGCCTACGTCGGATGGGTGTTCTTCGCCCTCCCCCTGTGGCTGGCCGGGCGGGCGATGGGCGTCGCCCTGCCGCTCCAACTGGTCGCGTTCATCGTCCCCGCGAGTTCGATGGCGAGTCTCGTCCCCACTCCCGGCGGCCTCGGCGGCGTCGAGGCGGCCGTGACGGGACTCCTCGTGACGCTTGCCGGCGTGCCGACGCCGACGGCCGCCGCAATCGCGCTCCTCTACCGCGTCGCCAGTTTCTGGTTCGTGATTCCGGTGGGCGGCGGCGCGACGCTGTGGCTCACTTATCGAAGCTAGATCTCGTCGTCGGGGTCGTGCTCGCTCGCCACTCGCTCGGCCTCCGCGGCGTAGCGCTCGCGCGTCTCGGGGTCGTCGACCGATTCGAGGTTGTCGGGGTCCACGTCGCGGGCGGCGGTGGCCGTCGAGGAGTCGACCACCTGCGCCGCGAGTTCCCGGCGGTACACTCGGTCGCCCTCCGGCGTCGCGTACGTGAGGATGATCAGGTCGCGGTCGTTGTAGTCCCGTTCGACGAACCAACAGCGGACGGTGTCTGCCATACCCGACAGTTCGCGAGCGAGCGGTTTCTACCCTGCGCCGACCGCGGCCCGCCGACTGCCGGTGGGCGAACTCTTTACCTCCCGTCCATGGTGTGGTGACTCATGGCAACCAGCGACGTCGGAGCGGTGAAGCGGAGGCTGTTCGAGGATATCGACGCCGAGGGCGAGCGGTTGCGGGCGCTCGCCCGCGACATCTGGGAGCACCCGGAGGTGGCGCTCCGGGAGTCCGAGTCGAGCGAACGGATTCAGTCCGTCCTCCGGGAGGAGGGCTTCGAGGTGGAGACGGGCGCCGGCGGCATCGACACGGCGTTCGTGGCGCGATATGGGGAAGAGGGTCCCGTCGTCGGCACGATGGGCGAGTACGACGCCCTGCCGGGGATGAGCCAGCGCGCGGCGGCCGAGCGCGACCCTATCGAACCGGGCGCGCCGGGTCACGGCTGCGGGCACAATCTCTTCGGCGTCGGCAGCCTCGGCGGCGCCCTCGCGGTCAAGCGCGCCATCGAGCGCGGCGACCTCTCGGGGTCGGTCGTCTTCTTCGGCACGCCCGCCGAGGAGGCCGGCGGCGGCAAGGTGTACATGGTCCGCGACGGCGCGTTCGACGACGTCGACGCCATCGTCTCCTGGCACCCCGGCTGGTACAACGCGCCGGGCAAGGGCTCCTGTCTCGCCAACGACGGCTTCGACTTCACCTTCCGCGGGGAGACGTCGCACGCGGCGGCCGCGCCCGAGTCCGGACGGTCGGCGCTCGACGCGGTCCAACTGATGAACACCGGCGTCGAGTACATGCGCGAGCACGTCCCCGACGCCGCGCGAATCCACTACGTCGTCCGCAACGGCGGGTCGGCGGCCAACGTCGTCCCCGGCGAGGCCAGCGTCGAGTACATCGTCCGCGCGCCCGAACGCGAGGAGGTCGAACGCATCTCCGAGTGGGTGCGCGACATCGCCGGCGCGGCGGCGACGATGACCCGGACGGACCTCGACGCGACGAAGACGGCGGGGATGTACGGCGTCCTCCCGAACCACCCCATCGCCGACGCCATCCGCGAGAACATGGACCTCGTCGACTTCCAGTTGGACGACGAGCAGGCGGCCTTCGCCGCCGAACTCCGCGAGACGCTCGGCGACGCGGAGGGCGCCCTTCGACAACTCCCGGAGTCCGAGCGCGAGGCCGCCCGCGAGTCGTCGATGTTCTCGACGCCCGTCGACGCCCCCGACGAGGGGCAGGTCGGCTCTTATTCGACGGACTCGGGCGACGTGTCGTGGAACGTCCCGCTCGGTCGGTTCACCGCGGCGACGTGGGTCGTCGGCACGCCCGCCCACTCCTGGCAGGCCGTCGCGGCCGGGAAGGACCTCGGCACCGTCGGCATGGCGTTCGCCGCGAAGACCATCGCGTCGACGCTCGCGGACCTGCTCGAAGACGACGCGTTGCGCGCGGCGGCCCGCGCGGAGTTCGAGGAGCGCTCGGCGGGTCACGAGTACGAGAGCCCGCTTCCCGAGGGCGCCGACCCGTACGAACTCGTGAGTCGCTGAGCGGCGCGTCGCGGTGTTCGCCCCGCCGGAAACCGCCCGAAACCGATGGACTGCTGGTAGCCGAACCGTTTTGGGTCGCAGTCTCCGACCCCGAATATGGACCTCTCTCTCGTCGACCTCTCTCCGGTCCCCGAAGGCGGTACCGCCGCCGACGCCTACGCGAACACCGTCGAGACGGCCAAGCGGGCCGAAGAACTGGGCTACTCGCGGTTCTGGGTGGCCGAGCACCACGGGATGGCGGGCACGCTCGCCGGGACGACGCCCGAGGTGCTCCTCGGCCGACTCGCCGGCGCGACCAACTCGATTCGCCTCGGCACCGGCGCCGTCCTCCTGAACCACTACAGCCCGTTCAAGGTCGCCGAGGCGTTCGGCTCGCTGGACGGCCTCGCCCCCGGCCGCATCGACGCCGGACTGGGGCGGGCGAACGGGTCGCCGGCCGCCGACAGCGCCCTCGGCACCGAACGGCACGTCGAGGACCCCGACGGCGACCACCGCGAGAAGATAGAGGCGGTGGTCAGCCACCTCTACGACGAGTACCCCGAGACGCACGCCTACGCCGACCTGGAGATTCCGCGCTCGGGGGCCGAGACGCCGGCGCCGTGGGCGCTCGGGTCGAGTCCCTCCAGCGCGGCCATCGCGGGCGAACTCGGCCTTCCCTACTGCTTCGCGGCGTTCATCCGCCCGCAGTTCGCCGCCCACGCCGTCGCGGAGTACCGCGAGCAGTTCGAAGCCTCGGAGTCGGCCGGCGGCCTCGACGAACCGCACGTGATGGTCGCGCTGAACGCCGTCTGCGCGGAGACCGACGAGGAGGCGGCGCGGCGCCGCGCGGTGGCCGAGGCGTCGTACAAGCGGATGCGGCGCGGCGAGGTGGGCACCAGACCCTCCGTCGAGGAGTCAATCGAGGAACTCGGCGGCGTCCCCGACCCCACCCCCGAGACGCTGGGCGGGGACGAGTGGCCCCGCGCCATCTCGGGGAGCCCCGAGATGCTGTCCGGCCTCCTTGACCAACTCGCGGAACGCGTCGGCGCTGACGAGATGATGATACAGCAGGTGGTCGCGGAGCACGACCACGCGCTGGAATCCCACGAACTGTTGGCGGAGGCCGTCGGACTCGACGGCCGGTAGAGGCGGCGCGCCGTCGCGGCACTCGGTACCTACTTCTCGGCGACCGTCCCACGGAAAACATGAACCCCGAAGCGATTCTGGCCGACAGCGCCGTCGAACTCGCGCCGGACGACTACGCCGTCGTCGCGACCGAACGCCCGGTTTCGGGGGCCTTCGCCACCGTCGACGACGGGCGGGAGGTGACGCAGGTGCTTCGGGAGGAGCGACTGGACGAAGTGGAGACGCTGGCGGCCGAACCCGGGTGGGCGCTGCTCACGTTCGACGCCACCCTGCCGTTCGAGTTGGTGGGCTTTCTCGCGCGGGTGGCTTCGACGCTGGCCGAGGAGGATATCCCCGTCTTCGCGCTCTCGGCGTACTCCACCGACCACGTGCTCGTCCGACGGGCGGACGCCGAGTCCGCGCTCGCGGCGCTCTCGGACCTCGGTTGCGCGGTTCGGCGGCCGTAGACACGTGCTCGACCCGTCCGCTCCGAAGCGAGATTGCGTATCGCGTCATAGCATATATTATCCTCGTCGAGCGGTTCGCTCGGCGTCGTCCGAACCAGTATCTTCAACTGTACCCCACGCAGAACAGCGAGTATGAGCCTGGAGATGGAACGCGACTGCCCCGAGTGCGACAGCAACGAGTTCTGGAAGACGGCGTACATGGAGATTCACCTCGGGAAGAAGACGAAGTGGCGCTGTAGCGACTGCGGGTTCGGTTTCATCCAGATAGACGGCGACATCAGCACGGCGTAGGCTCGGCTGTTCTCTCTCTTCGCGCTTCGTTCGAGCGGCGGCCAAAAAGAGCGCTCGCGCGGCCGCTACTCCTCGCTCTCGTCGTCCAGCGCCCGCCACGACAGGCGCGGTTCGCGCGCGGCGGTCACCTGGTCGATGCGCCGCGCCGTCGTCTTCGAGGGCGCGTTCTCCAACTCCTCGTCGGAGTCGGCCATCGCGGCGTCGAACGCGCGCGCCAAGTCGTCCAGCGAGTCGCGGTTCTCCACCTCCGTCGGTTCCGTGAGCATCGCCTCGGGGACGAACTCGGGCCACTTCGTCGTCGGCGGGTGGACGCCGTAGTCGAGCATCCGCTTGGCCACGTCGGCGGCGTCCCTGTCGCCGGCGGTGGCGGCGAACTCGTGGTGGAACGGGTCGTACGGCACCTCGTAGTCTATCTGCGAGGCGAGGTAGTTCGCGTTCAGCACGGCCTTCGCGGAGGCGTCCGTCAGTCCCTCGTCGCCGAGGCGGGCGATGTAGGCGTACGCCTTCACGAGGACGAGCCAGTTGCCCTGGTAGCCGTGGACTTTGCCGATCGACTCCTCGGGGTCGAACAGTTCGTAGTTGCCGCCCTTCTCGCGGACCCGCGGACTCGGGAGGTAGGGGGCGAGTTCCTCGACGACGCCGACGGGGCCGGCGCCCGGACCGCCGCCGCCGTGGGGCGTGGCGAACGT
Organism: Halogeometricum sp. S3BR5-2; assembly: GCF_031624635.1. Lineage (NCBI taxonomy): Archaea > Methanobacteriati > Methanobacteriota > Halobacteria > Halobacteriales > Haloferacaceae > Halogeometricum > Halogeometricum luteum. Next base: position 728,626 of record NZ_JAMQOQ010000002.1, on the reverse strand, counting down.
CTTGTGCACGTTGTAGTGCATGATGTCGAAGCCCATATCGCCCGGACGACCGCGTCCGAGCAGGGCGTTGAGGTTCGCCCCGTCGTAGTAGAGCAGACCGCCCACGTCGTGGACCATCTCCGCGATGTCGACGATGTCGCGTTCGAACAGGCCCACGGTGTTCGGATTCGTGAGCATCAGCGCCGCCGTGTCGTCCGAGAGGGCGGCGTCGAGGGCGTCCACGTCGACGCGGCCGTCCTCGTCGCTCGGGAGTTCCACCACGTCGTACCCCGCCATCGCAGCCGACGCGAAGTTCGTCCCGTGCGCGGAGGCGGGGACGACGACTTCGTTTCGGTCGTTGCCGTTGGCCTCGTGGTACGCCTTCGCCACGAGGATGCCCGCGAACTCGCCGGCGGCGCCGGCGGGCGGTTGCAGCGTCACGGCGTCCATCCCGCCGATGCGCGCGAGGTAGTCCTGCAGGTCGCAGAGGAGTTCGAGCGACCCCTGCACGCTCCGGGCGGAGCGGTCGGGGTGGACCGCCGCGTTCGGGTCGGCGGCGACGTCCTCGGTGAACGAGGGGTTGTACTTCATCGTGCAGGACCCGAGCGGGTACGGCCCGCTCTCGACGCTCCAGTTCATCTGCGAGAGGCGCGTGTAGTGGCGGGCGAGTTCGGGTTCCGAGAGGTCCGGCAGTTCCACCGAGTCGCGCGTCAACTCGGCCGGCAGCGGCGAGTCCTCTTCGTCTATCTCGACGCGCGCGGCGTTCTTCTCTGCGAGCAGCGGTTCGTACTGGTCGTCGCGCGAGTAGCGCGCTTGGTCGTAATCCATGGGTTCAGAGCACCTCCTCGAACGCGGCGACCAACTCGTCGGTCTTCGCGGCGGTCGACTCGGTGACGCACACCTGTAGTTCGTGTTCTCCGACGACGTGGACGGCGAAGCCCTCCCTCTCCAGGTCGGCGGCGATGGCCTCGGCGGGTTGGTCGGTGTGCGCGACGAACTCGCGGAAGTGGTGTCGGTCGTGGACGGGGGCTTTGACGCCCTTCAGGTCGCTCAACTCCGCCGCGAGCGACTCGGCGTCGGTGACGCAGCGCTTCGCCAACTCGACGAGTCCGTCGGGGCCGAGGTACGCGACGTGCATCGCCGTCCGGAGGGCGACCCACGCCTGGTTCGTGCAGATGTTCGAGGTGGCGCGCTCCTTGCGGATGTGCTGCTCCCGCGTCTGCAGCGTCAACGTGTAGGCGCGCTTGCCGCCGGCGTCCTCGCTCGCGCCGACGAGTCGCCCCGGCACCTGCCGGAGGAACGACTCGCGGGTGGCGAACAGTCCGAGGCCCATCCCGTACGAGGTGGGCATCCCGAGGGCGTCCGCCTCGCCGACGACGACGTCGGCGCCGACGCTCGCGGGTTCCTCGAGGAGTCCGAGCGCCACGATGTCGGTTCCGAGACAGAACAGCGCGTCGGCCTCGTCGGCTAGCTCTCCTATCTCAGAGAGTCGTTCCTCGATTGCGCCGCGGACCGTCGGGTTCTCGGCGTACACCATCGAGGCGTCTTCGCCGACCGCGTCCCCGAGAGCGTCCACGTCGACGTTGCCGTCGTCCATCGGGTACGTCTCGACGGCGAGGTCCGTCCCGGCGACGTAGTTGTCGAGGACGCTCCGCTTGCCGGCGTGGAGCGTCTCCGGGACCAAGATGCGGTCGCCGGAGACGCGGCGGACCCGGTTCGAGAGGCGCGCCGCCTCCGCCAGCGCCGTCGCGGCGTCGTACATCGAGCAGTTGGCCACCGGGAGGCCGGTGAGTTCGACCAGCAACGACTGGTACTCGAACAGGGCCTGCAGGAACCCCTGCGTTATCTCCGGTTGGTACTGCGTGTAGGAGGTGAGAAACTCCGAGCGGCGCGAGATGTCGTCGACGAGGGCCGGCACGTAGTGCCCGTGGTGGCCGCGGCCGAGGAACTCTGTGAGGTCCCGATTCTTCGCGAACGTCCTCGACAGTTCCGCCCGCAGTTCCCGTTCTCCGCGAGCGTCGATGTCGAACTCGCCGTCGAATCGCACCTCCTCGGGGATGTCGAACAGCGACTCCTCGTCGTCGACGCCGACGGCGTCGAGCATCGCCGCCGTCTCCGCGTCGGTGTGGGGTGCGTAGGGGCTTCCGCGCGTCATTCGGTCTGGCCGCGGTACTCCTCGGGCGAGAGCAGTCCGTCGAACTCGTCGGGGTCCGACACCTCGACTTCGAGCATCCACCCCTCGCCGTAGGGGTCCTCGTTGACGAGTTCGGGGCGGTCGAACAGTTCCTCGTTCACGTCGACCACCGTGCCCGAGACGGGCGCGTAGAGGTCGGAGACGGCCTTGATGGACTCGACGACGCCGAACTCCTCGCCTTTCGTCACCTCGTCGCCCTCCGCGGGGAGTTCGACGAAGACGACGTCGCCCAGTTCGTCCTGCGCGAAGTCGGAGATGCCGACGGTGGCCGTCTCGCCGTCGGTGGTTGCGTACTCGTGCGATTCCAGGTACTTTCGGTCTTCGGGTACATCGAACATTGTTAATCCTCCAGGAAGGGCGTGCTGACTACCTTCGCGCGCTTCTCCTGCTCTCGGACGGCGACGCGCAGGCGCGTGCCGGGGTCGGCGTGCTCGACGGGGACGTAGCCGAGCGCTATCGGTTCGTTCAGGGTGGGGCTCATCGTTCCGCTGGTGACGTGGCCGACGACGTGTCCGTCGTCGTCGACGACGTCGTAACCGTGCCGGGCGACGCCGCGGTCGAGCAGTTTCAGCCCGACGAACTTCTCGTCGACGCCCTCCTCGTAGACGGCTTCGAGGGCGTCGCGGCCGACGAACTCGGTATCGAGTTTCACCGCGAAGCCGACGCCGGCCTCGTAGGGGTTTCGAGGCTCCGTCTCGGGGTCGAAGTCCTGCCCGGAGAGCAGGAATCCCATCTCGATTCGGAGGGTGTCGCGCGCGCCGAGGCCACAGGGCGTGCAGTCGTGGTCGTCGACGAACGCGTTCCACACCGTCTCAGCCTCGTCCCACGGACAGAGTATCTCGAAGCCGTCCTCGCCGGTGTAACCGGTGCGAGCGACCCACGACCGGGCGCCGACGACGTCGGCGTAGCGGGCCTCGAACTTCGAGAGGTCGGAGACGCCGTCGGCCGCGGCGGCGACGGCGTCCGCGGCGTCTGGACCCTGCACAGCGAACATCGCCCACTCCTCGGTGACGTCGTCCACGCGCGCGTCCAGCCCCCACTCCTCGCGGTGGGCGGTCCAGCGGTCGTGCATCTCGGCGTCGTGACCGGCGTTCGGGACGAACAGGTAGCGCTCCGTCTCCTCGTCGGGGAGGCGATAGACGACGGTGTCGTCCAGAATCGTTCCCTCCTCGTTCGTTATCATCGCGTACTGCGAGTCGCCGGGAGCGAGGCGCGTCACGTCGTTCGTGGTGAGTCGCTGCATCAGCGTCGCCGCGTCCGGTCCGGACACCTCCACCTCGCCCATGTGCGAGACGTCGAAGATGCCGACCGATTCGCGGACGGCCGCGTGCTCTGTCCGAATCGAGTCGAACTCGACCGGCATGTCCCACCCACCGAACTCCGTGAACTTGGCGTCACGGGCCGCGTGAGCCTCGCGCAACGGCGGTTTGCGAAGGGCCATATCTCCGAGTTGGTTCGGGCGAAGTAATGCTTTGGTATGTCGGTTCGGGATTCCGCATCGCGAGCGAGCGACACGATAAATCCCATGGTGCGATAGCAAACCGCCTCCGTGGCGCCGTTCGAACCGTGTAACTCCGACGCGACGACTAACAGGCGCTTCGGAGCGCCGGTCGGTGCTCGGTCGTCCGCCCTTCGCTCCCGTCACCCGGTTCGACCGGCGATAGCCGCCGGAACGACGGCGTCGACCGGGTCGAAGCCACCCGTCGACCGCCCGACGCGGGGAAGTTCGACGGCGAAGACGCTCCCGTTCGGTCCCGTCTCGCGGAGTTCGACCGCTCCGTCGTACCGTTCGGCCAGCGTCCGGACCAAGTAGAGCCCGAGGCCGTGGTTGCTCGACCGGACGTCCCCCTCGAATATCGAGTCGCGTTTGGCTTCGGGTACGCCCGGCCCGTCGTCCGCTATCGACACGACGGCCGTCTCGTCCGTCGTCTCGACCGATACGGAGACGACGGGGCTGTCGCCGTCGTGGTGGTCGACGGCGTTGTGCAGAAGGTTCGAGAACACGCGCGGAAGGAGGCTGTCGGCCCGCACGAACACGTCGTCGGAGACGGCCGTCCGGACGTCCGCCTCCGGATTCCGCGCCCGCAGTTCGGCGACTCGGTCGGCAAGCACCGTAGAGAGGTTCTGAACTTCGAGTTCCTCGGGTTCCTCGGTGGCTTCCAACAGCACCCGCACGTCGTCGATGACCTCGGTGAGGTTGCGACTCTGCCGGCGGATGATTTCGAGTCGGTCCGCGGCGAGTCCGTCGGGGCCCTCGTCGATGAGCAGTTCGCTGTAGCCCTCGATGACGTTGGCGGTGTTCAACACCTCGTGGCGGAGGAGGCTGTTGAGGTAGCCGAGCCACCGGCGCTGGGATTCGACGTACTCGGTGTGCGCGATTTCGCGTTCGGCGGCGCGGGCACGTCGGACCGTCCGCGCCTCGATACCGCCGACGAGGAGTCCCCCCACCGCCCCGAAGATGGCCGTTCCGCGGGCCCACCCGAGGTTGGCTCTGAGCCCCTCCGCCGGCCAGACGGCGATCATCACGAGGTTGAGCGAGAGGAAGGCGACGAGTCCGCCGACGCACCACCGGACGACGCGCCGGTACTGGTCGGGTTCGACGTCGCTCCGCGCGAGCCAGTAGCCGCCGTAGCTGATTCCGAGCGCCGGGACCCCGTTGAGCAGGAGCGCCAAGGCGTACTCGGTCGTCAGATGCTCCATCGGTCGGAGCACCTCCATCAGCGCCCACTCGCCGACGATAGTGAGGACGAACAGACAGCCCAGTCCGACGAGTAACCGCGGCCCGCCCCCCGTCGCCTCCTCCCCGCGTGTGTCGTGTCTCATGCGTGACCGTTCTCCGTGCCCCTCCGACGGCCCCCCACGTCCGCCGTCCGAAGGTCACTCGCGACCGTCATTACAGTAGTATTTGATTTCTCCTTTATTATAGTATCTGTGAAGTACTAGATAGTTATCATCGTAGGACACAGTAAATAGTATCGACAAATCACGTCCCCTGAACTAGGTTTATACCGGCGGCGGCCGAATAAGTTACTATGATAGTAGCAAATTCTCCCAACCGAGCCGCCCGGGCCGACGACCGCGACCGCCGAACGGCCACCTTCGCCGACATGGACCGTCTGATGCGAAGCATCTGATCCGCTGAAAATCTCTCTTTCGGGGGTTCTCGACCCGAGAAACGGTTTTGTCCTTTCGTATCCATCTAGACGGCTGAGCGTCGCTGGCCCGTCCGCCCCGCGGGCGCGGCCGCCGGCGCGTTCCAATCATGAGCGACAAGCCACACCAGAATCTGGCCATCATCGGACACGTCGACCACGGGAAATCGACCCTCGTCGGCCGACTCCTGTTCGAGACGGGGAGCGTCCCCGAGCACATCATCGAACAGCACCGCGAGGAGGCCGCAGAGAAGGGTAAATCGGGGTTCGAGTTCGCCTACGTCATGGACAACCTCGCCGAGGAGCGAGAGCGCGGGGTGACCATCGACATCGCCCACCAGCGCTTCGACACGGACAAGTACTACTTCACCATCGTGGACACGCCCGGTCACCGCGACTTCGTGAAGAACATGATCACGGGTGCTTCGCAGGCCGACCACGCCATCCTCGTCGTCGCCGCCGACGACGGCGTCGCACCCCAGACCCGCGAGCACGTCTTCCTGGCCCGCACGCTGGGCATCGAGACGCTCATCATCGCCATCAACAAGATGGACACCGTCGGCTACGGCGAGGACTCCTACAAGGAGATCAAATCCGAGGTACAGGACCTGCTGAAGCAAGTGCGCTTCGACACGGACGACGCCCGCTTCATCCCCATCTCGGCGTTCGAGGGCGACAACATCGCCGAGCGCTCGGGGAACATGGACTGGTTCGACGGCCCCACGGTGCTCGAGGCCCTCGACAACCTCCCGGCGCCGTCGCCGCCGACGGACGCCCCCCTGCGCATCCCGATTCAGGACGTCTACACCATCTCGGGCATCGGGACCGTCCCCGTCGGCCGCGTCGAGACGGGAACGCTCAACGTCGGGGACAACGTTTCCTTCCAGCCTTCGGACGTCTCCGGCGAGGTGAAGACCATCGAGATGCACCACGAGGAGGTCGACAGCGCCGGCCCCGGCGACAACATCGGGTTCAACGTCCGCGGCGTCGGCAAGGACGACATCCGCCGCGGCGACGTGGCGGGTCCCGCCGACGCGCCGCCCTCGGTCGCCGAGACGTTCCAGGCCCAAATCGTCGTGATGCAGCATCCGTCGGTCATCACCGCGGGGTACACGCCCGTCATCCACGCGCACACCGCGCAGGTGGCCTGCACGTTCGAGTCCATCGACAAGAAACTCGACCCGAAATCCGGCGAGGTCGCCGAGGAGAACCCCGACTTCATCAAGGCCGGCGACGCCGCCGTCGTCACCCTGCGCCCGCAGAAACCGCTGGTGCTGGAACCCTCCTCGGAGATTCCGGAACTCGGTTCGTTCGCCATCCGCGACATGGGTCAGACCATCGCGGCCGGCAAGGTGCTCGAAGTCCACGGGCGGTGACGGACTCCTTTTTTTCGACGCCGCGGTCCGCGAGCGACGCGTCCGCGGCGTGCGCCAGGGCCACAGTCACGCCGACCCCGCGGCGGTCGTCGCCGTCGAGAGCGTCGCGTTCACGACGAAGCCGAGCATGAGCACGACGGCGGCGAGGTAGAGGCTCGAGAGCACGAGTAGGACGACGCTGAGCACGCCGAAGACCGCGTACGCGGCCGCGTTCGCGATGTAGAACCGGACGGCGGCGAGCAGGGTCGTCCACCCGAGAGCGGCGGTGACGGCGCCGGGGAGCGCCGCCGTCGGCGAGGGGAGTTCGCTCGTCGGAACGTAGTACAGGGGGAGGAGGACGACGGAGAGCGCGACGAAGAGGGAGCCGAGGCCGGCCGCCGCGGGCACGACGCTGGGCAACAGGACGAAGAGCGCGCTCGCGGCGACGACCGACCCGACGCTCAGACCGACCGAAACGAGGATGGTGACCGCGTCGCCGAGTCGGCCGCTCGGCGACTCGTGCGCGGAGTCCTCGACGCGGGCGACCACCGTCTCGAAGCCGGCGGTGACGTTCGCCGCACTCCAGACGAGGACGACGACGGCGAACAGCGTCGCGCCCGCTTTCCCGGCGGAGTTCGACAGCGCCCGCGACACCAACCGCTGGGCCCCGGGGGTGAGAAACTGCGCCGTCGCCTCGCGGACCGGTTCGACGACCGGTCTCCCGACGACCACCAGCAGCAGCACCAACACCGGGAGCAGCGAGGCGAACGCGTAGTACGCCAGCGCCGCCGCCGGGTACTGCACCCGGTGCTCGTAGGACGCCTCGACGACGGTCCGCACCGTCTCGACGGCGGTGTCGGGTCGCGGCACGTCGGCCCTAACGGGAGCGGACTGAAAACGCTGTGTGGCCGTCGTCGGCGCCGGCTAGCCGCTTCGGGTTTCGCGTCGCTGGCGCGGGGTCGCGGCGTGTCAGAGCGAATCGGCTCACGGGGTCGCAGAACGGAAACGAGGGAGCGAACGCACCAGGCGGGATGTGCACGCTCCCTCGAAGCGTATCGGGAGGGACGGTTGATACAGACTAACGTGGAACGTCGGCGGACGTCCCGGTGGCGGTACGACGGGGACCACTCGTAGTTGGATTCGGCTCGTTCGGTTCCTCCGTGTTCTCACCCACCTGCGGCCGCATCTTCGGCCGCGTCGTTTCGGAGATACACGCCGTCCGCGCGCCACCCGTTACCTCGGGCGCCGGCGCGCGTCAACTCCATCGTGACGGGCGCTCCCGTCGGGAGTCCGGCGAGTCGCTCGCGGAGTCCCTCGTGGGCGTACTCGACCACGTGGTAGGTCGCGTTCGTCTCGTGGGTCCGCAGGGTCAACGCGCCGTGGGCGTTCATCTCACCGACGACGGTGAACGTTTCACCAGTCTTTGCTACACTCATTCTTACTTCATCCACTTGTGGGCGGAATAGATAGATAAATCTAGCCCATAAGGAGTATAAGGTGTACATACGGGGCTAGAAAACCCGGCACGCCGTCCGTTCGTCCCGTCGGTCGCGGGGCGGGCGGACGAGCGTCGAATCCTCCTCGGCGAACCAGCGGGGTTATTCGGGTCCGGGCGAAACGGACGCGCATGGACCGCTCGCGACGGGACTCCGCGGCCGACGACGCCGCCGAAGCCGCAACAGGGGGGGACGCCGGGGGCGCCGGCGACGCAGCAGACGCCGCCCGCACCGACACCGATACCGACATCGACGCCGACGCCGACGGCCGCACCGACGACGGCGTCCGCGCCGGGAGCGACGCGCGCGTCGCCCTGTTCGTGGACGGCCCGAACGTCCTCCGCGAGGAGTTCGACGTCGACTTGGACGACCTGCGCGAGGCGGCCGCCGCCTTCGGCCGCCCCGCGGCCACGCGCCTCTACCTCGACGAACACGCCACGCCGGGACTGATTCAGGCCGCCGAGGCGCGCGGGTTCGAGGTGGTCGTCACCAGCGGCGACGTGGACGTCCGCCTCGCCGTCGACCTGACGCGCTTCGCCGTCGAGGGCCGCGCGGACGTCGTCGCCGTCGCCTCCCGCGACACGGACTTCAAGCCCGCCGTCGAGACGGCCAACGCCTACGGCCTGCGCACCGTGGCCATCGCGCCCGGCGCGTTCGGCCGGTCGGACGCCCTGCGGAACGCCGCGACGGAGAGCGTCACCCTCGGCGACGACGAGGAGGGGCCGTCGATGGTCGGCTACGACGGGTAACGGGGGAGGGCAGTCGGGGTCGTTCGGTCCGGTCGGTCACGGACCGGGGGCGACCAACCTTTTACTCGAACCGTCCGACCCCGACGTATGGAAGACCTGGGTACGCCGGTCCTCGACGACCACCTGCACTTGAATCCGACGCACGGTCGGGGTATCGACGCCGTCCGCGACTTCGCGCGCCTCGGCGGCACGCACTTGCTCGTCGTGAACCGCCCGTCGTGGCACTTCGGCATCGAGGCCAGCGAGCGAGCGGACTTCCGACCCGTCTTCGAGGAGACCTTGGAGGTCGTCGACGAGGCGACGGCGGAACTGCCGGGCCGCGCGTGGCCCGTCCTCGGCGTCCACCCCGGTCTCGTCTCCCGCCTCGTCGACGAACGCGACCTCTCGCCGGCCGAGGCCCGCGACGTGATGCGCTCGGGATTGGACCTCGCGGCCGAGTACGTCCGCGAGGGCGACGCGCTGGGTCTGAAGTCGGGACGGCCGCACTACGACGTGGACGACGAGGTCTGGGAGGCGTCGAACGACGTGATGCGGCACGCGTTCGACCTCGGCGCCGAACTGGACTGCGCCGTCCAACTGCACACCGAGTCGACGGAGGACCTCTCGGAGGTCGCCGACTGGGCCGCCGAGGCGGGGATGGAGCCCGAAAAGGTCGTGAAACACTACGCCGCGGGGCGACTCGAGGGGCCGACGCCGAGCGTGATGAGCGAGAAAGACCGGCTCGAAACCGCGGCCGAGCGGGGAGAGCCGTTCCTGATGGAGACGGACTTCGTCGACGACGCCGACCGGCCGGGCGCGGTGCTCGGCCCGAAGACGGTGCCGCGGCGGGTGCGGTGGATGCTGGAGGAGGGATGGGACGACGCCGTGGAGACGGCGCACGTCGAGACGCCGCGGGCCGTGTACGACATCGACACGCGGGGGACGCTGGAGCGGTGACGGTCGCGGCGGTCGGTCGCCGTCCCCGGTCCCGAAGTGCTCTCGCGTCCCGTGACGCGCGGAGACGGCCGATTCGGCGGCCTCGCCGCCCGTATTCGCCGCGGGCGTCCGGTCCACGGCCCCCGCGGATATAGGAAAGGCATTTGAACGCCCACCGGGATGAATGAGACATGACCGAGGCCGAGGAGACCTACTACACGAGAGAGCGTTGGCAGAACTGGATTTCGCGCGTCGAAGAGGAAGAACTCGACCCGGAGAACGAGGACTCCGCCCGACTCCTCTTGAACCTACAGGACGACGCCGCCATCGCGGTGGCGAAGATCGTCTCCGCCTACGAGGAGGGGACGCTCTCGGAGGACGAGGCCCTCGAGGAGATAGAGGGCGTCCGCGAGATCGTCCTCTCGGAACCGGAGTTCGAGGGCGACGACGTCGAGGAGAAGGTGATGCTCATCGACGGCGTCCAGACGAGTCTCGTCTGCGTCTTCTACGCCGCCGAGGAGTACATCGTCGCCGGCCCCGCCGAGGAGGCCCCCCTCGAAGAGTACGTGCAGGTGGCCGCCGAGGCCGAACAGGAGGAGGACCTGGACGCCGCCCTCGGCTACCTCGTGCAGGCGGGCACGCGCATCATCGAGGGCGACGAACTCGACATGTCCGTCGCCGAAGAGATCGAGTACGGCCTCGTCTCCGAGTGGCTCAACGGCCTCGATAGCCTCCAGAGCGCCATGAGCGACCCCGAAGTCGTCGAAGAAGAAGACGACTGAGGTAGACGGACGCCCCTCGCCGGGCCTCGCACACCCGCGCCTCTCGTCGGTCTCCTCGGAGGAATACTTTTATCTGACAGTCACACAATCCGATGTATGGACTTTCGGGGGGACGACCGGGGGGTCACCGTTCAGATCGGAGCGGTGCTGTTGCTCGGGTTCCTCGTCGTCTCGCTGTCGATGTATCAGGCGACGGTGGTCCCGCAGGAGAACGAAGAGGTGGAGTTCCGGCACAACCAGCGCGCGGTGAGCGACATGCAGGAGGTCCGCAACGGAATCCTTCGGACGGCGGCGACCGGGTCGTCGGCGCCCACGGCAGTCGAACTCGGCACGCAGTACCCCGCGCGGACGGTGTTCGTCAACCCGGCGCCGCCGGGCGGAACGCTCTCGACGTCGCCGCTCGGGAACGTCACGATTCGGAACGCGAAGGCCGACGACCCGCGGACGCGGGACGCCGACTTCCCGGAGACGGACGATTTCTGGAACGGTGACGCGCACGCGTACGCGACGAAGGCGCTCTCGTACAGTCCGTCGTACGCCCGGTACCGGAACGCCCCGACGACCGTCTACGAGAACGGCGTGCTCTACAACCGGTTCGGGGAGAACGACACCATCGCCGTCACCGACCAGTCGCTCGTCGCCGGACGCCGAATCTCGCTCGTGACACTGTCGGGCGACCTCTCCCGCGGCGGGACGGGGACGCTCTCGGTATCCCCGCGGGCGGTGAGTCAGTCCACGCGGACGGTGACCGTCGCGCGGGACGACTCCCGGGCGGGCAACGTCTCCATCCTCCTCTCGACGCGCTTGGACGCCGACGCGTGGCGGTCGCTCCTCGAGGAGTCGGGTCAGTACGACGGGACGGGCGACGAATCGAACGAGCGGTACGTCCACGCGGTGAACGACGCCGGGCCGGACGCCGTCGAACTCGTTTTCGAGCGGAACGCGACCTATCAGTTGCGGCTCTCGAACGTCGCCGTCGGCGCGAACGCGGGCGACACCGAACCCGCGTATCTGACGAGCGTCGACGGAATAGAGTTCCCCTACGAGGGGCAGAAAGAGTCGTTCGTCGTCGAGGTCCGCGACCGATACAACAACCCCGTAGGGTCGCAGGTGGAGGCGGCCGCCGCCCGCGGGACCGTCCCCAACGGAACCGTCGAGGAAGCCGGCCGCTACCGCTACGTGTACGAAGCCCCCGACGCGAGCGGTTCCGATACGGTGAACGTGACCGTCCCCGCGTTGTCCGATTCGGCGTTCGACCCCTCGGACCCCGAGGACCTCCGGTACGATGTCGCAGTGCAGACCGTCAACGGAGGGGACGACGGGAGCGACGACGGCCCGTCGGAGACGTCCGCCATCGACTTGACGGTCGGACCGGTCAACGACAACAGCGACTCCGCGAAGCTCACCGTGAGCGCCCAAGCCACCGCGCAGGACGCGGACGGCGACGACGACCTCGAACGGATGACCTTCGAACTCGTCGACGGCGACGGACAGGTGCTGCGGAGCAAGAGCTACAACCTCAACGGCGACTCCGTGACGCGCAACGTCAACTTCAACAACGTCGAACGGGGGACGAATCCGCACACGTTCCGCGTCACCGCCGTCGACGCCGACGGGAACGTGCAGGAGGACGAGCGGACGGTTGGGTAAGGACCGTGTTCCGACGGGAGCTATCCGATGTGATATTTTGTAAGAAAGTTTCTCGTACCGAACGGCCGAGAGACGAACAATGACATCCGGTTTCGACGGGAGAGGACAGGCGGAGGCCGTCGGCGTCGTCCTCCTCCTCGGTGTCGTCGTCCTCGGCGTCAGCGCGTTCGGCGCCTTCTATCTGAGCGACGCCTACGGGGGAAGCGGCGGGGCGACCGGCGCGTCGGTGAACGTCGTCGGCGACGTCTCGCGCGACCGAGTCTCGCTCTCACACGCCGGCGGTCGGTCGGTTCCGACCCAGGGCCTCCGCGTCGTGGTCTACAACGGGTCCGGGCGGACCGAACTGGCGTTCCCCCCGGCGCACCTGACGGGCGGCGACGGCGACGGGACGTTCGATTCCGGAGAGCGCTGGCGCCTCGACTGGAACCAGTCCGCCGACGAGGAACTCCGCGTGGACCTCGTCGACACCGACGCCGGCGCCGTGCTGTTCAGTCGGACGGTCGCCGTCGCGTCGGCGCCGACGCCGGCGCCCGCCAACCCCGCCCGCGGCGAGACGCCCACCGCGACGCCCGAGGCGACCGACCCGCCCTCTGCCGTCGCGCGCGGCGGGACCGTCGAGGGACGGGCGGGCGAGACGCTGACGCTCGACGGGTCGGGGACGACCGCCTCGGGGTCGCCGACCTACGAGTGGCGCGTCGTCGACGGCGCGGGTCTCCCCTCGGACGCCGCGCGCATCGTCGACGACGACGAGTCGACGCCGAACGCCACCTTCGAGATACGGCAGAACGTCACCGGCGAGAATCGCTCGGTGACGGTCGAACTCGTCGTCTCCGAGGGGTCGGGAACCGGCAGCGACGCAGCGACCGTCGAGGTCAAGAAGGTCAACCGCCCGCCCGTCGCCGTCGCGAGCGTCAACGGCGGGGCCGACGACCGCAACGGTCGCGGGGACCGACGCTGGTCGCTGTCCGCCGGCGCCTCCGCGTCTGGCGGCGTTTTCGAACCGTCCGCCGGGTTCGGGCCGGGCGACGGACGCTCGGGAACCCGGTCGCTCCTCCTCGACTCCTCGGGGGACAGACCGACGATGGGCGGGAGGGTCGCGGTGATGGAACTCGACGGGTCCGGGAGCTACGACCCCGACGGCGACGAACTGACCTACCGCTGGGAGGTCGTCGACGCCGGCGGACTGGGCGACGCGCTCGAACTGAGCGACGAGAGCGCGGTCCGGCCGGTGCTCGGACTCTCGCGGCTCCTCGACGAGGACCGGACGGTGACGGTCCGACTGACGGTCACCGACGACGACGGGGCGACCGACACCGACACCGTGGACGTCGGCGTCCCCGCCGACGACGCGGGCGGCTCTCAGAACGGGTGGAGCTGGTGGGGGTGGCTGGAGTGGTTCCTCCGTCTCCTGTTCGGGTAGCCCGTCCGGGCGGCGTCGCCGGAGCGCTCTCTGAAATTCGACAGCTGACGTAACACCTCATCGACAAACCCATATGGCCGGGCTCCGGAGTGAAGAACCATGACAGCCGTCGGCATCGACGCCATCGAGATATGGACGGGCAAGCTCAGACTCGACCTGCCGAACACGTTCGCGCCGGAGATGGGCGAGGACCCCGAGAAGTACACGAAGGGACTCGGCCTCGAGTCGTCGTCGTTCCCGGACACCTACGAGGACATCGTCACGATGGGCGCGAACGCGGCCAAGCGCCTGATGGACCGAAGGGGGCTGACGCCCGACGACATCGGCCGCATCGACGTGGCCACCGAGTCCGCGTTCGACAACTCCAAGCCCGTCTCGACGTACATCGCGGGCTGTCTCGAACAGGTGTACGACGGCGACTTCCACCACGCGAACAAGGGCGAACGGAAGTTCGCCTGCCTCGCCGGCACGCAGAGCATCGACGACGCCTACAACTGGATCAAGGCGGGTCGCCACCGCGGGCGCGCCGCCCTCGTCATCGCCACCGACACCGCCCTGTACGAACGCGGCGACCCCGGCGAGGCGACGCAGGGCGCCGGCGCCGTCGCGATGCTCATCACGGAGGACCCCTCCATCGTCGAACTCTCGACCGAACAGGGCTACGGCAGCGCCGACGAGACGGACTTCCTGAAGCCGAACCAGCAGTTCCCGAGCGTCGACGGCAAGCGCTCGGTGCAGGTGTACCTCGCGCGCATGCGCGAGGCGCTCGAAGACTACGAGTCCGTCTCGGGCGACACGCACCCCGACGACTTCGAGTACATCCCGTTCCACACGCCGTTCCCGGGGATGGTCCGCAAGGCCGCCGTCCTCGGCTACCGCCACATGACGCGCGACACCGAGGTGGAGGAGGAACTCGCCGAGGAGATAGGGATGCAACCCCGCGAGGAGGCGTACGACTCCCGGGAGGACTACGAGGAGGCCATCCGCGCCTACATGGACGAACTGAAGGACACCGACCGCTACCGCGAGTGGTACGGCCGCGCCATCGAACCCACGCTCGGAATCTCGCGCAGCGTCGGCAACTGGTACACCGGGTCGGTCCACATCGCCCGCCTCGCGGCGCTCCGAGACGCCCTCGAACGCGGCAAAGACATGACCGGCAAGAAGTTGCTCGTCGGGTCGTACGGTTCCGGCGCGCAGGCCGAGATTCACGCCGAGACGGTCGTCGAGGGCTGGGAGGACCACGTCGATGCCATCGAGGTGGACGACCAACTCGCCCGCCGCTACGACATCACCTACGACGAGTACGAACTCGTCCACGACGTCCACAACCACGACAAAGAGACCGACGTCGACCGATTCAGCCCCCCCGAGTCGGAGTTCGTCTTCACCGGATGGGGCCGGATGAACGAGCGACGCTACGACTACGTGGAGTAGCGGAACCCGTCGGCCCCGGGTGGTTTCCCGTTCGCACCTCCGTCGGTGCCGTCGCCCGCCGGCGACTTCGGCGCGTGAAGCTCCCCCGATTGCTTTTGTATATCACGGTTCTACACGACCACGCGCGTGACCGGTACAACTCGTGCTGGGACGTCCGCCAAGGAGGAGACGGCGGACGACGGGAACTCGGACCCGAGTTCGAGGTCGGATTCAGACTCGGACTCGGATTCGGACGCGGGCGAATCGTACCTTCGAACCGCCGCCGGCGACGTCGCGCGCCACTGGCAGGCCGCGGCGTTCGCCGTCGGTAGCCTGGCCGTCGCCTACTGGGCGGCGTTCCTCCAACCGTCGGCGTCGCCGAAGTGGTACGTCCCCATCATGCTGGGGTACGCGGCGCTCGCGGTCGGGTACATCTTCGTCGCCGAGGAGTCCTCGCTGAACCTGGGGTCGCGGAACCCGAACGCGTGACTCAGTCGTCGGCCTCCGGGCGGTCCCGGTCGAGGTCGGCCGCGAGGCCGTCGGCGCCGACGCCGAACGTCACTTCTTCGAGGCGACAGGCGTACGTCGCGTAGTGGTTGCCGTCGGCGTCGTAGCGCGTCTCCCGCGCCAGCAGGTCGCGGCGTTCGAGCGCTTCGAGTCGCCGGTAGACGGTCGGTTTCGACACGTCGCAGGCGGCGGCGAGTTCGCTCGCCGACCGCGGGCGTTCACTAGTGTGGACGAGTATCCGCCTGACCGACCGGTCGCCCAACAGGTCGAGCAGTCCCCCCGCGTCGGCGTGTGACACGGTCCCACGCACGGGCGACGCACACAAGAGTCCGGTGGCCCGCGCGCTTCCGCGGGCGGGCGAACGCGAACGCGCGCCTACGAGATGGTGCGCAGGTCTTCGAGCATCGCGTCGAGGTCGCGGTTCGCGATGGCGAGCGAGAAGCCGTCGATGCCGGCGAGGGCGGGGGCGTGCTCCCAGAGGTCCTCTTCCTCCAGGCCGTGGAGGATGACGGCGTTCGGCGTCGGGTTCACGACGCGCATCGCCACGAGCGGCGACTCCCCGCGGCTGACGTGCGTGAACACGAGCGCGCGACTCGTCGACTGGCCGTACAGGCGGTAGAACTCCTCAGAGGAGAGGCGCGTGATGGCCTGGATGCTGTTGATGACGGTGTGGCCGCTCACCTGGTCGTGGTCGCCGCGGACGAGTTCGGTCGCGTCCATCACCTCGTAGAGGCGTTCCAGCGGCACCGACGCCGGGTACTCGCGGAGGTCCTGGACGATGTCGCTCTCGAACCCCGCGGAGATGACGCGGGCGTACTGACGGATGCGACTGCCGCCGCGCGACTCGTCGATGTCGAGGAGCGCCTCGACCATCCGGCGGACGACGCCGATACCGGGGCTCTCGCGCCGCCCGCTCTCGTAGTCCGAGATGACCGACGACGAGACGTCGAGTTCCTCGGCGAGCACGGTCTGTGAGATGTCGAAGTCCGTGCGCCACTTCCGGAGCGTCGCGCCCGCGTCGTCGCTCAGCGTTATCTCGCCGGCGATGCGTCGCGCGAGTTCGTCGCGCGGGACGTCCGTCACCGGCCGCCTCCCGCGCCTCGGTCGTGCCGGTCCATGCTACCCCTACCTCCGCGACTCCGGCGCAAAAGAATATCGAAAGTCGGGTTCGACGAACGACGAGCGCGGCCGACGGTCACGCCGAGCAAACGTTCAAGAGGAGTCCGCGACAGAGACTGTCATGCCATCCACTATCGTCCACCTCGCGATAGCCGGCCTCGTCGCCGCCGCCCTCCTCGGCGAGGAGTTCGACGCGCGGAGCGCACTCGTCGTCGCCGGCTTCACCGTCCTCCCGGATTTGGACGTGCTGGCCGAACCGGTGTTGCCGGGCGCGCACCGCTCGCTCGGCCACACGCTGTTGCTTCCGGCGCTCGTCTTCGCCGTCCTCCTCTGGGACACCCGGCGCGGCGCCGCCTCCGCGCTCTCCCGCCGCTACGGCGTCCGCGGCCTGAAGGTGGCGTGGGTAGGGGCGTTCTGCCTCCTCGGGGCTGGCATCCTCCCGGACCTGTTCCTCGGCGGCGTCAACGCCCTGTACCCCCTGCACGACCGTTTCTACGTGTTCAACGGGGAGCTGTACTACTCCACCGACCGGGGGTGGGTGCAGACGTTCGTCGACCTCTCGCCGCCGGAACCGAGCGCAGAACCGAACTCGGTGCGGACGACGGCCAACTTCCGGTTCCGGACGGTGCTGGACGCGGCGCCGACGCGCGGCGTCGAGCAGACGGTCGAGGAGGAACGCGTCGAACGACTCTTCCCGGTGGCGATGGCCGGCTTCCGCTTCGCGCTGGTGCTCGCCTCGGCCGTCGTGGTGGCGGTTCGGCTGGGCGGCGACCGGTATCTGGCGCGCCTGCTCGGCGAGTAGGGTCGCGGGCGCGCCGGTGCTGGGGTCGGTATCCGCGCGGTATCGGCGCGTTCTTCCCTCCCACCGACGACGACGAACCGATGACCGACGCGACGACTGCGACGATTCGACCGTACGAGGGCGGCGACAGCGAGGGACTGTGGGAGCTGAAACGCGGCTTCGAACTCGGCATCGGCGCGGAGACGGGTCCCGAGGGGAAGGCGGCGGCGTACGAGGGGAAACTCACCGACGGCTACCGGGAGCGGTGGCTCGACTGGGTGGACCGCTGCGTCGACGAGGACGGGAACTGCGTGAACGTCGCCGTCGCCGCCGACGCGACGGAGTCGGGGACGGGGGGCGACGAACTCGTCGGCTACTCGTTTCTGCTCCCCGAGTCGCTGTCGTTCGTGTGGGACGCCGCCGTCCTCAACGAGATATTCGTCGCGCCCGAGCATCGGGGGACGGGCGTCGCCGACGGCCTGATGGACGCCGCCGTCGACTGCGCTCGCGGGCAGGACCTCCCCTTAGACCGGATGGTGCTCGACGTGGACCGCGAGAACGACCGGGCGAAGGCGTTCTACGAGCGGTACGGCTTCTCCCACTGGGGGGAGATGGTCGCGCGGGAGTTGTAATCAGCCCTCCGCCTCGTCCGCCCAGCGGAGCGTCGCCGTCCGTTCACCGTCCGCCTCGCGCCACTCCTCCTGCGAGACGCTGTAGCGGACGGCCGGCGCCGGGTCGCCGTCGTGCTCGATGCGGTTGCGGAACTCGCCCTCGCGCCGCCCGCCGGCCGCCTCGACGTACCGCCGGATGGCGGCCGCGCTCTTCTCGTTGCCGGAGACGTGCTCGACGGCGCACA
The DNA here is from genome assembly GCF_031624635.1 of Halogeometricum sp. S3BR5-2. NCBI lineage: Archaea > Methanobacteriati > Methanobacteriota > Halobacteria > Halobacteriales > Haloferacaceae > Halogeometricum > Halogeometricum luteum. The sequence goes on along the minus strand of NZ_JAMQOQ010000002.1, from coordinate 710,255 downwards.
GCGACACGTCGAGTTCGCCGAACGCCACCTCGAAGAACGCCCGCGCGCGTTCGCCGGAGTAGCCGCGGCCCCAGAACGGCTTGCGGAGCCACGTGCCGAAGACGGCGGTGTCGCGGTCCCACTGGAAGTCGATTCCGGCCATCCCGGCGAACTCGCCGGCGCCGTCCTCCCCCTCGCGCGGGCGGACGACGTAGGTGACTCCCTCGCCCTCCTCCCACCGCTCCTCGCAGGCGGCGAGGAAGTCGAACGCCTCCTTCGGTGTCGCGTGCGGGTCCCACGTGACGTACTCCGTCACCTCGTCGATTCCCTCCGCGCCCTCGCGGCAGTAGTCGTAGCACTCCAGCGGGGGCACCTCCTCGCGCGTCGCGCGCCGGAGGCTGAGTCGGTCGGTGCGAATCTCGACGGGGAACACACTTCCGAGATTCGAGTCCGCCGAAAAGAAGCTGTCCCGTGTGTGTCACGCGGTGGCTCGGGACTCCCGCTCGTCACTCGTCACTCGATACCGCGCGACGGCTTCTCCTTGCGGCCGGTGAGTTCGTCGGGGTCGAGGCGGTACATCTCGAACTCCAACTCCGCGGAGGGGCGGTCGTAGATGGTGACGAACGGGATGTCCATCGTCCGCATCGCCTCGACGATGGTCGAGTCGAGGGCCGCTTCGGTCACCTCCGCGAGTCGGCCGCGGACGACGACGGACTGCCACCCGTCCGGCGTCTTCTCGTCGACGACGAGGGAGACGAGGCTCGTCGCGTTGACGAACTCCCGCTTCTCGGACTCGGGGGCGAACGCGAGGCGCAGGTACACCCGTTCCTCCTCGGCGTCGAACCCGTAGGAGACGGGAATCGCGTACGACTCGTCGTCCTTGGCGAACGCGACCACCCCGGTGCCGCCGGACCCGAGGAACGCTCGCACCTCTTCGCGACTCATGGCAACGGATTGATCCGACATAGAGGGGAATACGCGCTCGACTAGCATAACCGCCCGTGCTGACTCCCGCGCGCTGAGAGCGCGTTTCGGATTCAGACGAGGAGGAGCACGGTGGCGTAGCCCACCACCCCCGCGGCGAACGTCCCGAAGCGGCTCTCCCGCTCCTCGGGGAGTTCCTCTTTGATGACGTTGAGAACGATGCCGCCGGCGAGGAACGCGAAGAGGAGCGAGAGAACCGTCTCGGGGACGCCGACGAGAAAGCCGGCGCCGACGCCGGCGAGCACCGCGGCGGCGAGCACCCAGCGGCCGATTCGGTCGTACGTCTCGCGGTGGTGGTCGCGCATCCCGGAGTCGGTGACGACGAAGTGGACGCCCATGGCCACCGCGTACAGGAGGAGGCTCGCGACGCCCGCCGTCTCGCGGTGCAGGAGGAGGTAGCCGACGAGGGCGTTGTACGCGGCGAACGACCCCACGTGAACCCAGAAGACGCCCGTCGGCGCCGTCGACGAGTCGTCGCGACCGGAGCCGGACTGCCTGACGAACTGTTCGAGGCCGTAGAAGGCGACGAATCCGGCGAGCGCCGCGAGGAAGACGGCGTGTTCGGTGAGCGTCGCGAGGAGGGCGCTCGTCGCCTCGGGCCCGCGGGTCAACTGCACGTGGTGGTGGGTGATTTCGGGGAAGATGTGGACGAACACGTAGGCGACGGAGACGCCGCCCGCGGCGGAGAGCCACCGACTGCGCGGGACGACCTGTAGGAAGTCGAGTCTGCCGGCGAAGACGTGCACCGCGGCGAAGCCGACGGCGCAGAGGACGTCGAGCGTCGGATGCACGTCGAGGGCGTTCGCCGGCGCCGCTGAAAAGGCCGAGGGCCGAATCCGGCGTCTCTCGTCGACGGTACGGCGTCCTCAGTCGTCCTTACAGCCCCATCCGAAGGCCGACCACCCGCCGTCGGCGGTGAGCACCTCGCCGGTGACGAAGTTGTCCCCGGAGGCGAGAAAGGAGACGCAGTTCGCCACTTCGTCGAGCGTTCCGAACCGGTCCATCGGCGTCCGGTTCCGCACGTCCTCCCTGTCGAAGTCGGCGTCCTCCTGGGCCTGTTCGACCATCTCCGTCTCGATGTAGCCCGGTGCGAGGGCGTTCACCTGGATGTCGTGCTCCGCCCACTCGACCGCGAGACAGCGCGTGAGGTTGTTGACGCCGCCCTTCGTCGTGTTGTAGGGCGTCCGGTCCTGCTGGCCCATGCTGCCCATCATGCTGGAGATGTTGACGATGCTCCCGCCGTCGCCCTGTTCTATCATCCGCTTTCCGGCGGCCTGCGCGCAGAAGAAGACGCCGGTCAGGTTGACGTCGAGGACCTGCTGCCACTCCTCGGGCGTGATGTCCTCGGCGGGGCCGCGGATATTGATGCCGGCGTTGTTCACCATCACGTCGAGGCGGCCGAACCGGTCGACGGCCTCGTCGACGAGGTTCTCGACCGACTCCTTCTCGCTCACGTCGACCTCGACCGCGTGCGCCGACCCGCCGTCGGCCTCTATCTCCTCCGCGACCGCCTCGCAGTCCGCCAGCGACCGCGAACAGACCACGACGTTCGCGCCGTCGGCCGCGAACCGCTTCGCGACGTGCTTTCCGATTCCCCTGCTCGACCCGGTGACTATCGCCGTTCGCTCGTCCGTCGTGTCGTCCGTCACGCTAACCGGTTCGCCGCGTCCGTCGCAAAGAACTGCCGGTACGCGGTTCGGCCCTTCGACTCCGGCGCCGCGACCGACGCTCCGAAACCACTAACCGCGCCTCGTCCCTCCCTCCGGCAATGGCAGACTGGACGGAAAAGTACCGGCCGTCGACGCTGGCGGAGGTCCGCGGGAACAACAAGGCCCGCGACGCGTTCGCCGAGTGGGGGAAGACGTGGGACGACCACCGCGAGGCCGTCGTCCTCCACGGCGCGCCCGGCGTCGGCAAGACGTCCGCCGCGCACGCCCTCGCCGCGGACATGGGGTGGGAGACGGTCGAGTTGAACGCCTCCGACCAGCGGACGGCCGACGTCATCGAACGCTTCGCCGGCCGGGCCGCGAAGAACGCGACGCTGGCGGGCGCGTCGGCGGGCGATGCGAGCGGCACACGGGAGGGGCGACAGCTAGTGATTCTCGACGAGGCGGACAACATCCACGGCAACTACGACCGCGGCGGCGCGGGCGCCGTCACCCGCCTCGTCAAGGAGTCGAACCAGCCCGTCGTCCTCATCGCCAACGAGTACTACGACATGTCGAACGGCCTGCGGAACGCCACACAGGAGATAGAGTTCCGCGACGTCTCCGCGCGCTCCATCGTCCCCGTCCTCCGCGACATCCTCCGCAAGGAGGGAGTCGAGTTCGACGACGACGCCCTCGACAGAATCGCGGAGGTGAACTCCGGGGACCTGCGCTCGGCCGTCAACGACCTGCAGGCGGCCGCCGAGGGGAAGGAACGCCTCGCCGTCGAGGACGTGGTCACCGCCTCGCGGGACCGCGGCATCGGCCTGTTCGAGTACATCGACTCGGTGCTGAAGGAGGACTCCGCGCGCGACGCCATCCAGTCGGCGTACGCGGTGGACGAGACGCCCGACGACCAGGTGAAGTGGATCGAGGACAAGGTCTCCCTGGTCTACGACGACGCGGAACTCGCCCGCGCCTACGAGTTCCTCGCCAACGCGGACGTGTGGCTGGGTCGCGTGCTGGCCACGCAGGAGTACTCCTACTGGCGGTACGCGACGGACAACGTCGCCGCCGGCGTCGCCGCCGCGCGGGACGGCACCTACGGCGGGTGGACGCGCTACGGCGGCGCGCCGTACCGGTCGACGCGGGACAAGACGCGCGACGACGTGGTCCGCAAGATAGCCGAGGCGGGCGGCTTCTCGATGGGCACCGCCCGCCGCGAGGTGCTCCCCTTCCTCGCGGCCGTCACCCACCACTGCAAGCCGCGGGACGTGACCGTCGCCATGGCCGCGTGGTACGACCTCGACGAGTCGGCCGTCTCCTTCGTCACCGGGAGCGGCGAGACGACGAACAAGGTGCAGTCCATCGTCGAGGACGCCGCCGAGATGCGCGAGGCGGAGATGGAGGAGCACACCGGCGGCGCGTTCGCCGGGTCCGTCCCGGAGGACGCGGACGGCGAGGGCGGCGGGAGCGACGCCAGCGACGCCGGCAGCGAGGGCGACGCCGGCGACGAACTCGACGCGGACGTGTTGGACGGCGACGGCGGCGACGCCGATGCGGACGGCGACTCGGACGCCGAGGACGACGGCCAGTCCGGACTGGACGACTTCTTCTGAGCGCCGGCCGGCGCTCCGCCACTGAGGGCGAGGGACCGACCCCCGCGTTGGCCGGCGGCGACGCATGAGTGTTCTGCCACGTCGTTTATTTCAACCCCGCGAGAAGCCGCAGATATGCCAGAGTTCGGATACACGCTGTCGAGCGAGGAGTTCGCGGGGAGCGAACTCGTCGAGTCCGCGCGGGAGGCCGAATCGCGGGGCTACGACTTTCTGTCGGTGTCTGACCACTTCCACCCGTGGCTGGCCGAGCAGGGCGAGTCGCCGTTCGTCTGGAACACGCTCGGTGGCGTCGCGGCGGCGACCGACGACATCGACCTCGGCGTCGGCGTCACCTGCCCGACGGTCCGCATCCACCCGGTGAACGTCGCGCAGGCGGCGGCGACGACGAAGGAGATGCTCGAGGGCCGGGAGTTCTACTTCGGCGTCGGGTCGGGCGAGGCGCTGAACGAACACGTTACGGGCGAGCACTGGCCCGAGCACGACGTGCGGATGGAGATGCTCGAGGAGGCCGTCGACGTCATCAGGAGCCTCTGGACGGGCGAGCAGGTGAGCCACCGCGGGAAGCACTACACCGTCGAGAACGCCCGCCTGTACACCCTGCCCGAGGAACTGCCGTCGCTCCTCGTCTCGGCGTTCGGCGAGGAGTCCGCCCGTCGGGCGAGCGACATCGGCGACGGCTTCTGGTCGGTCGGTCCGCAGGACGTCGTCGAGGAGTACGAGGGCGACGGCCCGAAGATGACGCAGTTGACGATGTGCGTCGCCGACTCCGAAGACGAGGCCGTGAAGACGGCCCACGAGAACTGGCGGCAGTCGGCGCTGCCGGGCGAGTTGAACCAGATTCTCCCGACGCCGAAGCACTTCGACGAGGCGAGTCAGATGGTGACGGAGGAGACGGTCCGCGAGGGGTCGACGATAACCGACCAGGACCCGCAGACGCACATCGACAACATCCAGCAGTGCCTCGACGCCGGTTACGACCACGTCTACTTCCACCAGATCGGCGACGACCAGGAGGCGTTCTTCGAGTTCTACGAGGAGGAAGTCCTCCCGTCGTTCCGGTAGGTCTCTCCCCTCTTCCGGAGCGGGGACCCTTTTTCAGCCCGCCGCCCCACTCCCGCGTATGCGCGCCGCAGTCCTCCGCGAACACGGCGAACCGCTGAGCATCGAAGACGTGCCCGAACCGACGGCCGACCCCGAGGGCGTCGTCGTCGACGTGGAGGCCTGCGGCATCTGCCGGAGCGACTGGCACGCGTGGATGGGCCACGGCGAGTGGGCCGACGACGCGGTGGACCCCGGCCAGATTCTGGGTCACGAACCCGCCGGCCGCGTCGTCGAGGCGGGCGACCGCGTGGAGACGCTGGCCGAGGGCGACCGGGTGGCCCTCCCGTTCAACCTCGCCTGCGGGTCCTGCGGCCACTGTCGGGCCGGCCACGGCAACGTCTGCACCGGCGACCACCCCCACGCACTCGGGTTCGAGCGGTCGGCGCAGGGGGCGTTCGCGGAGCGAGTTCACCTTCCCTCGGCCGACTACAACGCCATCCGCCTCCCCGAGGGCGTCGACCCGCGGGACGCGGCCGCCCTCGGCTGTCGGTTCATGACCGCCTACAACGCCCTCGACGCCCGCGCCGGCCTCGCCGCGGGCGAGTGGCTGGCCGTCCACGGCTGCGGCGGCGTCGGCCTCTCCGCGATTCAGATCGCCCGCGCCCTCGGCGCCCGCGTCGTCGCCGTCGACGTGCGGGAGTCCGCCTTGGACGCGGCGGCGGACCTCGGCGCGGAGGTACTCGTGGACGCCTCGGAAACAGACCCCGTCGAGGAGGTGCGCGAGGCCACCGAGGGAGGGGCGCACGTCTCGCTGGACGCTCTAGGCGTCGCCGAGACCTGTCGCAACTCCGTCCGCTGCGTCAGGCCGCGCGGAGCGCACGTGCAGGTGGGGCTCACCACCGACGAGGAGAAGGGCGAGGTGTCGCTGCCGACCGACTGGATGACCAGACACGAGGTGTCCTTCCTCGGCGCGCGCGGGATGCCGCCGACGGACGCCGACGACCTGCTGTCGCTACTCGCCTCGGACGCCGTCGACCCCGGTGCGCTCGTGACGCGGGAGGTGTCCTTAGACGAGGTACCGAGCAGGCTGGCGGCGATGAGCGACTACGACACCGTCGGCGTCGAAGTGATGACGAAATAAAAATCGGTCAGGCGATGCGGACGACGGCCAGGGACGCCTCGCAGTCGGGACACGAGACCGTCTCGTCGCCGGCGTCCGCTTCGACGCCGTGCGACCAGTCGTCCAGCGGCGCCGCGCGGTCGCAGTCGGGACAGAACAGGACGGATTTTCTCAGCGTCGACATCTGCCGCTCGGGGGGCGAGCGGGGTGTGAGGGCGTTCATAGGCGAGCTATCGTCGCCCGAGAAGATGAACGTGTCGCAGATTATTACTTTGTGTATTCAGAGAAGCTTCGAGAGGAACCGCTTGCCGCGGTCCGTCTCCGGACTCTCGAAGAACTGCTTGGGGTCGCCCGTCTCGACGACGCGGCCGTCGGCCATGAGGACGATTCGGTCGCCCACCTCGCGGGCGAACCCCATCTCGTGGGTGACGACCATCATCGTCATCCCCTCGTCGGCGAGCGTCCGCATCACTTCGAGCACCTCTCCGACCAGTTCGGGGTCCAGGGCGCTCGTCACCTCGTCGAACAGCATCACCTTCGGGTCCATCGCAAGCGCGCGGGCGATGGCGACGCGCTGTTGTTGGCCGCCCGAGAGCTGATTCGGGTAGGAGTTCAGTTGGGCGCCGAGGCCGACGCGTTCGAGGAGTTCCTCGCCGCGCGCCTCGGCCGCGTCGTCGTCGAGTCCGCGGACCTTCCGCGGCGCGAGCGTCACGTTCTCCAACGCCGTCTTGTGCGGGAAGAGGTTGAACGACTGGAACACCATCCCGATGCGCTGGCGCAGGCGGTTGATGTCCGCCTTCGGGTCGGAGATGGACTCGCCGTCGAGGCGAATCTCGCCGCCTTGAATCTCTTCGAGGCGGTTCGCACAGCGGAGGAGCGTCGACTTCCCGGACCCCGAAGGGCCGACGACGACGGTCACGTCCTGGTCTTCGACGTCGAGCGAGACGTCCTTGAGGACGTGCGTCTCGCCGAAGTACTTGTCAACGTGGTCGAACTCCAAGAGGGGGTTCACTGGCTGTCACCTCCCCAGTCCGAGCGGTCCTCCATGTAGGTCACGAGTCGCATCAGCGGCAGCGTGATGGAGAGGTACGCGATGGCGACGAGGACCAGCGGCGTCCACGGGTCGAACGTCGCGCTGTTGACGCTCCGGAACGCCTGCATCAGTTCGGGGATGGCGATGATGGTGAGAAGCGAGGTGTCCTTCACGAGGATGACCTGGTCGTTGCCGATGGCCGCGAGGGCGTTGCGCCACGCCTGCGGGACGACCACCTCTCGCATCCCCTGGATGTAGCCCATGCCCAAGGAGCGGGCGGCCTCCATCTGCCCGTCGGGGACGGCGTCGATGCCGCCGCGGACCGCCTCGCCGACGTAGGCGGCGTGGTTCAGCGTCAGCGCGATGATGGCCGTCGGAAACCCCCAGTCCTGCACGGGGAACGTCCCCGGCCACAGCGTCGGGATGCCGAAGTAGACGACGAACAGTTGGAACAGAAGCGGCGTTCCGCGGAAGAACTGAACGTACGCCGTCGCGATGCCGCTCGTTATCGACGTCTTCGAGACGCGCGCGAGGCCGACGAACACGCCCGCCGTCACCGAGAGGAGCCCTCCGATGACGACGATTTGGAGCACCAGGAGGTACGCGTCCACGAACTGCGGGACGATGGTCCGCATCAACTCGAAGTCGACCTGCGTGGCGACGATGTAGGCGACGAGCGCCAGGACGGCGAGCGCGAACAGACTCGACACCCCCACGCCGAGCCACTTCAGCGTCGCGTCGTCGACGAACCCGCCGCTCCCGCGGTCGCCCTCGTCGGCCGTCACGCCGGAGTATGAATCAGCCATGAGTTCGGGTATCTGCGTCGGAAGATAAAGAAGGAGCGTTCAGCCCTCGAAGTACTCGGCGTATATCTCGTCGTACGTCCCGTCCTCTCTGATGGCCGCGAGCGCCTCGTTCACCCGCTGGCGGAACTCGTCGTCGTCCTGCCGGAACGCGATGCCGTAGTTCTCGACGGTGAGCGTGAGGTAGTCGGGGGCGTTCTCGCCGGACTCGGCGGCCGCGCCCTCGCCCTGGAGGAACCGGACCTGGCCTTCGCCCTGATTGTTGACGAACTCGGCGTTGACCGTGTTGTCGTTGATGACGGCGACGACCTGTCCGTTGACGAGCGCCTGGAACGCGCCGTTGACCTGGTCGTACTGGTTGAGTTCCAACTCGCCGTCGAACTCCTCCTGTAACTGCTGGGCGGCGTCGGCGCCGGTGGTCCCCTTCTGGACGCCGACGGTCGCCCCGCGGAGGTCCTCCCGGGACTGGATGTCGCTGTCCTGTCGGACGATGACCGTCTGGTACGCGGTGAAGTAGGGGTCCGAGAAGTCGACCTCCTGCGCGCGTTGGTCGTTGATGGTCATCGCGGACATGATGATGCGGAAGTTGTTGTTCTTCAGCGAGGGGATGATGGAGTCGAAGCTCGTCGGCTTGAACTCGTAACTCGTCCCCAACTGCTCTTCGAAGATGGCCCGCGCGATGTCGACGTCGAAGCCGGTGAGTTCGCCCGAGGCGGTGTTGTACTCGAACGGCCGGTACGGGATGTCCGACCCGATGACGACGTTGTCCGGCACCACGTCGCCTTCGCTTCCGGACTCGGTTCCCGTCTCCGTCCCCTCCGTCGTTCCCTCGCCGTCGGTGGCCGCCGCCTCCGACGTGGCCGTCTCGGTCGCCTCCTGGCCTCCTCCGTTACCGCCCGTACAACCCGCGAAGAGGCCGCCAGCGACCACTCCGGCACCGGTCTTCAGATAGGCACGTCTGTCCATGACACCCGTCCGTAACCGACCGTGGTATAACACCTCTTCGGTTCGGAGAACGCGTCTCGTGGGAAAATATCCCGCCTCTCGGGAGTAACCGTCACTCTCTGCGAGCAGGAGTGGACGTCCGGGGACCCGGCGTCCCTTCGTGGCCGCGGGCGTCGGTGGTCGGTCGGGGACGCCCGCGCGCCGGTCAGTCGCTCCCGCCCGGGACGCCCCGGGACCGCCGCGTCGGGCGGTCGCGGAGGGCGTACGCCGCGGCAGCGACGAGACCGAGGACGAGGAGGGTGCCGCCGACGGAGACGTACTCCAGGCCCCCCGTGTACACCTGCCGGCCGAGGACGAGGAGACCGACGAGGAGGAGGGCCGCGCCGCCCGTCAGGAGGCGGGCGCGCCCGGCGTCGCCGCCGGCCGCGGGACCGAGCCACGCGGTGGCGGCGACGAGGACGCCGTAGGCGACGAGTCCGACCGTGTAGTAAATCGCCTGCAGGTTCGCGCCGAACGGGAGGAACGCGTGGGGGGCGAGGACGACGAGGGCGGCGACGCCGGCGGCGGCCCCCCAGAGGCCGCGCCGGAGTTCGTCGGCCGCCGGGGGGTCGTACGCCCGCGCGAACGCGAGGACGACGGCGGTGAAGATTATCGACGCCGTGAGGAAGTGCGCCGAGAGGATGACCCACTCGTAGGTCGTCACGGTCAGCGCGCCGAGGATGATTTGGGAGGGGAGGAGGATGGTGGCGAGAGCGAGCGACCGGCGGACGCGGCGGTCGGCGCCGGCCCGCCACGCCTGTACCGTGGTGCCGAGGATTAGGAAGCCGACGAGCATCGCCACGAGTCGGTGGAACCACTCGATGAAACTGCTCCAGTTGGCCGGAAACAGGCCGAGGAAGCCGTCGCAGAACGGCCACCGCCCGGCGCAGGTGAGGCCGGCGCCGGCGGCGGCGGTGTACACCCCGAGTACCATCAGAAAGCCCGTGAGCGGCACGGTGAGTGCCACGAGGCGTCGGAGGCGAGTGTTCATGTTCCGCTCTCGGGGTCGCGTCCACTTGAACCCCTCTCTCCGCAGACGCGCGAACCACCGGAACGTTTCTAATGGCTCCCGCGGGAACGGTCACGCATGACACAGGAGAGCGACCCCGGTTCCGACGCGGCCGAGGGCGGACACGACATCGTCACCGACCACCTCGACGACCGGCGGGAGCGACTGGAGGAGTACCTCGACCGGGAGGAACTCGACGCGGTCTGGTTCGCCGAACCGAACTCCTTCTCGTGGCTCACGGGCGGAAACAACGTCGTCAGTCGGGGCGCGGGCGCAGGCGTCGGCGCCGCGGGCTACACCCGCGAGGACGGGTGGGTCGTCGTCACGGACAACATCGAGGCGAACCGCCTCGCCGACGAGGAGGTGCCCGACGCGTTCGACGTGCGGCAGACCAACTGGTACGAGTCGTCGCTGGCCGACGGCGTCGCCGCCGAAACCGACGGGGCGGGGGCGGCGGACTTCGAGGTGCCCGGACTCGACTCGGTGGACGCAAGCGAACTCCGACAACCGCTCTCGGAGACCGATATCGAGCGCTACCGCGAACTCGGGCGGGAGGCGGCCGACGCCGTCGAACGGGTCGCGCGCGAACTCGAACCCGGAGACACCGAACACGAGGTAGCCGCCGCGCTGAAGATAGCGCTGGCGACGCGGGGCATCGAGGCGCCCGTCGTCCTCGTCGGCGGGTCCGAACGGGCGCAGAAGTACCGCCACTACACTCCGACGTACGCGGAGTTGGGCGACTACGCGCTGCTCTCGGTGACGGCCGAACGCGGCGGTCTGCACGCGAGCACCACCCGGACCGTCGCCTTCGACCCGCCGGAGTGGCTGGCCGAGCGTCACGCGAAGGCCCAGCAGGTGGAGACGAGTGCGCTGGCGGCGACACAGGCCGTCGCGCGACTCGGCGGCACCGCCGACGGGGTCTTCGACAACATCACGGCCGCCTACGAACACCTCGACTACCCCGAGGAGTGGCGCGAACACCACCAGGGGGGCGCGGCCGGGTTCGCCGGCCGGGAGTGGTTCGCCTCGCCCGGCGAGGACGCCCCGGTGGAGACGCCGATGGCGTACGCGTACAACCCGACGATACAGGGGGCGAAATCGGAGGACACCGTCCTCGTCACCGAGGACGACGCCGAGGTGCTGACGGCGACGGGCGAGTGGCCCACCCGCCCCGTGAAGGGATGGGACCACGAGTTCGCCATCGAGCGACACGAGATACTGCACCTCGGCGCGGAGTAGCGGGAGCGACGCGAGTCGAAAACGGTACTCGCCGGCGAGTATAGTTTCGTCGTCTGTCGAAGTCGGAGTTCGACAGTACGGTAGCTTTTTCACGGTGCCACGGGTGGCCTCGGGCATGGGATTGGACGACGACGCGCGGGAGTACCACCGCGAAGAACCGCCGGGGAAGATCGAGATTTCGACCACGAAACCGACGAACACGCAGCGAGACCTCTCGTTGGCCTACTCGCCGGGCGTGGCGGCGCCGTGCCGCGACATCGACGCGGACCCGGACAAGGCATACGAGTACACGGCGAAAGGGAACCTCGTTGGCGTCGTCTCGGACGGGTCGGCGGTTCTCGGACTGGGCGACATCGGCGCGCAGGCGTCGAAGCCGGTGATGGAGGGCAAGGGCGTGCTGTTCAAGCGGTTCGCGGACATCGACGTGTTCGACGTCGAAATCGAACCCGAGGACGTCGACGAGTTCGTGAACATCGTCAGCGCGATGGAACCCACCTTCGGCGGCATCAATCTGGAGGACATCAAGGCGCCGGAGTGTTTCGAGATAGAGTCGCGCCTGCGCGACGAGATGGACATCCCGGTCTTCCACGACGACCAACACGGCACCGCCATCATCTCCGGCGCCGCACTGCTGAACGCCGCCGACATCGTCGGGAAGGAGTTGGACGAACTGGACATCGTGTTCTCGGGCGCCGGCGCCTCCGCCATCGCCAGCGCGCGCTTCTACGTCTCGCTCGGCGCGTCGAAGGAGAACATCGTCATGTGCGACTCCGACGGCGTCATCAAACCCGACCGCGACGACGTCAACGAGTTCAAAGCTGAGTTCTCCAACGACGTCGAGGCCGACACGCTCGAAGAGGCGATGGAGGGTGCGGACGTGTTCGTCGGTCTCTCCGTCGGCGGCCTCGTCGACCAGGAGATGGTGGCGTCGATGGCCGAGGACCCCGCCCTCTTCGCGATGGCCAACCCGGACCCCGAAATCGGCTACGAAGAAGCGAAGCAGGCCCGCGACGACACCGTCATCATGGCGACGGGCCGCTCCGATTACCCGAATCAGGTGAACAACGTGCTCGGCTTCCCGTTCATCTTCCGCGGCGCACTCGACGTGCGCGCGCGGGAGATAAACGAGGAGATGAAGCGCGCCGCCGCGGAGGCCCTCGCCGAACTCGCCCGCAAGGACGTCCCCGACGCTGTCGTCAAGGCCTACGGCGACCAGCCCTTACAGTACGGTCCCGAGTACGTCATCCCGAAACCGCTGGACCCCCGCGTGCTGTTCGAGGTGGCGCCCGCCGTCGCGCAGGCGGCGATGGACAGCGGGTCGGCCCGCAGCGAACTCGACGTGCAGGAGTACGAGGAGACGCTCGAAGCGCGCCTCGGGAAGTCCCGCGAGATGATGCGCGTCGTCCTCAACAAGGCGAAGTCCGACCCCAAGCGCGTCGCCCTCGCGGAGGGCACCGACGAGAAGATGATCCGCGCGGCCTACCAGATTCAAGAGCAGGGCATCGCCTACCCCGTCCTCATCGGCGGCGAGGACGAGATTCGGCAGACCGCCGAGGACCTGGGCCTCGACTTCGACCCCGAGGTGGCCGACCCGCAGAGCGGCGACTGGGACCACTACGCCGACCGCCTGTACGAACTCCGCCGGCGCAAGGGCCTGACGAAGAACGAGGCGCACGAACTCGTCCGCCGCGACACGAACTACTTCGCCAGCGTGATGGTCGAACAGGACGACGCCGACGCGATGTTGACGGGGTTGACCCACCACTACCCCTCGGCGCTCCGTCCGCCGCTTCAGGTCGTCGGCACGGCCGACGACGCCGACTACGCCGCCGGCGTCTACATGCTGACGTTCAAGAACCGCGTCGTGTTCTGCGCGGACACGACGGTGAACCTCGAGCCCGAATCGGACGTGCTCGCGGAGATAACGAAGCACACCGCCCAGTTGGCCCGCCGGTTCAACATCGAACCGCGCGCGGCGATGCTGTCGTACTCGAACTTCGGCAGCGTCGAGAACGAGGGGACGAGGAAACCCCGCGGCGCCGTGAATCTGCTCCACGAGGACGCCGAGGTCGACTTCCCCGTCGACGGGGAGATGCAGGCCGACACCGCCGTCGTCGAGGATATCCTCCAGGGAACCTACGAGTTCTCCGAACTGGACGACCCCGCGAACGTCCTCGTCTTCCCGAACCTCGAAGCGGGCAACATCGGCTACAAACTGCTCCAGCGACTCGGCGGCGCGGAGGCCATCGGCCCGATGCTCGTCGGCATGGGCAAACCCGTCCACGTCCTCCAACGCGGCGACGAGGTCAAGGACATCGTCAACCTCGCGGGCGTCGCGGTGGTCGACGCGCAGAACGAGTAACGACGCGATACGAGCCGACGCTCTCTTTTACGCTATCTCCGTCGTCTCCGATTCGGTCTTCACCACGACCCGAGACGACGCGCGGACGCCGACTACCGATTACCGGCCGCCGACGGTCAGTCGCTCGCGTGACTCTCGAACCGCGACGGCGGCGGGAACTGCGGGTCGTCGGCCTCGGTTCCGGTTCCGGTCCCGAGGTCGGCGTTCGACGACGGCGGGTCGGGCATGACGCAGCGGTCGTTCCGCCCGTTGACGTGGGCGTACTCGCCCGGCGCGTTCGCGAGGGGGTGTGCGGGGTTGTTCCGGCCGTCGATGCGCGCGGCCCGGAGTTCGGCGAACCCGGCGATGCGGGCGCGAATGCCTCGCCAGTGGTTCTCGCTGCCGGCCGGCGGCGACGTGGGCCGGCGCGTCCGGCGCCAGTCCGGGTCGGCCCCGGCGAGGACCTCGGTGTTGACGTCCGCGGCGAGGGCGTCGTGGTCGATGAGGACGCCGACGCGGGCGTTCGGCGGCGCGCGGGCCGCGAGAACGTCCAGACCGAGGTGGAGCGCGCGGTACTCGGAGACGTTGTTGTTCGGCGCCGCGTCGGGCACGGCGACCCGAGCCACCCGCGTACCGTCGCGCGTCTCGATGACGACGCCCAGTCCGCCGTCGCCCGAGGACCGATACGACCCGTCGGTGGCGACGTAGAAGTGGCGGTGGTGGGTGCGCGGCGGGTGCGCGATGTGCGGCGTGGGAGACTCGTCGAACAGGTCTCGAAGTGATTGACGGCCGTGAACGGCCATGCTCGTCCCTACCAAACGCAGAAATATAAATATAACCCGCATTTGCGCCGTGAACGAAAAGGAACAGACAGATGGACCGCGTCCGCGTAGGGAGGCGTATGGACCTCTCCGCTCGAGAGTTGATGACGACGGACGTGCAGACGGTCGCCCCGGACGACGACGTGAGCGAGGTGCTGGGTCGCCTCGCGCGCGTGAAGTTCAACGGTTTCCCCGTCGTCGACGACGACGGCGCCGTCGTCGGCATCGTCACCCAACACGACCTCGTGGAACTGTTCCAGACGAAAGACCGGACGCTGTGGATTCCCGTCGGCCTCCCGCCGTTCACGGAGACGCTCACCTACGCCGTCGACGTGTCGTGGGACGACCTCGACCTCGGCGTCGACCTGGCGAAGAACGCCGACAGACCCATCAGCGAGGTGATGACGACGGACGTGGTGACCGTCGCCCCCGACACGGACCTCGATACGGTTCTCGACCTCCTGTCGAGCGACGACCGCGACATCAACCGCCTGCCCGTGGTCGAGGAGGGTCGACTCGTCGGCATCGTCGCCCGGCAGGACGTCGTCCGGGCGGTGCGCGACCTCCGGCGCGGCGCCGGAGCGGACGTCGTGGAGCGATAAGGGGCAGCGCACGCACCCGAACGAAACGTTGAGGGAGGCGACCGAGAAACCGCAGGTGTGAGCCGGTACCGAAACCTCGCGCTGTTCGTCTTTCTCGCCGCCGCGTGGGGGGCGGCGTTCATGGCTATCAAGGCCGGCCTCGGCACGCCCGCCGACCCCGGCGGCTTCTTCGAGACGCCCGTGCTGTTCGCGGCGATTCGCTACGACGTGGCGGGCGTGCTGATGCTGGGCTACGCCGCCTACGCGACCGACAGTCCGCTCCCGCGCGGGCGCGACCAGTGGGCCACGGTCGTCGTCGGGTCCGTCCTCATCATGGCGGGCTACCACGCCCTGCTGTTCGTCGGCGAGACGGACCCCGCCGTCACCTCCGCCGCCGCCGCCGTCATCGTCAGCCTCAGCCCCATCCTCACCACCGGGTTCGCGCGCGCGTTCCTGCCCTCGGAACGCCTCGCACCCGCGGGTCTCGTCGGCCTCCTCTTGGGACTCGCGGGCGTCGTCGTCCTCTCGAACCCGAACCCCAACGACGTGCTGTCCGGCGGCGCCGTCGCCAAACTGCTCATCTTCGGCGCGGCGACGGTGTTCGCACTCGGGTCGGTGCTGACCCGCCGCATCGACGCGGAGATGCCCATCGAGACGATGGAGGCGTGGACGATGCTCGGCGGCGCCCTCCTGATGCACGTCGTGAGCGTCGCAATCGGCGAGTCCGTCTCGGCCGTCTCGTGGACGACCGACGCGTTCCTGGCGCTCGGCTACCTCTCCGTCGTCGCCAGCGCCCTCGGCTTCCTCGTCTACTTCGTCCTCTTGGAGCGCCTCGGCCCCATCGAGATAAACCTCGTCTCCTACGTCGCGCCGGTGTTCGCGGCGCTGACGGGGTGGGCGTTCCTCGGGGAACTGCCGACCGTCTACACCGTCGCCGGGTTCGCGCTCATCTTCGTCGGCTTCCTCCTCCTGAAGCGCGAGAGCATCCGCCGGGAACTCCCCCGACTGCGGCGGGGACTCGAATCGTTCGGCGCGCGCGACTGAGTCGAGGCCGTTCGAAGGGAGAACTACTCCTCGGCGCGTTCGGCGGCCGTCACCTCGCCGACCATCGTCCACCCCTCCTCGTCCGGCCCCTTCCGCCCGAGCAGCACCGACTCGGCGTCCTCGGTGGTGACGAGTCGGTACTCGACGCCCGCCTCGTCGAGGCGTTCGCCCTCGGCCTGGAACTCCCGCTGGAAGAACTGAGTGCTGTGCATCCGGTAGACCGCCGAGTCGCCGCCGTCGAGGGTGAGGCGCACGGGCTTCGGCGAGACGTTGTGGATCCGTTTTGCGACCGGGTTGAGATCCGCCATACGGGACCGACGGCGGCGGCGGTGAAAAGCGGCGCCGTCCGGCTACGGTCCGCTCACAGTTCGACGTCGGGCGTGTGGAACGCGCCCTCGTCGCTCTCGGCCTCGTACTCCTCGACGGCGGTGAGGACGATTTCGAGGAGGGAGTCGGGGCTCCAGCGCGCGGTGTTGATACGCAGGTCGTAGAACGACTGGTCGGTGACGTCGACGCCGTAGTAGGACTCGAAGCGGCCCGCCTCGCTCACCTCGCGGACGCGCATCTCGGCCTCCATCTCCTCGCGGTCGCGGGTCCGGTCGACGCGGACCTCCTCGGGGGCGTCGAGCCAGATGCGCAGGTCGGCGCGGTTGCCCGCCAGCCACCCGGCGAGGCGCGATTCGAGGATGAACGCCTTGTTCGCCGTCCCCCACTGCTCGGCGATGGTGCGGAGGCGTTCGTCGAGGGCGCGGTCGATGTCGTCGGTCTCGTCGGCCTTCGCGATGAGTTGCGACAGCGACATCTCGTGGTCCTCGGCGAGTTCGCGGAAGATGTCGCCGCCGGAGACGTACCCGCAGTCGAGGGCCCGCGAGAGCCCCTCGCAGAGCGTCGTCGCCCCGCATCCCGGCGGCCCGGAGACGGTGATAAAGAGGTTGCTATCGACTGACCGCCTCGGCGTGGGGCTCTCCTCCAGCATCTTGTTCGGCCCCACTCCCTACGGGCACAAAAACCCGCTGAACTGGCCCGTCGCCGCGCGGGAGCGCCTCACTCGAACGTCGCCTCGACCGCCTCGCGGGAGAGCCCCGCGGTCAAGCCGAGGACGAGTTTTACCCGCGCCTTCGCCGTCGAGAGGTCGCCCGCGTAGGCGACGCCGTGGTCCCGGAGCGTCACGCCGCCGCCGGCCGTGCCGTACACCGCTTCGGTCGGTCCGGCGTGACACCGCGAGGAGACGACCACCGGGACCGTCTCGACGGCGTCGGCGACGGCCTCGCCCAGCGGCGCCGTCGCGTTCCCGAGTCCGGTCCCCTCCACGACGACGCCGTCCGCGCCGTCGGCGACGACCCGTTCGAGGAGCGACCCGTCGACGCCGGTGCCCGAGTGAACGACGGGGACGTCGGCGTAGTCGGCGGCGTCGCGGGCCGGGTCGAGCGCGGACTCCGGGAGCGACGCCTCGGACGTCGCCCGCGCGGGGTCGCGGTGGATGCGGGTCGTCGCGCGCGTGAACGCCGCCACGGGGCCCTTGCCGGGCGACTGGAACGTGTCGAGAGCGTTCGTGTGCGTCTTGACCGCGTCGCGCGCGGCGTGGAGTTCGTCGTCGAAGGCGACGTGCGCGCCGGGCGCGAACCGGTCGTCGACCGCGGCCCGCACCGCCGCGAGGAGGTTCGCGGGCGCGTCGGAACCCGGTTCGTCGAACCGGCGCTGCGACCCGGTGACGAGGACGGGAACGGGGACTTCACAGGCGAGGTCCAGCGCGTACGCGGTGTCGGCGATGGTGTCCGTCCCCTGCGTGACCACGACGCCGTCCGCGCCGTCGGCGACGGCGTCACGAATCGCCTCGGCGGCCGCCGCCACGACGGAGAAGTCCATGTCGAACCCCGGACGCGACCCGACGTCGGTCACGCGCAGGTCCGCGTACTCGGCCACGTCGGGGACGGCGGCGACGAGTTCCTCGCCCGCCTTCGCCGGGGCCGCCCCGTCCGCCGCCGGTTCGCTCGCTATCGTCCCGCCGCATCCGACTACGTGTACCGTAGGCATCGGCCGCGACGACGGCCCCGCCACGATTACCTCTTTCGCACCGGCGGGCGCGCCCAACGTATAAAATAAAAATAATGTAAACAAACTTTGACTGTTTCAGAAGATAATCGGTTAGAGATGTCTAAAGACACTGTAGGACGTTATTAACGAGTTTGGAACAGTACGGATACTGTTACAGTTTCGTTGAACTGTCTCGAACTGATCAAAACTCTCTGGCGACTTAATGTGACTGTCTGCAGTTCCAATATGTAAGGTGTAACAGATCCAATGTCGAACTCGTCATCGACGGTCCCCCGCAAACACGTCGTCCGTCTCCGCGAAGCGCTGGAGACGACTTCGAACGCCCTCCGCCTCGGACTGAGACTGATCACGTATCCGGTCCGGTTCGCCGCGTTCTGGCTGGCGGTCGCCCTGCCCCTCCTCTACCCGCCCCTCCTGTACGGCGGCGTCCAAGGGGAGCAGGCGACGCTGTTCGGGTCGCTTCTCGCGCTCAACGCCGCCGCCCTCGTCGTCGGGCACGGTCACGGCAGCGACCGAGGAGACGGCTGACCGAACCGCTTCGACCCGCACGCGACCGCTCTCTCGCCGCCCGCCCTCCTTTTCTTCGACGCTTCGGACCCGCGAGCGCCCTCGACGCGCCGACCGCCGCCCGACGAGCGACGAGCGAGCGTCGCGCCTCGAACCGTCAGAGGTACCGGGGACCACGCCGTAGGCGGCGGTATGACCGAGCAGGACGCCTCCGCGGACGTCGACCCCGAGTCGTACGCCGACGAACTGCGACGCAAGCGCGAGGAGAAAGACGACTTCTTCGGGTCGCACCCGCAGTCTCCGATTCCGCCCGAGGAGCGCGACGACTTCGACGGACTGGACTACTTCGACCCGAACCCGGCCGCGCGCGTCGAGGCGACGGTCGAGGTCCACGACGACCCCGAACCGGTGCCGATGGAGACGACGGCGGGCAACGAGGTCAGATACCTCCGTCTGGTCACCTTCTCCTTCGAACTCGGTGACGAGGCGGTCGAACTCCACGGCTACCAGCAGGAACGCGAGGACGACGAGGCGGTGTTCGTCCCCTTCCGAGACAAGACGACCGGCCAGCAGAGCTACCGGAACGGCCGGTACATCGAACTCCACCCCGACGAACCGCTCGCGGACGGCGAGACGATCGTCCTCGATTTCAACCTCGCTTACACGCCGTTCTGCGCGTACAGCGAGACGTTCGCCTGCCCGCTCCCGCCCGAGGAGAACTGGCTCGACGTGGCCGTCGCGGCGGGCGAACGCGACTGGAACAATAGTAATTAATAATTCTAGAATCGGGGGACGAAAGCGCAATACACATATTCGGCGCCTCCGCAGGGACAGCCATGGGACTGCTCAGTAGCAAGAAAGCGCTCGTCGGTCTGGTGCTGATGGTCGTCGGTACGCTCGCGTTCCTGCCGGGTCTATCCGCAGGCGCGGAGGCTCTCTCGGTGTACGGACTCGCGGTGGCCGCCGTCGTCCTCACGGCGGGGACGTACCTGGTCGGCACCTCCGGCGACGGCCGACCGGTTTAGAACGAGTTCTTCGATTTTCGAGTTCTGACGGGAGAGTGTGAGCTACCGCTGTGGTGTTTGAGTCACTCGAAAACGCCGTCGCTCGGCAGTGTAGCGTCGATAAAGGAAAGGGACGGATTAGTTGCTCGGAGCGGTGTACTCCGACAGCGTGGCGGAGCTTTCGCCGGTTTCGGAGTTCCACACGACGCGGAACGTCTGACCGTTGAGATCGCCGCTTCCGCCCGCGAAGAGCGTATCACCGGCTCCCACAGAAACCCCAGAGCCGAACGCATCGTCATCGGCGAAAGAGTTGGACCTGCTTCCGTCACTGCTGATATCGTCCTTCGCGGTGGCGATATCCACTGCTTTCGTAGCAGTCAGGTTAAGCCGATCCGATTGAATCGTCGCACCTGTCTCGTGGGTGATGGTGACGTTATCTCCGACGGCGTCACCCTCCTCAAAGTCGAAACCGAAGCTGGCCTGCGGCGTCGTTTGCGAGACGCTGCCTCCCAGATTCAGGACGAACGTCCCGATAACTGCGGCGAGGATCACAGTGATGGCGACCATCAAGATAACCCCGATGACCGGTGACACCGCGGAGTCGTCCGTGAACAGTTGTTTGAGTTTCATCGTAGTTCAGTTGTCGGGAGCTGTACCCTCGCTCAGCGTTGCGGAGTTCTCGTTGTTCTCGGAATTCCAAACGACACGAACAGTTTCGCCTTGCCAGCCGGCGGTGGTGTTGTTAAGAACAGCCGTATAGGTATCCCCTGCACTCACCGTCTCATCGGGCCAGTCGTCATCGCCGCTGGCGTCGCTGAGACCAGCCGATGACGTGACGCTAAGTTGTTCTTTGTCTATCGAAGAACCGGATTCGTGCGTGACTGTTACCGAACTATCTTCGAAGTCAAACCCGAACGATGCTTGCGGCGTTGTCTGCGAAACGCTTCCCCCCAGATTCAGGACGAACGTGCCGATAACTGCGGCGAGGATGACGGTGATGGCGACCATCAGGATAACCCCGATGACCGGCGACACCGCGGAGTCGTCCGTGAACAGTTGTTTGAGTTTCATGGTTGCTTGCTCGGACACACTCCGACGACAGGAGAGTCGGCGGCTCTCGTGTTTCCCCCCGGCGACCGACCGGATACGGGCGGCCACTGATTCCATCCCTGCCGTGGCGTGTCTACTCGTCTCCATACACTACAGTAACTTAAATCTAAAGGTCACGATAACCAAACAGTCATATACGAGATAGTCGGTTCATATCCTCTTTAAGTAGTGTTTAAGACGGGGTAGTCGTTCGCTCGGTGACGCCGAACAGGCTAGACAGAATCTATCGAACAAATCGGACGACGGCGAGCGGGGAACGGAGCGTCTCGCGCGTGACGCCTCCGCGGGCGTCCTGTGCCGGAATACTTACCGGGCGATGCTTCTCACGTAAGAGTATGCCATTGACGGATTCTGTTCCCGGAATGCGAGCGGAGTCGCCCGTCCGGAACGCCCTCCTCGCCGTCGCGTATCTGGGGCTCCTGCCGGTCGTTATCGCCTTCCTTCCGGCCGCACTCGCGGTGGTCGTCGGCCTCAACGTCTGCGGCGCGGCCGACCGACTGTCCGCGCTCCCGGGAGTCGGCGAGGGCGGCGTCGTCGCCGCCGGCGTCGGCGCCGGCGTCGGGTTCGCCCTTCTGGCCGCCCTCGGCGTAGTCCTCCCGGACGGACCGGAGACGGACCGGCGGGAGATACCGGGTGCGGCCGTCTTCGAGTCGCGGTCGGAGTCGTCCTCGTCGGTGTCGGCGTCGGACGACTCGGCGTTCGAGACCGAATTGGACTCCGAGACCCGCGTCTGAAGGTCGAGAGAACGGTTTTTACGTCGCGTTCGCGGGTCGGTCGGACGGTGGACGGCGAGCGCCGTCGCTCCGAACTCGTATCGTCTCCGTGAAAATTCGAAGTGCCCGGGGTGGGCTCCGAACCCACGATCTCCGCATGTCCCAGGTCTGAGGCTCGGCGGGCCTCTTCGGGAGCGGGCGGAGGCTTCCAAGGCATACCGCACCGAATCTCAGAAACCCTATGAGTGCGGCGCTATGTCCAGCTAAGCCACCCGGGCTCGTTATTTCGTTGTCCGATGAAGTTCTTTAACCTTCTCATCTGAACCCGCCGGCAGGTGTGCCAGCACGCGCCACGGGAGAGGTCTCCAGCCACCCGCGGATTTATCAGCGAAGACGAATACACCCCCGTATGAGTCAACCGCAGATGGTCCAGTCCGCCCTCGACGGCGAACCCGTGGTCGCCCGCGTCGCCCTCGGCGGGGAGGACGAACTGTACGCCACCCCGACCCGAACCCTCGTCTACCGCTCCGAGGGACTGCTCTCCGACGAGACGGTCGAGGAGTACCCGCACGAGGCCGAACGAGTCGCCGTCTCCGAGGGGCGACGGAAGACGAAGGTCGCGCTCGATTACGGCCTCGACGGCGAGCGGACGTTCGCGCTCTCCAACAAGCACCTCGACCGGGCCCTCCACCCGGTCCTCGAAGGCGTCCTGAAGGCGAACGGCATCCTCGCGGACGACGAATCGGTCGAACGGCTGTTCCGCTTCAGCGAACTCACGCTGGTCGTCGCCGGCGGGCGCGTCGTCAAGCACATCGGCGCGTCGCTGTGGGACGAGGACTTCGAGGAGTACCGCTTCGACGACGTGACCGACCTCCGGTTCGAGGGCGGCAGCGTCGCCACGTCGGTCGTGCTGACCGTCGGCGGCCGTCAGGAGCGGTTCAAGGCGCCGAACGAAGACGCCCGACAGCTCCGCGAGACGCTCGAATCGGCGCTTCTCGCCCACCGCGGGGTCGCCTCGGTCGACGAACTCCGCGCCGCGAGCGAACCCGAGGCGGACGCGACGGATGGCGACGAGCCGGTGGAGGCGAGGAACGTCTCGTTCGGCGACGGCCCGGAACCGCTGAGCGCCAACCCGTCGGAACTCGCCGAGGCGCCGGCGAACGCCACGCGCACCGGACCATCCGAACCGTCCGGCCCGACCGAATCGGCCGAATCGGCCGACTCGACCGCGGAGCCCTCGGCGGACGCCGGCGGCACCGCTCGGCGGGTCGAAGCGCCTGCGCAGTCGGTATCGGCCGCCGCCGCGTCCGCCGACGACGTCGCGGAGGCCGACGCGTCGGCCGATACCGATACCGTGGGTTCCACCCGCGTCGATGTCGACGTCGACGCCGAGAGAGAGCACGTATTCGACGCCGACGCTGACGCCGCCGACGACGCGAGCGGCTTCGAGGGGTCGGGGTTCCAGTCGGCCGCGACCGACGCGAACGAGCGCGTCGCGGAGGAACTCGCCGAACTGCGCGCGACCGTCGAGCGGCAGGGCGAGGAGATACGCGAACAGCGAGCGCTCGTCGAGCAACTCATCGAGGAACTGCGCCGCGGTCGCTGACCCGACCGTCGAGTCGCGCGTTCGACCCCGGGGTCGGCCTCGCTTCCTACGACCGACCGAGCACTTTCTCGATACAGGAGGAGCCGAACGGCCCGAGTTCGCCCGACTCGAAGCGGACGAAGTGGCCCGTCGAGAGGCCGGCGCCGCAGCGCCGACAGGTGAACTCCCCCTCGCGGCGGACGACCTGACTGTCGAAGCGGACGAACGTCCCGCCGCGGCGGGTCAGGATGCGGCCCCCCTCTCGCTCGATGACGCCGCGGAGTTCCGCGGCGTCGAGAATCTCCCGCGTGAGCGTCGGGTTCGTCGTCACCGTCTCGATGCGGTCGACGGCCTCCGCGACGGAGAGGTCGTCCGCCTCCACGTGCGCGAGCAGGTCGACGCCGAGTTCGACCCGCTCCGTCCGGTCCAACTCCGCGACCGTCGGCGGCGACTCGGAGGAGCGGCGTTCGGCCCCTTCGTCGCTCCCGTCCTCGGTCCCGCTCTCGCGTCCGCCGCCGGCGGAGCCGTCGCTCCCGGCGTAGGCGGACAGGTCCGACTGCGTCTGCGTCTCCCGGTCGTCGTCCACGGCGTTCGCCCGCACGTGGGCGGCGCACGAACAAAAACGCACCGCGGCCGGTCCGCTCTCCCGCCGCTCCCGGCCGCGCGGCACAAGGCGTATAGCCCCGCGTACGAGAGAGGCGTCCGATGAAACGCCCTCGCGTCGACTCGCGCGTCGCGGTCGGACTCGCGCTCGCCGCCGTCGCCGCCGCCGCGGTCCTCCTCTCGCCCGACGCGGCGCTCTCGCAGGCGGCGTGGGTCGCCGCCGACCCCGTCCGCCTCGTCGCCGCGACGCTCGCCCTCGCCGTCGTCCGCCCGTTCCTCGCGTGGCCGACGACGCTGCTCGCCCTCGTCGTCGGCTTCGGGTTCGGCCTCGCCGGCCTCCCGTTCGCCCTCGCGCTCATCGTCCTGACCTCGATTCCGCCGTACCTGTTCGCCCGCCGCTACGGCCGGACGGGCCGCCTCGCGGCGGCGGGCGAGTCGTTCGTCGAGCGAACCGGCGACGTGCGGAGCGTCGTCCTCAGCCGCCTGATTCCCGCCCCCTCCGACGTCGTCTCCGTCGGCGCCGGCGTGGCGGGCGTCCGCCTCGGCGCCTTCGCCCTCGGGACGGCCATCGGGGAGATTCCGTGGGCCGTCGCGGGCGTCCTCGCCGGCGCGTCCGCCGAGACGCTCGCGGCCGGCGACCTCGGGGCCGTCGTCGACCCGAGACTCGTCGCCGCCGCCCTCCTCGCCGCGGCGCTGCTGGCGGCGCCGGCGCTGTACGAGTGGTACGACGAGCGCGGAGAACGGGTCGACGACGGCGACGCGGCGTGAGCGCCTTACCTCATTCGAGCAGCGACCGCCCGGTCATCGCTTCGGGCTGTTCGACGCCCATCAGTTCGAGCATCGTCGGCGCGATGTCGCAGAGCGACCCGCCCGCGCGGACGGTCCGCCCGCCGTCGTCGCCCTCGGGCGTGAGGTAGACGAACGGCACGGGGTTGGTCGTGTGGGCGGTGTGCGGCGACTCGGGCGTCCCCATGTCGTCGGCGTTGCCGTGGTCGGCGGTGACGAGGAGGTGTCCGCCCGCCTCCCGCACGGCCCCGATCAGGCGACCGAGTTGCGCGTCGACCGCTTCGACCGCCGCGACGGCGGCGTCGAAGACGCCCGTGTGTCCGACCATGTCGGGGTTGGCGTAGTTGAGAACCATCGCGTCGGGGTCCTCCGAGCCGATGAGGTCGATGGCGGTGTCGGTGAGTTCCTCGGCGCTCATCGCCGGTTCGAGGTCGTACGTCGCCACGTCGGGGCTCTCGATTATCCGCCGAATCTCGCCGTCGAACTCCACCTCGCGGCCGCCGTTGAGGAAGTAGGTCACGTGCGCGTATTTCTCGGACTCCGCGAGTCGGAGTTGCGTCTTCCCCGCCTTCGACAGCGTCTCGCCCAGCGTGTCCTGCGGTTCGCGCGGCGGAAACGCGACGGGGAACGGGAACGTCTCGTCGTACTCGGTCATCGTCACGAGCCGAATCTCCGGCGCGTTCGTGTCGAACTCCCACTCGGGTTCGGTGTTCGTGAGCATTCGGCAGAGCTGTCTCGCGCGGTCCGGGCGGAAGTTGAAGAAGACGACGGCGTCGCCGTCGTGGAGGGCCGGCCCGCCCGCTATCGTCGTCGGTTCGACGAACTCGTCGGTGTCGCCGCGGTCGTACGACTCGGTGACGGCGTCGACGGCGGAGGCGGCCTCGTGGTCGGCCTCGCGGTTCACGATGGCGTCGTAGGCGCGGCGCGTGCGCTCCCAGTTCTGGTCTCGGTCCATCGCGTAGTACCGCCCGGAGACCGTCGCCACGTCGCCCGTTCCGTGGTCCTCGGCGACGGCTTCGAGTTCGGCGAGGTAGTCCTCGCCGCCGTGCGGGTCGGTGTCGCGCCCGTCGGTGAACGCGTGCGTGACGGCCTCGACGCCCCGGTCTGCGGCCATCTCGACCAGCGCGTGGAGGTGTCCCTGCTCGGAGTGGACGCCGCCGTCGCTGACGAGGCCCATGAAGTGGACGCGGCCGCCCGTGTCCTCGACGTGGTCGAACGCGGACTCCAGGGCGTCGTTCTCGAAGAAGGAGCCGTCGTCGATGGCGTCCTCGACGCGGGTGTACGCCTGTCTGACGACGCGGCCCGCGCCGATGTTGAGGTGGCCCACCTCGCTGTTGCCCATCTGCCCGTCGGGGAGGCCGACCTTCCGACCGGACACGTCGAGCGTCCCGTACGCGCCGGCCCCCGCGATGCGGTCGAAGTTCGGCGTGTCCGCCGCCTTCACCGCGTCGCGTCTGTCGTGGTCTCCGAGTCCCCAGCCGTCGAGGATGACGAGCGCAGCCTGCATATCCGAGGCGACGGCGGCGAGCGGTAACTAGGCTTCGCTTGGCGCGGACGGTCGTTCACGGTCGTTCGGTCTGGTTCCGGGTTTCGACGCTCGGGCCGACGTGAGTGACACGGTTGCGACCCCTCCGAGCGCGGACCGGAACGCGACCGCGAAAGAAGAGCCGACGACCGACCGAGACGCGACAGCTACTTTCGGTAGCCGCGCGTCGGGGGAATCGAATGGACGACGCGACGACGGAGTCGGGGGACGGCGCGAGTCTCAGGCGGCCGGTGCCGGAGCGCTGGGTGCAGTACTACCTCGGCAACGGACCGAGTCTCGGATGGCTCCTCCTCGTCAACGCCTCGGCGTTCTTCCTCGGCGTCAGCTTCTACGTCCACTCCGACCCGTCGCTCGCGGACGTCAGCTCTCTCCTGTACCCCCTGTTCGGCGACTCGCCGGCGGCGCTGGCGCTGGCGACGCTCTCCTTCGTCACGCTCGCCCCGCGCGTCGGCGAGCGAGTCACCGACGCGCCGACGAACGGCCTGCTCGCCGTGATTCACACGCTGGCGTTCGTCTGGTTGGTGAAGTACGGCGTCTGGACCGCCGTCGCGCTCAACCTCCGCCCGGACCTCTACTTCGGCTTCACGCCCGACCTGCTGTGGGAGTACTGGGGCATCATGCTCACGCACCTGTTCTTCCTCGTCGAGGCGGTGGCCATCCCCTACTACGGGAAGACGACGACGGGCGCGCTGGCGCTGGCGCTGACGCTGGCGCTCGTCAACGACGTGTACGACTACGGGTTCGGGTTCTACCCGCCGCTCCGCTACGAGGCGGGCGCACTGCTGGCCGGCATCACCGTCGCGCTGTCGTTCGCGTCGGTGGCGCTGGCCGCGTGGATGTTCGACCGGCAGGAGGGGGCGTCGGCGGGCGCGGCGGCCGAGCGGTGAGGTCCGAATCCGGACCGACAAGTCAGTAAACCTCATCACGTCCCGTGATTTACCTGTGGTTATGGACTCCGCGGTACTGTTAGACCTACTCGGTAACGAGAACCGGCGGCGCATCCTCCGGTTGCTGTCGCACAAGCCCTGCTACGTCACCGAGATAAGCGAGTACCTCGGAGTGAGTCCGAAGGCGGTCATCGACCACCTGCGGAAACTGGAGGAGGCCGGTCTCATCGAGAGCCGAACCGACGACCAGCGGCGCAAGTACTTCCACATAACGCGCAACCTCCGACTCGAAGTCAACGTCTCCCCGTACGGGTTCGGGGCGAAGAGCGCCTACCCCGCGAGCCCGAACCTCGACATGAGCGGCCGGTGTCCGCATCTCTCCTTCGACATCCCGCGCGAGGACGCCCAGGACCTCGACGAACTCGCGCGGGAACTCGGCCACCTCGCCGACCTCGAAAACGAACTCTCCCTCGCGCAGCGCTGGGTGCACGGCCGCATCACGAACGTCCTCGACCGCCTGAACGACCGCATCGGCGCCGACGCCGACAGCCGCTTCCACGCGGAGGCGCTGGCGGCCGTCGCCCGCGGCGAAGGGACCGTCGAGGGCGTCGCGCGCGAACTCAACGCCTCCTACGAGGCCGTCGACGAGGCGATGCACCGACTCGCGGAGCGCGGACTGATCGACAAAGAGAAGGGCGAAGGCTGGGTCGTCGCCGGCGGCACCGTGGCGTAGGCCGACCCGACCGCGGACACGAACCGTCTCCGAATCCTCGCGCCACTCGATACCGCCTCAGCGGAGTGCTCCGACCAGTCTCGACCCGCCGTAGATTCCGACGAGAGCGGTCACCCGACCGGCGAGATACGTCGCCGCGAACAGCGCGCTCACCACCGGGTGATAGGAGAAGAGCGCCGCGTACGTGCCGAACACGGCGCAGAGATGGGCCACACGTACGCCCGGAGAGCGAAAGAGACGCTCGACCGAGGCCCGAAACTGCACGAGAAGCGGGACGCCCGCGCCGAACGCGAGACCCGGAGCGGTGCCGACGAACACCGCGAGAACGACCGACGACGGTTCGGGTTCGAGCGCCGCGAGTCGGGACGCGGCGACGAGGGCGAACACCGAGGCGAATCCGGCCGCCTACAGCGCCGTCTGCGCGAGACCGAGGGCAAATGATTTCGTCGCCGTGAAGTCGACCGACTCGGCGGATAGCAGTCCGCGTATCCGGTGGAGGGCCATCGGTAGAAGTGGCAACGATACGACTAAAACGCTGTCGGAGTCGTCCGGAACGAACTCACACCTCTCGCGTCAGTCCGTCGCGCAGGTCGCGGCCGAGGTAGTGGCCGAGAACAGACGCGAGGAGACCCGCCCCCGCCCCGGCGCCCGCGATGGCCGGACCGTACTGCGCCACGAGGTCGATGGCGAACGGCGCGAAGAAGGAGAACATCGTGCTCGCGACCAGCAGCAGACCGGAGACGAGCGCTCCGGCCGCGCCGACTTCGAGATACCGGCGGCGCTCGGAGAGAAGGCCGACGCCGAACCCGACGGCGAGCAGACCGAGGAGGCCGCCGAAGAGGCCGACCAAGGGGATGCCGTTTCCGAGGACCGCGGCGGCGAACGACGCGAGGAGGACGCCGAGGAACGCCTTGGGGGCGAACAGGCGTCCGAGGCGACTGCCTCCGGCGGACGATTCGGGGGACGCGCCCGACGCGTCCGCCGCGCCCGACCAGCCGTCGAGGTCCGAATCGGCTGCGAATTCCGTGGCGGAGCGCTCCTCCTCGTCGGTCCGTTGCATGGCCGAGAGTGCGCGCGCCGGGCGTATGGCTCTTGCGCCGTTCCGGGCGGGCGCCCCGGCCGGGAGGGAGAAAGGGAGATTTCAAGTCCGGTCCGGCGGTACCTCGCGGTATGAACCCAGGGGACCGCGTCCGCGTCGACCGCGCGGGCGTCACGAACGAGGGCGTCCTGATGCCGTCGTCGACGCCGGAGCATCTCGTCGTCAAACTCGACGGCGGCTACAACGTCGGCGTCGACCGCGCCGAGGCCGATGTGGACGTACTGGAGACCGACGTGTACGACGTCGAGGACGCCCAATCGGAGTCGAGCACCTCCGAAATCGCCTTCGACGACGACCTGCCGACCGTCTCGCTCATCTCGACGGGGGGGACCATCGCCTCCACCGTCGACTACCGCACGGGCGCCGTGACCGCGCAGTTCGACGCCGAGGACGTCCTCCGGGCCGTCCCGGACCTCGCGGGCCGGGCGAACTACCGCGGGCGCGTCGTCGCCAACATTTTGTCGGAAAACATGACGCCCGACGTGTGGCGCGACCTCGCCGAGGCCATCGAGGACGAAATCGAGGCCGGCACGGACGGCGTCGTCGTCATGCACGGCACCGACACCATGCAGTTCACGGCGGCGGCGATGTCGTTCGTGCTCGACACGCCCGTCCCCGTCGTGTTCACGGGCAGTCAGCGCTCGGCGGACCGCCCCTCCTCGGACAACGTGATGAACGCCGTCTGCGCCGTCGAGGCCGCGAAGGCCGACTGCGCGGAGGTGATGGTGTGCATGCACGGCTCGGAGTCCGACGACGTCTGCGCCCTCCACCGCGGCACGCGCGTGCGCAAGAACCACACCTCCCGCCGCGACGCCTTCGAGACGGTCGGCGCGAAACCGCTGGGCGAGGTGGACTACGAGACGGAGGCGGTCACCTTCCGCCACGACCACGCCGACCGCGACGGGACCGAGTTCGCCATCGCTTCCGACCTGAACGAGAGCGTCGACCTCCTGAAGTTCACGCCCGGCATGGACGTCGACGCCTACGCCGAGTTCCTCCGCGGGCGGGACCTCGACGGCCTCGTCGTCGAGGGTACGGGGTTGGGACACGTCCACACCGACTTCGTCCCCGTCCTCGAAGAACTGGTCGAGTCGGGCACCGTCGTGGCGATGACGACCCAGTGCATCGAGGGGCGGGTCTGCGACCGGGTGTACGATACCGGCCGGGACCTCTTGGACGCGGGCGTCGTCGAGGCGGGCGACACCCTGCCCGGCACCGCGAAGGTGAAACTCATGTGGGCGCTGGCGAACCTCGCGGACCCGGCGGAGGCGATGGGGCGGTCGCTGGCCGGCGAACTGACCCAGCGGTCGGTGCCGTGGGAGTGAGCGTCCCGTGACCGACGAAGGGACGACGAGCGACTTCGTCGAGTACGCGCGCGTCGAGGACGAGACCGGCGCGGAAGTCGTCGTCCGCGCCGCCCGTCCCGAGGACTACGACGCCGTCGCCGCGTTCACCGCCGACACGTGGGCCGACCGCGGTGGCAGCGACTACATCCCCGACATCTACCACGACTGGATCGCCGACGACGACGGCGAGACGCGTCAGACGCTCGTCGCGGACCTGGGCGACGCCCCCTCCGAGGACCTCGGCGGCATCGTGCAGGTGACGACGCTCTCGGCGTGGGAGGCGTGGGCGCAGGGGATGCGCGTCAACCCCGACTACCGCGGCCGCGGACTGGCGAAGACGCTCTCGGAGGCGACGTTCGACTTCGCCCGCGAGGCGGGCGCGACGGTCCTCCGGAACATGGTGTTCTCGTGGAACGTGAAGAGCCTCGGACTCACCCGCAAGGCGGGCTACGACCCCGGAATCGAGTTCCGCTGGGTGCACCCGCGACCGGACGCCGACGCGGGCGTGGACACCGACCCGGCGGCCGACGTCCCCGTCCGGACCGGCGAGGACGCCGACCCGGACGCCGCGTGGGCGTTCTGGTCGGACTGCGCGGTGCGGAGCGAACTGGCCGGTCTGGCCCTCGACAGCGAGGAGTCGTGGGCGGTGTCGTCGCTGACACGGGATAGACTGCGCGAGGCCGCCGGCGAGGGCGGACTCCTCGTCGTCGGCGGCGGTCCCACCCGCGGGTTCGCCGTCCGCGGCCGGTCGTACGACCGGGAGAACGAGGACGGGGAGAGCGAAACGTGGGTCGAGTACGCCGTCGGCGCGTGGGCGCGGGGGGACGAAGACGCCGCGGAGGCACTCCTCGCCGCTATCGGCCGCGACGCGGCCGGCGTCGGCGCCGACCGGACGCGCGTGCTGATTCCGGAGGGCGTCGAGTGGGTCACCGACGCCGCCCGCGCGCGCGTCGACGTCGCGGAACAACCGACGTTCGTGATGGACGCCGACCTGACGTGACCTAACCTAACGCGATAACGCAGGCGCCGAACCGCCGCGCGCCCGGCGATGCGACTCGACGGCGCTCGATTCCGAACTCGAACCGACCGAGAGCGGCGGCGCTCGCGGTGCGGGTCAGAAGAAACGGAGGACGGCGGCAGAGTGCCGCGGTGGGCGTCAGGTGGGTGCGCCTCCGGTGTCGAGGCGCGGTTCGGTGGTGGTGCGGTCGCAGCAGGTGGTCAGTCCGATATCGCGTTCAGTCCGAGGCGGCGACTCGGGGTTCGTCCCCGCCGGCGTCGACGCCGGCCATGCCGAGCACGTCGTCGAAGAAGTCCAGCGAGTCGTTGGGGCCGGGGTGGGCCTCGGGGTGGTACTGGCGGGTGATGACGTTCAGGTCGTCGTTCTCCAGTCCCTCGGCGGTGTCGTCGTTGACGTTGACCTGCGTGACGTTCAGGTCGCCGGGTTCGCCGACGGTGTAGCCGTGGTTCTGCGTGGTCATGACGACTTTCCCGGTGTTGAGGTCGCGGACGGGTTGGTTGACGCCGCGGTGGCCGAAGGCCATCTTCTCGGTGGTGCCGCCGAGAGCGCGCGCGATGACCTGCTGGCCGAGGCAGATGCCCGCGAGGGGAACCTCGCCGACGAACTCCTCGACGAGCGACTGCGCCTCCGTGAAGTTCGCGGGGTCGCCCGGGCCGTTCGAGATGAACAGCACGTCGGGGTCGAGTTCCTCGATGGTCTCGGCGTCGGTGTCGTGCGGCAGGACGTGGACGTCGGCGCCGCGTTCGTTCAGCGAGTCGACGATGGACATCTTCGCGCCGCAGTCGACGAGTGCGACGTCGGTCTCGCCGCCTCCCTCGTAGGTCTCGTGCTCGACGGTGCTGACCTGCGCGCCGATGTCGGTGTGCTCGCTCATGCCCTTGCACTGCGCGAGTTCCTCCTTCGCGTCCTCGGGCGTCGCGTCGTCGCCGACGGCGATGCCGCACTTCATCGCCCCCTCCTCGCGCACGGCGGTCACGAGGTCACGGGTGTCGATGTGGTCGATGGCCGGCACGCCCTCCTTCTCGAACCACTCGACGACGTCGTCGGTGAACTCGCGGGCGATGGCGGCGCGTGGGTGAATCCGGTCGGACTCGAACCGCTCCTCTCGGACGCCGTAGTTTCCGATGAGGGGGTACGAGAAGGTGAGGACCTGCTCCTCGTAGGAGGGGTCCGTGAGGCTCTCTTCGTATCCCGTGTACGCGGTCGTGAACACCAGTTCGCCACGTGTGCGTCCCGGAGCGCGACCGCGCGCTTCGACGACGCGGCCGTCCTCCAGAGCCAAGTAGGCGTCCGACATTACGAGAAACACACGGAAGCCGGGTCTATAAATGTTGCTTTCGAAGCTGAGTTACGAATTTCGTAATCGGTAAGGCCGTGCGGTGGGCAGTGGAGACATGGACGAGTTGGACCGGCGGATTCTCGACATCCTCCGACGGGACGCGCGGACGCCGTACACGGAGATAGCCGAGCAGGTCGAAACGTCCGAGGGGACGGTCCGGAACCGCGTCGAACGCCTGACGGACGACGGCGTCATCGAGCGGTTCACCGTCTCCACCCGCACGGGCAACATCAAGGCCATGATCGAGGTGTCGGTCAAGGTGGACGTCGACACGACGAAGATTTCCGAACTGATGGCCGAGTGGGACGAGGTGGACTTCGTCTGGCAGGTGTCGGGCGAGGAGGACGTGGTGCTCGTCGTCGACGCCGCGGACACGCGCGCGGTGAACGAACTCATCACGCAGGCCCGCGAACTCGACGAGGTCAAGAGCACGAAGACGCGCCTGATTCTGGACGAGCGACTCGGTCGAAGCCCGTAGCGGCAGAACAGTTATCCGGTTGTCAGTTCCAGTGTCAGCCGATGGCAACCGACGACGCCGTCGACGTTCGGGCTCCCCTCCTGACGATCATCGCGATGTCGCTCCTCTTGGTTTCGGGAACGGACTTCGGCCTGTTCGCGCTGGTTCCCTTCGCACTCATCGTCGTCGCCGTCGCACAGGTGTGGCGCGTGACGGGCCGAGAAACGGAGAGGTAGCCTGCATCCGCCGTCTACTGCGGACTCGACCCGCCGTCCATCGCGCCCTTCGCGTGGTGGATGCGCGTGTACGCCCGGTCGAGTTCCTCCTCGAACCGGTTGAGGTTCACCACGGCCTCCGTCTCGCCCGAGCGGATGGCGTCGGCGACGGCGGCGGGCGTGAGTTCGTCGGCGTCGACTAACGTGTACGCCCGCCCGACCTCGAAGGGGTAGTGCGCGTCGCTGCCGCCGGTCAGCGGCAGGTCGAGTCGCTCCGCGAGTTCGCGCGTCTGCACCACGTGCTCGGGGTTCTTCCCGTTCAGTTCGACGGCGTCGAAGTCGGCCTCGGTGTCCCGGAGACTGCTGTTTCGGTAGGGGTGGGCGACGATGGCCGCACAGCCCCTGTCGTGCGCCTCGTCGACCGCCTCGGCGGGCGTCAACTCCCCCGCCCGCGTCCGACTCGGCGGGTCGGGGCCGACGACGAGGAGGTGCCCCATCGTCGTCGACACCTCGATACCCGGAATCGTCGGGAACCGCCGCTGCGAGGCGTAGGCGTAGTCGTGGTTCGTCACCGCGACGGCGTCGAGTCCGCGCAGGCGCCCCGCGAGGGCGGACAGCGAGAGGCCGACCGGGTCGAAGCGCGTCGGTCGGCCGGGCGACCAGTGGAAGAAGCGAGAGTGCGTGTGAAGGTCGACGGCGAACACGACCCGTTCGAGGGGGCGGTACGCCTTTGTTCTTCTGCCCCGGAGCACCGGCCGTGACCGACCGAATCCTCGTTCTCAACCCGCGGAGCGGCGACGGGAAACGAAGCGCCCGCGCGCGGGCGATGGCCGAGGACCGCGGCTACGACGTGCGGGAGAGCGGGGAGAAGGGGGATACGCTCGAACTCGCGCGCGAGGCGGCCCGCGAGGGTTCCTCGATTATCGCGGCCGCGGGCGGCGACGGCACGCTGAACGAAGTCGTCCGCGGCGTCGATTCGGAAGGGAGACTCGACGGGACGACGCTCGGCGTCGTCCCCTGCGGGACGGGCAACGACTTCGCGGACAACGTGGGCGTCCGCGGCGTCGAACACGCCTTCGACGTGCTGGCGGAGGGTCGCCGCCGCAGACTGGACCTCGGGAGCGTCCGCTGGACCGCCGCGGCGTCCGCCGACTCGCTGTCCGAGGCGCCCGAGCGCCCGTTCCTCAACTCCTGCGTCTGCGGGCTCACCGCCGAAGCCAGCGCGCGGACGACCCGCGAGGCGAAGCGCCGACTCGGCGTTCTCGCCTACGTGCTCTCGACGCTCCAGCGAACGCGGACGTTCGAGGGGCTCAGACTGGACGTTCGCGCCGGCCCGCGGAGCGACCCCGTCTGGACCGGCGAGGCGCTGATGCTCCTCGTCGGCAACGGCCGTCGCTTCCCGGGCGAGCGGATGCGGCAGGCGAACGTGGAGGACGGCCTCCTGAACGTCGTCGTCGTCCGGAACCGACCGGCGCTGAACTACCTCACCGAGGGGGCGGCCGACCGACTCCTGCGTCGGGGCGCCTCGCACCTCACGCGCCTGAAAGTGAGTCACCTCGAAGTCGACGCCGGCGCCCCGCGGCAGTTCAGCCTCGACGGCGAACTGGTCGAACGGCGGCATCTGCGGGTCGACGCGCGCCCGGGCGCGATGCGGTTCGCCGTCGGCGAGGCGTACGACCCCTCGCCGGCGGACCCGAACGGCGACATTTGAGTCGAGCATCGACGGCGCCAACGGGCGCCGACGGGCGTCGCGGGGCCACCGCGCATCGAAGACTCCTTGACCCACCTCTCCCTTGGTCCACGGTATGAGTACGGACGAGGGGGCCAATTCCGCCGCGGACGCCGCGGAGGAGGGCGAACTCCACAAGAACGCCGCACAGGACGTCATCGCCGTCGACGCCGACGACAACGAGCAGGGACTCGTCAACCGCCTCGACGCCCACACCGGGGACGGGACGCGACACCGCGCGTTCACCTGCCTCGTCTTCGACGGCGAGGGCCGCCTGCTCCTCGCACAGCGCGCGCCGACCAAGCGCCTGTGGGACACCTCCTGGGACGGCACCGTCGCCTCCCACCCCGTGGAGGGGCAGAGTCAGGTCGACGCGACGGCGCAGCGACTCGAAGAGGAACTGGGCATCACCCCCGACCAGTACGGCGACCTGCGCGTGACGGACAAGTTCGAGTACAAACGCTACTACGAGAACGCCGGACTGGAGTGGGAGGTCTGTGCGGTCCTCAAGGTGACGCTGGACGACACGACGCTGGACCCCGACGAGGAGGAGATAGCGGGCCTGCTGTGGGTGGACTACGAACACCTCCACGAGCACCCCCAGTGGTACCGACAGCTTCGTCTGTGCCCGTGGTTCGAGATAGCGATGCGCCGTGACTTCGAGGACGAATCCGCCGACGAACCGAGTCAGCCTCTCAACTGACGCGCGAGCCGCGATTCTCGCCCGCGCCCGAGACGGCGCGTCGGACTCGGTCCCGCGCGAGGTGTGCGGCGTCCTCGCGGGGCACCGGGCCGACGGGTCTCGGGCGGGTAGGCCGAGCGATGCCGATTCCGGCACCGAGACCGATATCGTCGAGCGAGCCGTCCCCATCCCCAACGTCGCCGACGACCCGCGGACCGAGTACGAACTCGACCCGGCGACGACGGTGGAGACCATCGACGCCCTCGAAGCCGAAGGGCTGGACCTCGTCGGCTTCTACCACAGCCATCCGGAGAGCCACCCGACTCCGAGTCCGACCGACGAGGCGCGGGCGGGGTGGCCCGGCTACGTCTACTTACTCTGCCACCCGGACGGCCGCCTGAACGCCTACCGGTGGACCGGCGAGGCGTTCGAGGAACTGCGGGTCGTCGCCTCGGAGTAGGGGGGGGGCGCGACCCGGCGGCGCCGGCCGAGAACGCAACCCCCTTGCGGCGCCGGTCCCTCTCCCGAGTCGATGACCGAGGACGTTCCGGAACCCGACGTGTACGACTCCCTGGAGGGACAGGTCGCCCTCGTGACGGGCGCGAACCGCGGTATCGGCCGCGAGATAGCAGAGCGGTTGCACGACCTGGGCGCGACGGTGTTCGCCGCGACGCGGAGCATCACCCACGAGATTCCCGACGAGTGGACGCACCTCCTCGTCGACGTGACGCAGGAGGGCGATATCTCGCAGGCCGCGGACGACGTCTTCTCCGCCGCGGGCCGCCTCGATATCGTCGTCAACAACGCGGGCGTCTCCGGCGGCGACGGCGACATCGTCGCGGAGTCGACCGAGGACATCGACCGGACGCTGTCGACGAACCTCCGCGGGCCGATGCTCGTCTGCAAGCACACCGTCCCCCTCCTGCTACAGGACGAGGGCGGGCGCGTCGTCAACGTCTCCTCGGGGATGGGCGCGCTGAACGAGGAGCAGTCGGGCGGGTCGCCGGCCTACCGCGTCTCGAAGTCGGGGCTGAACGGCCTCACGAGGTACCTCGACGGCGAGTACGGCGACGAAGGCCTCATCGTCAACTCCGTCTGTCCCGGGTGGGTCCGCACCGACATGGGCGGCGAGGAGGCCGATCGGTCGGTGGAACGCGGCGCGGAGACGCCCGTGTGGCTCTCCCGCTTCGAGGCCGGGTCGCCGTCGGGCCACTTCTGGCGCGACAAGGAAGTCATCGACTGGTAGTCGTACCGTACTCAGGTCACCCCGCCGCCGCGCGCCTCGTACCGCTCGTACCCTTCATCTGCCAGAACCGCCGCGAATCGGTCGACCACCTCGTAGACGTCCTCGAAGCCGACGTAGTACGGCGACGGGCACACTCTGACGACGTTCGGCGGCCGGAAGTCGACGACGACGCCGCGGTCTTTCAGCGCCTCCGTGACTCGATAGGCCTCCGGATGCTCGACGGCGACGTGGCCCCCGCGGCGCGACGCCTCGCGCGGCGTCCCCACCTCGCAGTCCGGGAGTCGGTCGTCCACGAGCGAGATAAAGAAATCGGTGAGCGCCAGCGACTTCTCGCGGAGGGCGTCGATGCCGGCGTCTTCGGTCACGTCGAGGGCGCCGTCGAGGGGCGCGGCCGAGAGAATCGGCGGCGTGCCTATCTGGAACGCGCCCGCGGCGTCGGCGGGCGTGTACGTGCGTCGCATCTCGAACTGCGTCTCCTTCTCGTGGCCCCACCACCCCGCGAGGGTCGGCGTGACGCCGAAGTGGCGCTCGTCGACGTACAGGCCGGCGAGCGCCCCCGGACCGGCGTTGAGGTACTTGTAGTGACACCAGACGGCGAAGTCCGCCCCGTGCTCCGACAGCGAGTGCGGCACGACGCCGACGGAGTGCGCGAGGTCGAACCCCGCGAGAGCGCCCGCGTCGTGAGCCGCTTCGGTGATGCGCTCGATATCGAGCAGTTGTCCGCTGCGGTAGAGAACGGAGGGCATGAACACCATCCCCACGTCGTCGTCGACGGCGGCGACGATATCGTCCTCCTCGATGGTCCGCCCGTCTCGGCTCTCGACCACTCGGAGACAGTCGTCGGGGTCCTTCCCCGCCCGTCGGAGTTGCGCGCGAATCGCGTAGTGGTCCGTGGGAAAATCGAGGCCGTTCACGACGATTTTCTCCCCGCGGTCGGGGTCGTAGAACGTCCCGACGAGGGCGTGGATGTTCACCGTCGTGGAGTTACCGACGACGACTTCCTCGCCGTCCGCGCCGACGAGGGGGGCGAGTCGGTCGCCCAGTCGCTCGCCGTAGGAGAACCACTCGGGGTCGGCGTCCGTCCATCCGCGGACGGCGAGCGTCTTCCACTGCTCGACCGCTCGGTCGAGCGCCGCCACCGCGTCCGCGGAGCAGAGGCCGAGCGAGTTGCCGTCCATGTACGCCTCGCCCTCGGGAACGAAGAAACGCTCCCGGAGGTCCGCGAGGGGGTCGCCCCGGTCGAGTTCGCGGGCGTCGGCGCGCGTCGGCGGGCCGTCGGCCGCGGCGTTCCCCCCGTCCGCGTCGTCGGCGTCGCGTGAGTCGTCCATGCCCCTCCGTTCGCCGCGCGGCGCAAAGACCTTCGCACCCCTCGCCGCCGTCCGGCCGTTTTTTCCGCGCGCACCGCGGCCCTCCGGTATGGAGCGCCACGCCCCCGAGATGGACCCGCAAGTCCGAGACGCCGTGGAGACGTTCGAGCGCGAGGGACTGCCGCCGTGGCACTCGCTGTCGGTCGAGAGCGCCCGGACCGTCGAGGACGAGGCGTTCGCGGCGACGGACCCGCCGGCGGTCGAGCGGGTCCGGGAGTTCTCGATTCCGGGGCCGCGCGGGCCGATTCCGGTGCGGACGTACCACCCCGCACCGGAAGAGACCCGCGGCGTCCTCGTCTTCTACCACGGCGGCGGGTGGACGCTCGGAACGCTCGACTCCGCGGACGGCATCTGCCGGCGCCTCGCTGACCGGTCGGGCCGCCTCGTCGTCAGCGTCGACTACCGACTCGCGCCCGAACATCCGTTCCCGGAACCGTTGGACGACGCCGTCGCCGCCTACGAGTGGGTCCGCGGGCGCGCCGGGTCGCTCGGCGGAGACGCGGAGAACGTCGTCGTCGGGGGGACGAGCGCCGGCGGCAACCTCGCGGCCGTCGTCTCTCTCCGCGCCGCCGTCGGCGAGGGCGGGGACGAAGACGGCGACGACGACGTCGAGAGCGTCCCGACGCCGAGCGGTCAACTCCTCCTCTATCCGATCCTCGCGCAGACGTTCGACGCCGACTCCTACGAGGAGAACGCCGACGGACCGCTGCTCTCGCGCGCCGACATGGCGTGGTTCCGCGACCACTACCTTCGGAGCGACGTGGACAGGTACAACCCGTTCGCCGCGCCGCGACTGGCCGACGAGGAACTCCTCGCGGCGACGCCGCCCGCGTGCGTCGTGACGGGCGGGTTCGACCCCCTTCGGGACGAGGGGACCGACTACGCCGCGCGGCTCCGCGAGGCGGGGGTGGGCGTCGTCCACCAGCACTACCCCGCGATGGTCCACGGCTTCCTCAGCCTCGCGGCGGAGGTCGAGGCCGCGGACGAGGCGCTCGACCGGGTCGCGGGACGGCTCGCCGAGTTCTAGAGTGAGTTCGCGACTATCGCTCACTCGATGCGCCAGAGTCCGGCCCGAGAGAGGGCGGCGCGGACGAACAGGTAGGCGACCAGGAGCGCCGCGAGAAGCATCGTCGGGGCCGAGAGCAGTTGCGCGGTGCGGTAGGGGAGCGCGATGCGCGAGAGGCCGAGAATCACGAAGCTCAGAAGTATCAGCCCGAACGCGAGAAACGAGAGTCTCACGAAGTCGCTCCGGTTCATCCGTGGGAGGGTTCGACGGAGTCGGGGTTGAACGTTGTCCCTTCGACGGCGCGCCGGACGCGCGGAACACACGGAACGTACCGAACTCTCGGCGCGGTTACGCGAGGCGCGCCGCCGAGATGACCGAGCTGAACCGGGTGAAGCGGTCGATGGTCTCGCCCTGAAGCCGCACGTCCGCCGTGTCCTCGGTCACCGCGCCGACGAGCCGAGTTCCCGCGCCCATGCCGAGCGTCGTGGTGACCACGCCGAGGCTCGACCGACCGGGAACCAACGCGCGTTCGACGTTGACGACGTTCCAGACGAGAGCCTCGGCGTCGTGCGGGTCGGTGAGCGTTCCCTCGAACGCGCCGTCCCCGGAGCGGAGCTCCCAGTACTGGAACAGGTCGGTCCCCACCAGCGCGGCCGAGTGAATCTCGTAGTGTCCCGGCAGTCCCGTCTCGTTTCTGTTCGCCGGGCCCACGAACAGGTGGAACGGGTTCGTCTCGCTCAGTCCGCCCTGCTTCGGCGGACCGAACGCGAGTATCACGTCCCGCCGGTAGTTCTGCTCCGCGACCGAGATGCCGTCGCCGACGACGATGGCCGTCTCCGCGACTCCCTGATAGATGGCCTCGGCGCTCTGAGCCGCTGTCGAACCCGTCCCGGTCCGTAGACCGACGGCCGCCCCCGCGACGGCGCCGAGAGCCTTCAGGTACGTTCTCCGGGTTCGCGATACTCCGCTCTCCGCCGAACTGTCCTCGTTCATCGTCTCCTCCGAGTACTGTCTACTCACTGCCCGGACGACCTGCGAGATAATCACTGTTGTTCGGGCGAACTGGTGGGTTTCGACCCCGAGAGATACCGAAACGCCGCAACGAGTGAACCGGGTGAACGGGGCGCGACCGCGACCGTCGAACCGCCGTTACCTCACCGCACCTCGCTCCGCCGCGCCAACTCCTCGTACGCCGCCCACGAGGGGTCGACGTCCGGGTGCGGAACCGCCTCGCCGTCGACGACGACGCCGGAGCCCTCGCGCACCGTCCCGACGACGCCGACGGGCGTCCCCTCGGATTCGAGCGCGGAGACGACCCGGTCGGTCGCGTCGGGGTCGACGGCGAGCACGAGCGTCCCCCCCGTCGTCGCCGTCCACGGGTCGATGCCCAGATAGTCGCACACCTCGCGGACGCTCGGCCGGAACGGAACCGCGTCCGTATCGACGTCGAGGCGGACGCCCGCGCCGTCGGCGACTTCGTTGAGCGCGCCGAACAGGCCGCACTCCGTCGCGTCGTGCATGGCGTGGACGCCGCCGGCGGCCGCGGCGGTCATCGCGTCGCGGACGCAGTCGGTCTCGTCCACCCGCGACTGCGCCGACGCGAGCGTCTCGGGCGAGAGGTCGAACTGCTCGGGGAACAGCGTCGTGAGCAGCCCCGTCGCCTCCACGGCCGGCCCCTTCGTGACCAGCAGGTCGTCGCCGACGCGGGCGCCGTCGGGGCGGATGACGTCCGCCGGGTCGCCGACGGCGAGAGCGGTGGCGCCGCCGACCCACGGGAACGAGCAGTCGGCGTAGCGGGCGGTGTGGCCGGTGACGATGCTGACACCCAGCGCCTCGGCCTCCTCGTGCATCGCGGTCCAGAGTTCGGCGAAGTCGTCGTCGGAGAACTCGGGCGGGAGCGTAAAGGAGACGGCGAGGTGCGACGGCGGCAGGCCCGAGACGGCCACGTCCGCGAGGACGAAATCGAGCGCGAACCGGCCGGCGCGGGCGAGGCCGAGACCCGGCAGGACGGAGACGGGGTCGGCGGCGACGGCGACGGCCGTGCCGTCGAGGTTCAGGAGGCCGAAGTCGACGCCGTGAGTCGGGCCGACGGCGACGTCCTCGCGGTCGGCGCCGAGGTTCGAGAAGACGTAGCGGTCGAAGAACTCCCGGTCCACCTTTCCGAGGTCGGTCATACCGGAGAGACTGGGGCGTGCGGTTTCAACGTGCCGTTAGAGCGCAGGAGCAGCCGTAAAATATACGGTACGATGTTTCCTCGGTACGGACAATTCGATGTCATCCGGACGCGAACCGGGCGCCTCGGTCCCCGACGCCCCGACGAAGGGTCGGAGGCGGCAATCCCGCGTGGCGCCCACCGACAGCAGCGCCCGACGGCGCTCGCTCGCGGGAGGGACGCCGTGAGCGACGACGGGGCCCTGCCCGACGTCAGCCCCTCGGCCGGCGAGAGCAGCGACGAGGACTACCGAAAGCTCATCGAACGGGCCGTCGACGCGGCAGTGGTCCTCCTCGCCGCCGACGGCGACGTGACCACGTGGAACGCGAGCGCCCGCCGACTGACGGGGTACGACCGGACGAGCGCCCGCGGAACGGACCTGGACACCGTCCTCGACGCCGACATTCCGGCGGCCACGCTCCTCGAAGAGGCCGACGCGGCGGGTCGGATCGAAGTCGAGTGCGTCGCCCGCGACGCCGACGGCGAGGCGTACGACGCCCACGTCGCGGTCACGTCGCTCGAACCCGACGAGAGCGCCCCCGAGATGCCGATGTCGCCGAGCGTCACCGACGAGGAGGGCTACGCCGTCGTCGTCCGCGACGTGACCGACTACCGCTCGGAGACGCGGTCGCTCGAACGGCGCAACGAGCGGCTGACGGCGTTCGCCAGCAGCGTCTCCCACGACCTCCGAAACCCGCTCAGCGCGGCGCTCGCGCAACTCGACGTCGCTCGCGCGCGCTACCCCGGCGACGCGCACCCCCACCTCGACACCGCCTACCAGTCGCTGCTCCGCATGAACGACCGCATCGACGAGGCGCTGACGCTCGCGCGCGAGGGCGCCCGCGGCGTGGAGCGAGCGCAGGTTCCGCTCCGGGAGACCGCAGAGCGGGCGTGGCGGGTGGCCGGCCCCGAGGGGGGAGCGCTGCGGTTCGTCGACCCGCCGGAGACCGTGTCGGCCGACGAGGAAGGGCTCTGTCGGCTCTTCGAGAACCTCTTCGACAACGCCAAGACGCACGCCGGCGACGGCGTGACGGTCGAAATCGGCGGCACCGACGAGGGGTTCTACGTCGCGGACGACGGCCCCGGAATCCCGCCGGACCGCCGCGATTCGGTGTTCGAGTACGGCGTCACCGGCAGCGCCGACGGCACCGGGTTCGGTCTCGCCATCGTCACGGCCATCGCCGACGCCCACGACTGGCGAATCGGCGTCGACGAGAGCGGGACGGGCGGCGCGCGCTTCGACGTCGTCTTCGACCGCGCGGCGAACCGGTAGCCGGGAGCCGATAGCGCCGCCGCTCGGAACGGAGAAAAGCTCCCGGTCGCACGGGGGGCGACCGGTCGACTCATGAAGGAGACGCGAACGAGGTAGTATCGTGCGGGGTCATCCAGTCCCGGGAACGCGACCTCGGTTCCGCCTCAAGTGTACGTATTCCGTCCTGGGTTAAGTAAGTCGCTAAGTCGCCTCGGTGGTGGTATATAGACTCACGCACGTCTCCGGCGGTTCCGTCGAATCCGACGACTTCGTCGAATCCGCCGGACCGGCGTCGAGTTTCGGCCTCCCGACCCGGTCACTCCGGGTTCGACTCGAAGTGGTCGGTGAGTTCCCGCCGGAC
This sequence comes from Halogeometricum sp. S3BR5-2, assembly GCF_031624635.1. Taxonomy (NCBI): domain Archaea; kingdom Methanobacteriati; phylum Methanobacteriota; class Halobacteria; order Halobacteriales; family Haloferacaceae; genus Halogeometricum; species Halogeometricum luteum. Next base: position 667,153 of record NZ_JAMQOQ010000002.1, on the reverse strand, counting down.
GCGGACGGGCTCTTCGTGTTGTATCCAGTGGGTCGCGTCGTCGAGGACGACGAGGTGGCTCCGCTCGCAGTACTCGACGCTCTGCAGGGCGAGCGAGCGGGTGAGGAAGGCGTCCTTCGCCCCCCAGAGCACGAGCGTCGGCACCTCGACGCGTTCGGTCCGCGGGCGGGGGTTTGTCCGGGCGATGGCGCGGTACCAGTTGAGCATCGACCGGTACGCGCCCGGTTGCGACCACGCCGCGCGGTAGCAGTCGAAGTCGGCGGCGCTGAACGTCCCCGGCTGGCTGGTCCGGCGCATCAGGTCGCAGACGCCGCGGTAGCCGCCGACGCTCGCCAGCGCCTCTGGGAGCCGCGGAAGCTGGAAGAACAGGACGTACCAGCTCTTGAACCGCTGCTCCCAGTCGTTTCGGAGCGCCCGCCGGAACGCCGTCGGGTGGGGGACGTTCGCCGCCGAGAGCGTCCGGACGCGCTCGGGGTGGTGGAGGCTCACCCACCACGCGACGAACGCGCCCCAGTCGTGGCCGACGAGGTGGGCCCGCGAGAGGTCGAGGGCGTCGAGGAGTCCGAGCACGTCGCCCGCCAGTTCGTCCGGACGGTAGGCGGAGACGGCCTCGGGTTTCTCGCTCAGGTGGTAGCCGCGCTGGTCGGGGACGACGACGCGGTAGCCCTCGGCGGCGAGCGGTTCGACGTACTCGTGCCAGCCGTACCAGAACTCCGGGAAGCCGTGGAGGAGCACGACGGGTTCGCCGTCCTCCGGGCCGGCGGTGACGACGTGCAGATCAACGTCGCCGACGTCGAGGAGCGTCGACTCGGCTCGTAGCTGTAACACATCCGGCGTGACGCCGCCGTCGACGGCGGAAGCGGAGGCTCTCGATGGCATAAACGGAGTACGTCGCGCGCCGGGAAATACCCTCCCGCGGAGCGGGAACGTCGGTGCCCGCCCGCGTCACTCCCTCCCGAGCAGTCGCTCGCGGAGCGAGCGTTCCCGCGAGCGTTCGGCCAGGAGGACCGAGCAGTCAACGTCGTTGACGACGTCGAGGACGAGCGTCCCGCGGACGAGGCGGGAGAGCAGGCCGCGTTCGGTGGCGCCGATGACGAGCATCGTCGCGTCCTCGGCGTGGCGTTCGATGCACGCCTCCACGTCGTCGGACTCCTCGACGATGAGTTCGGCGTCGGAGAGGCCGTGCCCCTCGGCCCACTCGGTCAGGAACTGCTCGCCCTCGGCGGCGTCGTCGGCGACGTGGAGGAGAGCGACCGTCGAGTCGTACCGCTCGCGGAGCGTCGCCGCGACGGCGGCCGAGAGGTCCGAGTCCGGGCCGCCGGCCGTCGGGACCAGAATCCGCGAGGCGTCGAACCCTCTGTCGCGCAGGACGAGGAAGTCGCAGGGGAGCGAACTGGCGAGTTCGTCGATGGCGGACTCGGCGCGCCCGGGGGCGCCGTGGGAGTCCGGACCCCACCCCATGACGGTGAGGTCGGCGTCGTACGTCCGCGCCGCGTCGAACACCTCCTCGAACGAGCGGTGCGAGAGAATCGTGTGCGTCTCTATCGGCACGTCGAACGTCTCGGCGCTGTCGCGGGCGCGTTCGAGGATTTCGTCCGCCTCCGCGAAGTCCCCGCGTTCGCGGGCGGATTCGAGCGCCGTCTGGTCGGGCACCTGCTCGATGTGGACGGCGACGACGGTGCCGTCGCGGGCCTTCGCGAGGGCGCTGGCGAGCGTGATGAGGTCCGTCTGGTTCGCCGGGTTGGCGAGGGGGACCATCACGCGGTAGGTGCCGCCGTCGGGTTGGACCGAGGAGGCGGCCGAGACGGCGGCGTCGGGGACCTCCTCGCGGCGGCTCAGGACGTACTGCCCGAGGATACCCTGCTTCGTCGCCCGCGAGCGGGCGTAGGCGAGATACCACACCGCCGCGAACACCGTGAAGCCGACGGCGAGGAGGATGACGTTGCTCGCGAAGAAGTAGATGAGCGCGAACGAGGTTATCATGCCGAGAATCGGCGTGAACGGGTAGAGCGGGACCGTGTAGTCGGGCTGGTAGTCCTCGGGGTCGGCCGTCCGCATCACGATGAGCGCGATGTTGAGCAGGCCGTAGATGATGAGGTGGAGGACGCTCCCGGCGGTCGCGAGCGTCTCCACGTCCGCGAGGAGGATGAACGCGAAGATGAACCCGCCCGTGATGGCGATAGAGCGGTAGGGCGTCCCGAACCGCGGGTGGATCTCGTTGAGTTCGGTGCTGACGATTCGGTCTCGGCCCATCGCGAAGTTGATGCGCGAGGAGGCGAGGATGGAGGCGTTGGCGCTGGAGGCGGTCGCGAGGAGGCCGCCGAACAGCATCGCGGCGGCGCCGACCGGTCCGATGAGCATCCGCGCCACGTCGACGACGGCGGTGTCGTTGTTGGCGACGACGCTGTTCGGAACCGCCGCGAGGACGGTCACGAGGACCAGGGCGTACACCGTCGTGACGATGAGGACGCTCCCGATGACGGCCCGCGGGAGGTTCTTGCCCGGTTCCTGAATCTCCTCGGCGACCGACGTGATCTGGACGAAGCCGAGATACGAGACGAACACCAGCCCCGTCACCGGAAGCAGCGGGGAGATGCCCTTGTCCGGCGGGACGATGGGTCTGAGGGACGACAGGTCCGCGTTCATCGCGCCGAACGCCGTGAACACCGCGAGGATGCCAACGAGGGTAACGACGATGTAGTTCTGCAGTTTGCCCGTCTCCTTCGCGCCGACGTAGTTGACGAAGACGAACAGCGCCGCGCCCGCGAGGGCGACGAGTTTCACCGCCGACACCGTGACGAACCCGAGCGACAGGTCGGGGACGGGCAGGAACGTCGTGACGTACTGGCCGAACCCGGTCATGTAGAACGCCGAGGCGAACGCCAGCCCCATCCAATTGGCCCACCCGGCGACGCTGCCGAACAGGGGGCCCAGGGCGTGGTTGACGTAGTAGTACGCCCCGCCGGACTTCGGCATCGCCGTGCCGAGTTCGGAGGCCGAGAGCGCGGTCAGCAGGGCGATTGCGCCGCCGAGAACGAACGCCGCGGCGGCGAGGGGGCCGGCCTGCGCGACGGCGGGGCCGGGCAGCACGAAGATGCCCGCGCCGATCATCGTCCCGACGCCGATGGTCAGGGCCGCGAGGGGCCCGAGGTCCTTCGCGAGTTCCTCGTCTCCGCCGCTCACGCCGCGTCACCCCCGCACGGCGCGGGCGCGAATCGCTGAGAACGACCGCCGCTCACGCGTCGGGTCCCTCCTCGCGGACGTCCGGGAGAACGACCACCGGCAGGTCGCTCTCGGCCACGAGCGACTCGCGGACGTCGCCGGAGAACAGGTCCCACCACTTGCTGCCGCCGCGCGGGGTGAACGCGATGCACGTCGCGTCCGCGTCGTGCGCGGCGTCGACGATGGTCTCGGCGACGTCCGTGCCGTAGCGGAGTTCGGTCTCCGCGTCGACGCCGGCGTCCGCGGCCGCCGCTTCGACGTGCTCGAACATCTCGGCGGCGAGTTCCTCCCGCTGCTCGACGGAGGCCTTGTCGGGCGCGCCGCCGGCCTTCTCGACGACGTGGAGGAAGACGGGTCGGCCGCCGACGGCGGCGACGCGCGGGAGGAGGGCGCTCGCCGTCGCCGCGGCGTCGTCCGTCCCCGCGACGGGAACGAGCGGTCGGGCGAACAGGGACGGTGTGGCGGGGTCGTCACCGGCCGCGGGGTTCTCAGCCATGTCGACCACCGCCGCCGCTCACGGGGCGGCCGAGCGTCGTCGACGAAGACGGAGACGGAGACGGGAACACTCCCGAGCCATCGCCGCCGAGGTGGGATCCGCCGCGCGTTCGGTTCGGTTCGCTCGGACGGGACGTGCGTGAACGGGTGTGCCGTGTGGTCATAGATGAGATGTTCTCCCCCATCGACTTTAGGGGTTCGCAAACCGCTGGCGCCCCGGCGCCCCGTCGAACGCTCCGAGACCCGTCGGTTCAGACGGCGGCGACCCACGCGCGGTAGTCGTCGCCGCGGCCGTACACCTCGCGGAAGACCCGGTCGACGAACGCCGCGAGGCGGTTCGCGTCCGACCGCGCGGTGACGCGGAGGTTCGTTCCCTCGGACTCTTCGGGCGACTCCATCTTGTCGATGCGGAACTCGGGGAACTCCGAGAGCAGCGACTTCGCCCGTTCGAGTTCCTCGTCGGTCACGTCCATGTTGAACGTCCCGTCGGCGAACTGCACCCACGGCGCGGGCGCGTTCTCGCCGTCGGCCGCGGGGTCCGAGTCGACTTCGACGGTGAAGAACGGACTCGCGCGCTCCCGGTGAGCGGTCACCGCCTCCGCGAACAGCTTTCGGCGTTCGGTCGCGTCGTCGGCGTCGAATCTGGTCATGCTCACCCCTTCGTCGCCGTCCGTAGAAAAACGGTCGGGAGCGGAGTCACGGCGGAGCCACGGCGGAGTCGCGGGCGGTCGCAGACGGGTCACAGGAGCGTCACCACGGCGGTCAGGGCGAGGGCGGAGACGACGAGGAGCGATACGCCGAGCACCGCAACCGGTGCGAGGCCGGCCTCCCGCATCGCGCCGAGGCGGACGTCGAGTCCGAGACCCGCGAACGCGAGGGCGAACAGGGCGTCGCTCGCGGTTTCGAGAGCGGCGAGCATCGCCGGCGAGAGCAGCCCCGCGTTGGCAGCGAGGGCGACGAACGCGAACCCGGCGAGGAAGTTCGGAACGCCGTCGAGCAGCGACGCCGCCCGCGACCCCGACCCCGCCGAGCGGTCGGCGTAGCGGAACGCGTACCAGAGGGCGACGGCGCCGAGCAGCGAGTTCCGCGCCAGTTTCGTCACCGTCGCCCACTGTCCGGCCGCGGCGGAGTGGGCGAACCCGGCGGCGGTGACCGGGCCGGTGCTGTACATGCTCAGGCCGGCCCAGACGCCGAACTGACGGGAGGAGAGGTTCAGCAGGTCGCCGGCCACGGGAAAGGCGACCAGCGTCACCGCGTCGAACAGCAGGATGGCGGCGACGACGTGCGCCAGCGACTCCCCGTCGGCGTCGATGGTGCCCGCGATGGCCGTCGCGGCTGAGACGCCGCAGACGCTCGCGCCCGCGGCGAGCAGCGACGCCGTCTCGCGCCGGAGGCCGAACGCTCGCCGGGCGAGCGACTCGACGAACGTGACGCCGAAGACGACGGCCGCGACGGCGAGGCCGAGCACGACGGGACCGGTCGCGACGAGTTCGGCGAACGCGACGCGCGCGCCGAGCAGGACGATACCGGCTTCGAGGAGGACGCCGCGGAACCCGACCCCCGCGGCGGCCCGGTCGGGGACGCCGACCGTGTTGGCGACCAGCGCACCGAGCGCTACCGCGAGGAGGAGCGCGTTCAGTCCGGGTACCGCGCCGGCGACGAGGGAGGCGAGGCCGGCCAGCGCCGCGAGGAGGAGCAGTCCCGGAACGGCGGCGGCGAGCGACCCGGCGCGCCGGGCGACCGCGCCGTCGCTCACGGGCGACGGGCGACCGGGTCGAGGGTCGCCCGCGTGACGGCGGGGGCGGTCGGAAACGTCGCGTTGGGCATCTGTGCGGGCTTCGTTCGCGCGGGACCCTGACTGTGTTGATGTCGTGTCGGACGCCGGTCGGACGGCCGCGCGGCCGGGCGGGAGGAACGCGAAAGGACGGACGCTTTCTTCAACGTTATACCAACGGCCCGGGATGGGTCGAACATGGGTAAGCACATTCTGCTGCTCGGCGCCCCCGGCGCCGGGAAGGGAACGCAGTCGAAGCGACTCGCCGACGAGTTCGACCTCGAACACGTGACGACCGGCGACGCCCTCCGGGCGAACAAGGACATGGACATCGGTCACATGGACTTCGAGTACGACACGCCGCGGGAGTACATGGACGCGGGCGAACTCGTCCCCGACGACGTGGTCAACGAGATAGTCAAGACCGCCCTGCAGAATGCGGACGGGTACGTCCTCGACGGCTACCCGCGCAACCTCGACCAGGCCCAGTACCTCTCGGAGATCACCGACCTCGACGCCGTCGTCTACCTCGACGTCGACGAGGACGAACTCGTCCGCCGCCTCACCGGTCGCCGCCTCGACCCCGACACGGGCGACATCTACCACACCGAGTTCGACATGCCCGACGACGAGGAGATTCGCGGCCGACTCGTCCAACGGGACGACGACACCGAGGAGACGGTCCGGGAGCGACTGAACGTCTACCACGAGAACACCTCGCCCGTGGTCGAACACTACCGCGACCGGGGCGTCCTCGTCGAAGTGGACGGCGAGCAGACGCCGGACGAAGTGTTCGAGGACGTGGCCGACGTGGTCGAGGACGCCTGAGAGGGGCGCACGCGCCGGAGCGACTCGCTCCCCCGCGCGAGTTCTCGACGACGATGCGCGGAGACGGAGAGTAAAAGCTTGATTACCGGTGAGTAACTACTCTCTCGGCAATGGCACGAATCGAAGCGAAGGTGCGGGACCTCGTCTCCTCGGACCCGGAGATGCGGAGCGCCGTCGAGACCGTCCTCGAACGGGCCGACGACGGCGACGTCCGGTGGGTCGACGTGAAAGGAGACATCACGAGCGGCCACTGGGGTCGGCTCATCGAGAAGGGCATCCTCGTCGACGGCGACGAGGGCTTCGAACTCGCCGACCCCGAGGCGACGCGCGCCGGTCTGGAGGAGGCCACGGCGTCGTCGTCGGGGTCGAGTTCGGCGTCGTCGGGGTCCTCCTCGGCCGACATCGACGACGAGGGCTCCTCGTGGTCGAAGTACGACAAGATGGCGGCGGTGGTCACGGTGGGTCTGTTCGCCGCCTACGGCTGGAAGCCCCTCCGCGACGTCATCGGCACCGCGATGGACGTCGTCCTCGGACCGCTGACCGAACTGCTGCCGTTCTACGCGGTCATCATGGTCATCGCGCTGGCGACGGGGCTGTACTCGACGCTCCTGCAGGCGAACCTCATGGACATGGAGAAGATGGGAGCCTACCAGGAGCGGATGAAGGACATCCAGAAGCGGCAGAAGGAGGCCCGCGAGGCGGGCGACGACGAGGCGCTCGACGCCATCCAGGAGGAGCAGATGGAGGCGATGGGCGACCAGTTGGGGATGTTCAAAGAGCAGTTCCGCCCGATGGTGTGGATCATGTTCATCACCATCCCGGCGTTCCTCTGGATGTACTGGGCCATCGGCGTCGGCGGCAACGCCGAGGCGCACGTGACGATGGGGAACATCGTGCTACCCCTCGTCGGGAGCGTCGAGTGGACCGACGGCGTCGTCGGACCGATGCAGGCGTGGATCGTCTGGTACTTCCTCTGCTCGATGGGGTTCACCCAGATCATCCGCAAGAGCCTCAACATCGACATCTCGCCGTCGGCGTCGTAATCGGGCCCGCACCGCTCGATTCGTCCGCCGCGGCGTTCGACACGGAGCGCCACACCCGTCGGCAAAGACAACCTCTTTTAGCGGGACCGCCCGAGAGTCTCTATGTTGCTCACCGTCTCCGGTCCACCGGGCGCCGGAAAGAGTACGACCGCCGAAACGCTCGCCGAGGCGTTCGACCTCGAACACATCTCCGGCGGCGACATCTTTCGCCAACTCGCCGCCGAACGCGGAATGACGGCGGTCGAGTTCAACAAACTCGCCGAGGAGGACGGACAGATAGACCGCGACTTGGACCGTCGCCTCCGGAGCATCGCCCTAGAACGCGACGACGTGCTGTTGGAGTCGCGGCTCGCCGGGTGGTTGGCCGGCGACGCCGCCGACGTCCGCCTGTGGCTGGACGCCCCCCTGGACGTCCGCGCGACCCGAATCGCCGACCGCGAGGAGAAGTCGGTCGAACGCGCCCGCGAGGAGACGGCCGCGCGCGCCCGGAGCGAGGCGTTGCGCTACCAAGAATACTACAACATCGACATCACCGACCTCGCGATATACGACGTGACGCTCAACACCGCCCGGTGGAGCCAGTCGGACGTCCCGGACATCCTGAAAGCCGCCGTCGACGCTTACGACCCCGCCGAGGACGAGGGGAAGTTCCCCGTCGAGGGCGTCGAGTACGACTTCTGAACCGTGAGTGACCTCCGCGGTCCCCCCGGCGAGCGCTCCGTCGACGACCTGCTGTCGTTCGGCGTCGTCAACCTCGACAAACCGCCCGGCCCCTCGGCGCACCAGGTCGCCGCGTGGGTGCGGGACATGACGGACGTCGAACGGGCGGCCCACGCCGGCACGCTCGACCCCAAGGTGACGGGCTGTCTGCCGACGCTCCTGGGTGAGGCCACCCGCATGGCGCAGGTGTTCTTGGAGGGCTCGAAGGAGTACGTCTCGGTGCTGGAACTGCACAAGCCCGTCCCGTCGGACTTCGACGCCGTCGTCGCCGAGTTCGAGGGCGAGGTGTACCAGAAGCCGCCCCGGAAGAGCGCCGTCTCGCGCCGCCTCCGCTCCCGCGAGGTGTACGACCTCGACGTGCTGGAGGTCAGAGACCGGCAGGCCCTGCTCCGCATCCGCTGTGAGAGCGGGACGTATATCAGAAAGCTCTGTCACGACATCGGCCTCGCGGCCGGCACGGGCGCGCACATGGGCCACCTCCGCCGCACCGCGACGGACCCGTTCGACGACACCGCGCTCTCGACGCTGTACGACCTCTCGGACGCCCTCGCGTTCGCCGAGGAGGGCGACGAGTCCGAACTGCGCGAGGTGGTCGCGCCGGCCGAACGCGCCCTCTCGCACCTGCCGCACGTCACCATCGCCTACTCCGCGGCCGAACAGGTGGCCGAGGGGGCGCCGGTGTACGCGCCGGGCGTGTTCGACGCTGACGACGCCGACCGCGGGTCGCTCGTCGCCTGCGTGACGCCCGACGACGCGGCGGTCTGTCTCGGCCGCCTCGTCGGTGACCCCGAGTCCGACTCGGGGGAGGTAGTCTCGCTGGAACGCGTGCTGGTCTGAGCGGGGCTTTTTCACCCGCAGCGCGCAACGGGCGGTCGTGAGCGCTCCCGATTCCGACGTCGACGACCGGCGCGTCTACGCCGCGTGGGCGGTCCCGGTGTTCGGATTTTTCGGCATCGTCGCGGTCGCCGCGCTTGACGTCGTCGGCCTCGCGGTGACGCCGTCGTTCGTCGCCACGTTCTGGGGGACCGTCGCGCTCGCCACCGTCGCAGGCGCGCTTCCGACGCCGTCCGCGCCGCTCTGATGAGGAGCGCACCGGGACCGAGCGACGGCGGCTGCATCCGACGACTTTTCATCTCGCCCCCTGACACCGAAGTATGCACGTTGGAAGCGTCGAATCCGAACCCGGCGCGGTCGTCAGCGGCTGGTTCGAGGCGACGGACCTCCCGACCGGCGGGACGGAGCGCCTCCCCCTCGTGGTCGCCGAGGGCGAGTCCGCGGGCCCGACGCTGTGGCTCACCGGCGGCGTCCACGGCGACGAGGCCACCGGCGTCGCCGTCGCGCAGGACGCGATGCGCGCGGACCTCGCGGCGAACCTCTCGGGAACGGTCGCCTGCGTGCCCGTGGTCAACCCCGCGGGCCTCCGCCGCAACGCCCGGCAGTCCTACTACGGCGACGACGACCCGAACCGCTACTTCCCGGACCCCGACTCGCCCTCCTCGCGCCCGCCGGGCGTCCAGGAGCGAATCGACGAGCGACTGTACGAGGCGTTCGCGGCGTCGGCCGACGCCCTCCTCGACCTGCACACGGCTCAGATCGGGTCGATGCCGTTTCTCATCCGGGACCGGGTGCTGTACGGCGAACGCCGGAGCGAATCGGAGGCCGAGGAACTGTCGGCCGAACTGGACCGCCTCGCGGACGCCTACGGCTTTCCGACCCTCACGGAGTACCCCGCCGCCGAGTACGTCGAACAGGCGCTCCAGCGCTCCACCGCGGGGGCGGCGCTGAACGCCGCCGGCATCCCCGCCGTCACCGTCGAACTCGGCGGCCACAGCGTCGTCGAGGAGGAAGTGCGCGCGGCGGGCGTCGCGGGCGTCTACGGCGTCCTGGTCGAACTCGGGATGCTCGATTCGGCGGACGTCCCCGAAGACGTGGGCGACCCCGGCGTCGGCGTCCCCGACGCACCCGTGGACTACCCGGTCCGACGCGCCGTCCACCCCCGAACGGAGACGGCCGGCCTCGTCCGCCACCGCGTCGAACCCGGCGACGCCGTCGAGTCGGGCGATACCGTCGCCGACGTGGTGACGCCGCAAGGAGAGAGAGTAGACACGGTCGAGACGGGCCACGACGGCTACGTCGTCGCCCGGCGGGAGGGATTGGTCGCTTACGAGGGCGACCCCGTGCTGAGCATGGCCGTCCGCGACGACGGCGACGCGGTCGTTCCGCGGGACGCGAACGCCGAGTCGGAGTGACCGCCGACCGGCCCGCCGGCGTGCCATTCCGTACCGGCGTCGACTCGAAGCGAAGCACTTAACGGTCACACGCGCATTCTCTCGGATACACCCTGGGACCGTGGGGTAGTGGTATCCTCTGCCGATGGGGTCGGTAGGACCTGAGTTCGACTCTCAGCGGTCCCATATCCGTTTTCGAGGCGCTACGCGACGAGCGAAGCCCTTACTTCGACCTCAGTCGCGGTACGACAGTCCCGTCACTCCGCCGCGTCGTCGAGGGCGAAGGAGCCGTAGTCAATTTCGCCCGCCCGCTCGAATCGGAGCATCTGGACGCCCGTACTCGACGTTTCGGAATCGGTCAGTTCGAGGGCGGCTGGGACCGTCCCCTCGCCGAACAACCGCTTTCCGTCCCCCAAGACGAGGGGGAAGACCCAGAGCCAGAACTCGTCGACGAGGTCGTGGGCGAGTAACGTCTGGATGAGGTCGTGACTCCCCTGCACCAGAATCACGTCTCCGCGTTCCTCCTTGAGGTTCTCCACGGCCTCCGCGACGTCCCCCGTGAGGAGCGTCGAGTTGTTCCACTCCACCGCGTCGAGGGTCCGGGAGGCGACGTACTTCGGCATGTTGTTCAGCTTCGCCGCCACGGGGTCGCCGTCGGCGTCCACGCGCGGCCAATGCGCGGCGAAGATTTCGTACGTCCGCCGACCGAGCAACAGCGCGTCGACTCCGGCGAACTGCTCGTCCATGACTTCGCCCATCCGCTCGTCCCAGTAGTTGACCGTCCATCCGCCGTGTTCGAACCCGCCGTCGCGGTCCTCGTCGGGACCTCCCGGCGCCTGCATCACGCCGTCGAGCGCGAGGAACGCCCCCACGACGAGCGTCCCGTTCATGTCACTATCTTGGCTATTTCCCATACGCCTCTAGACGGCGGGGCGAGAGATAAAGATAGTATCCGGACCGGGCGGCGCGGCGCACCAATCCCCGGATCTCCCAGCACATAGGGTTTCCGGACGTTCGGATTGGAGGCTCCGAGCGGCGTCGACCCGTTCGGAGGTATTCGGTAGGCAGCACCGGAGGACGGGACATCGAGCGGCGGGGGACAGTCAGCCCTTCTCTCGCTGCTCCCGCGCCACGTCCAGCGACCAGAAGAACCCGAAATACGCCGCCACGCCGGCGACCATGAACAGGTAGTAGGCCCACTGCGGTCCCCGCACGAAGTCGAAGAACAGGGAGACGGCCACCACCCACGCGATGGCGAAGGTGAGGTCCGCGAGCATCCCCGACCCGTGCTCTCGCAGGGTGTCGACGGGACCCGACGAGGAGTTCACGCCTCGGTCCCCTCCGCTTCCTCGCTGTCGACGACGAGCACCGGCAGTCGCGTCCGACGGAGCACCTTCTCGGCGACGCTGCCGAGGACGACGCGCGAGAGGCCCGAACGCCCGTGCGACCCCATCACGACGAGGTCTATCGGGTGCTCCTCGACGAACTTCCGGATGGCGCGGGCCGGTTCGCCCGCGGAGACGTGCTCCTCGACGGAGACGCCGCGTTCGCGGGCCGCATCGGCGACGTAGCCGGTGGCTTCCTTCGCCGCGTCCGTCACCTCGGGCATCTCGTCGAGGTGGCCACTCCGAATGCGGTCGACCTGTTCCGTCCCGAGCGAGTAACTCGTCGCGTCCACGTCGATGACGTAGAGGGCGTGCACCGTCGCGTCGTACTTCTCGGCGATATCGACGGCCTGGTCGACCGCCTGTCGTGAGGTGTCGCTCCCGTCCGTCGGCACGAGTATGTGTTCGTACATTGTCACTCAGTCGTCCGCGGGAGTCCCCCCGCTCCCGTCGTTGCCCACCACGTCCTCGGCGGTCTGTTGCTGTCCCATGGGTTCGGGGCTGTGACACTGTCTGACCATCCGCTTGGTCTCCAGCGGCGGTTCGTCGGTGACGAGCGAGACGCCGATGGTGACGGCGAACACGACGGGCACGGCGACGAGCGCCGACCCGATGGCCGGCAGCCACTGCGCGAGGGCGGGGAAGATGACGCCGTCGGCGCCGGCCGCGCCGGCGAACAGCCCGTAGCTCGGCAGCACCTCGTTCACGATGGGGGTGAACCAGATGAGGAGGCCGGTGGTCATCCCGGCCAGCGCGCCCTGCCGGTTCGTGTTCTCCCACCAGAGGCCGAGGAAGAACATCGGGAACAGCACGGCGCCGGCCAGCGAGAACGCGTAGGAGACGAGAGCGGCGATGGGCGCCGCGGGGTCGAGCGCCGCCAGCGTGGTGAACACGCCCAAGGCGACGATGCTGAGGCGGCCGACGAGCACCTGCTGGCGTTGCGTCGCGTCCTCGTTGACGATGTTGACGTAGATGTCGTGCGCGATGGCCGAGGAACCGGCGATGAACAGGCCGGCCGTCGTGGCGATGGCGGCGGCGATGCCGCCGGCGGCGACGAGGCCGACGAACCACGTCGGAAGGTTCGCCAGTTGCGCCGCCAACACGACGATGACGTCGCCCGCGGCGCTCGTCATGCCGGGGTCGCCGTAGACGGGTCCGATGTTCTGCGCGTAGAGGTCGGTGCCGAACGCGGCGAACGCCGGCGCGCTCAGGTACAGAAGCAGGATGAACCCGAGCCCCCACACCGTCGACCAGCGGGCGGTCCGCTCGCTCTCGACGGTGTAGAACCGGACGAGCACGTGCGGCAACCCGCAGGTACCGACGACCAGAGAGAACGCCGTGGCGATCCAGAGGTAGTAGCTCTCGTTGACGAACGGCTCGCTGAACTCGGTCCCGAGTTGGGATATCAGCGCGCCGTACTCTATCTGCGGGAGCACCGTTGAGTAGCCCTGCGTGAACCCGACGACGTAGAGGCCGGCGAGGAAGGCGACGATGAGGATGACGTACTGGACGGCCATGTTCTTCGTCGCGCCGAGCATCCCCGACAGCGTCAGATAGCCGACGGTGATGGCCATCATGGCGACGACCATCGACTGGTAGCCGCTCAGTCCGGGGATGCCGATGTCACCGAAGATGTAGACGCCGACGAGGCCCATGCCGCGGGCCTGCCCGATGGCGTAGACGAACCCGATGAGGAACGTCGTCACCGCCGCGATGGCGCGGGCGCCGTCGGAGTTGAAGCGGTCGCCGACGAAGTCCGGCGCGGTGTACTTGCCGAACCGCCGCATCTGCGCCGCCATGAAGATGAGGAGGATGAAGTAGCCGGCCGACCAGCCGACGATGAACGCCAGCCCGTAGAACCCCGAGAGGGCGATGAGCGCCGCCATCCCGAGATACGACGCCGCGGACATCCAGTTGGCGCCGATGGCCATCCCGTTCTCCACGTTACCGATGGAGCGGCCGCCGACCCACATTCCCTCGGTGTCGGCCACCTTGAACACGTACCCGATGGCCAAGAACAGCAGGAGCATGGCCGTGACCATGATGGCCGGGACGAGTTTGAACGAGACGTTCAGCCCCTCCGGAAGCAGGCCGCTCTGGAGCGGAACGAGGAGGCCCGTCATTCGGCCCGCCCCCCGTCGGTGGCCGTGCCCTCGGGAGCGCCGTCGGGTCCGTCGGCGGTCGTCCCGTGGTTGATTCCGTACTCCTCGTCGAGGGCGTCGCGCTTGCGGGCGTACCAGAACGCGAGAGTGAGCGCTCCCACCGGCGCCCCGATGGCGACGAGGAAGTAGTGGAGCGGGAAGCCGACGACGGGCATCGTCGTCGTCATCACGCCCGGCGCGACGGCGGTCAGGGTCACCGGCCCGAAGACGACGAGCGCCCAGGCGGCGAACCCGGTCCAGATGATGCGCAGGTGGTCGCGCATGAACGGCGTGCTCGGGCGGAGGAGGTTCACCTCCCTGTCGAGGTAGTCGACGTCTCGGTGGCTCCGACTTCCGGAGGCGGCGACGCCGCCGTCCGGTTCCACCGTCGGTTCGTCGGCGGGTTCGCGTGTGCTGTCGTCTGACATAGTTGTAACTGGCGCGTCCGGCGGTTCGTTTCGGCGTGGAAGCCCGTTAGCCGTCCCCGACTCGACGCTCGTCCCGGTACCGCGTGAAGACGTCCCTCGCGTCCGCTCTCCTCGCTGCGTCCCGGAGGGACGGCGAGGCGCGGCGGTGTGGGGCGAAGGCGGCGTCAATCGCCGGGACGGCCGGGAGTTCACCCGTCGGCTGTCGTCAACCGGACACGATTCCCCACACCCGCTCCTGTACTATAACAATTGTTCATCATAGGGAATAATTAGCAGTTCCACAGAGACTATGTTACCCCCTTCGAATCGACCGCCAGGGGTGCCTTCCGACCTTTTATTCGCCCTGTTTTGGTCGGTCCAAAAAGAGGGCTGAGAGCATGTCTAGTGCTATCATTTTGCACGGACCCCGTCACCGCGCCGTCCCGTCTCCTCCTCGCCCGCGTTCGCTCGAAACGCCGGACCAAAAAGTAGATACGTTACCGCTTCGCGCCCGGATTCGTCACTGCGCCGTTCGCGGCGGAGCCGAAATCGCTGCCGTACTTCGCCAGCACGCCCGTCGTGTACTGGGGTTCGCGCGGTTCCCACTCCTCCCTCCGGGCTTCGAGTTCCTCCTCGGAGAGGTCGACGGAAAGGTCGCGGTTCGGGATGTCGACGGTCACCGTGTCGCCGTCTTCGAGGAGAGCGATGGGGCCGCCGTCGGCCGCCTCGGGGGCGACGTGACCGACCATCGGCCCGCGCGTCGCGCCGGAGAACCGCCCGTCGGTCAGGAGGGCTACGTCGTCCTCGTGGCCCTGCCCGACGACGGCGGCGGTGACGCCGAGCATCTCGCGCATGCCGGGGCCGCCCTTCGGCCCCTCGTTCCGGATGCAGATGACGTCGCCCGACTCGATGTTCCCCTCCTGCACGTACCGCATCGTCTCCTCCTCGTTCTCGAAGACGCGGACGGGACCGGAGTGGTGGAACTTGTCGTCGCCGGTCACCTTCAGGACGGCGCCGTCGGGCGCGAGGTTGCCCGTGAGAATCTTGATGGCGCCCTCCTCCTGGTAGGGGTCGTCGACGGTGTAGATGAAGTCGCCGCCCACCTCGTCGTCGCTCGGCAGGTCGAGGTGCTCCAGTTCCTCTTCGATGGTCCGGCCGGTGACGGTCATCGCGTCGCCGTGGAACAGGCCGGCGTCGAGGAGGCGACGAATCACGACGGGGACGCCGCCCTCGTCGTGGAGGTCCTTCATGACGCGCGTGCCGCCGGGTTGGAGGTTGGCTATCTTCGGCGTCCGGCGCGATATCTCGTCGAACTCCTCGATGGAGAGATCGATGCCGGCCTCCGCCGCGAGTGCGAGGAGGTGGAGCACGGCGTTCGTCGACCCGCCGACGGCCACCTGCAGGGCGATGGCGTTCTCGAAGGACTCCTTCGAGAGGATTTCGGAGGGTCGGCGGTCGTTCTCGACGGCTTCGAGGACGGCCTCGCCGGCGCGGCGGGCCACGTCGTAGCGCTCCTCGGACTCGGCGGGCGCGGAGGCCGACCCGAGCGGCGCGAGTCCGAGCGCTTCGGAGATGGACGCCATCGTGTTCGCGGTGAACATCCCGCCGCAAGAGCCGGCGCCGGGGCAGGCGTTGCGCTCCAGTTCGTCGAGTTCGTCGGCGCTCATGTCGCCCTCGGCGTAGGTGCCGACGCCCTCGAAGACGCTCTGGACGGTCACCTCGCGGCCCTGGTGCTCGCCGGGCATGATGGAACCCCCGTAGAGGAACACCGACGGGAGGTCGGTGCGGATGGCGGCCATCATCATCCCGGGGAGGTTCTTGTCGCACCCGGCGACGGTGACGAGGGCGTCCATGCGCTCGCCGAACGAGACGAGTTCGACGGAGTCGGCGATGACCTCCCTCGAGATGAGCGACGCCTTCATCCCCTCGGTGCCCATCGAGATGGCGTCGGAGATGGTGATGGTGCCGAACTCGATGGGCATCCCGCCCGCCGCGTCGACGCCCTCGACGGCGGCGTCGGCCACGTCGTCGAGGTGGGCGTTACACGGCGTGATGTCCGCCGCGGGGTTGGCGATACCGACCATCGGCGACCCGAGGTCCTCGTCGTCGAACCCCATCGCTCGGAACATCGCGCGGTGCGGGGCCTTGTCGGGGCCCTCCGTGACCTCCGTGCTGCGGAGGCGCTCGTCCTTCCCGCTGGAGAAGCGCTCGTCGTCGTCCTCCTCGCGGGGTTTCTGACTGCTCATATCTGAGTTCAACTCTCGGGACGCCTTAAACTACCGCACCGGGACAGAAATCGCGGGTTCGGCCGTCGAATCGAGACCGCTGCGACCGCGGGCGGCGGACGCCCCCCGGCGCAAGAACGAAGGCGGCGGTGGGCGGCGACTACGCATGGAACCGCTGGACCTCGACGCGCTGTTCGAACTCCGCTCGCCGTCGGCCGTGACCGTCTCGCCCGACGGCTCCCGCGCGGCGTTTCTGCTCACCGAGTCCGACGTCGACGCCGACGAGGAGCGGACGTCGCTGTTCGTCGTGCCGACCGACGGGTCGCGCGACCCGCACCGACTCACGCGCGTCGCCGACGCCGGAAGCCCCGCGTGGGGCCCCGACGGCGACCGACTCGCCTTCCTCGCCGCCCGCGACGAGGACGTCTCGCTCGCCGTCCGGCCCGAGGGGGGAGAGGACGCGAAGGAGGAGGACGCGAGGGGCGCGGACGAGGCGGACGAGGACCCGAAGTCGCAGGTGTGGTCGTTCGACCTCGCCCGCGGCGGCGACGCGCGGCAGGTGACGGACTTCGAAGAGGGCGTCGAGGCGTTCGACTGGGGACCGGACGGCGACCGGTTGGTCGTCGCCGCGCGCGACCCGACCGACGAACAGCGCGAGTACCTCGAACGCGTCCGGGACGACGGGCCTATCGAGGTGACGCGGACGCAGCACAGAGTCGACGGGAAGGGCTGGCAGGACGACGTGCGGACGTACCTGTTCGTCGTCGACCGGGAGACGCGCGAGGCGAGGCGACTCGACGATGCCTACGCACGCGGCGCGCGGGCGGCGTTCGCCGGGCCGCAACCCGCGTGGGGGCCCGGAGAGCGAATCGCGTTCGTCTCCTGCTTCGGCGAGAGCCCCGACGAGACGTACGCGCAGGATGCGTACGCGATTTCGCCCGACGGAACGGGGCTCGAACGGCTCACAGACGGCGGACTGTCGGCCGGGAGTCCGCGCTGGAGTCCGGACGGCGACCGACTCGCGTTCGCGGCGAACGACGCGACGAACGCCTGCGCGCCGACGGAGGTGTACGTCGTCGACGGCGCGGCCGACGACTCCGGCGCGGTCACCGTCCGCTCCGTCTCGCACTCGCTGGACCGGACGGCGCTCGGTGGCCCCGTCTGGACCGACGAGGGGTCGCTCCTCGCCCGCGCCGGAGACGGGGGCCGCGCCCGACTCGTCGCCCTCGACGCCGACGACCCGGTTCGAATCTTCGGCGCGCAGGGTAAGGACAGGGACCTCCTCGACTTCGACGCCGCGGGCGGGCGGACGGCGGCGCTCCTCAGCCATCCGAGCGACGGCGAGGACCTGTTCGCGGCGTCGACGGACGGCGTTCGGGCGGACGCCGGTGAGGGGGACGGGACGGCGGGTGATGCGAGCGCCGACGACGACGCCGAACTCGTCGGACTCACGGCGCTGAACGAATCGGTCCTCGCCGACGCCGCCCTGCCCTCGTGCGAACGCGTTCGATTCGAGGACGGCGACGGGGTCGAAATCGAAGCCGTCGTCTACCTCCCGGCCGACTTCGACGCGAACGACCCGGAACCGCGGGCGACTATCGCGCACGTCCACGGGGGACCGCTCTGGTTCGACGCGCCGCGGTTCGACCGCGACTACGCCTACTGGACCGGTCGGGGGTACGTCGTCTGCGCCGTCAACTACCGCGGCAGCACCTCCTACGGGCGGGAGTTCGCCGAGTCCATCCGCGGGGAGTGGGGGCCGCGCGAGGCGGACGACATCGTCTCGGGCGTCGAGGAACTCGTCGACCGCGGGTGGGCCGACCCCGACCGCCTGTTCGTCAGCGGGTTCTCGCAGGGCGGCATTAACACGCTTCACGTCGTGACGCGGAGCGACGCGTTCGCCGCGGCGGCGCCCGAACACGGCATCTACGACTTCTACTCGAACTTCGGGACGGCCGACATGCACCAGTGGTACGTGAACGACCTCGGGTACCCGTGGGAGAACCCGGAGCGCTACCGCGATATCTCGACTATCAGTGATGTGGACGAGATTGCGACGCCGCTTCTGATAACCGCGGGCGAGGACGACCGGCGCTGTCCGGCCGCGCAGGCCGAGCAGTTGTACGTCAGCGTCTCGCGGGCGGGCGTGGAGTCGAAACTGGTCGTCTACCCCGGCGAACACCACGCTATCGGCGCGCCGGAACGGGCGAAACACCGACTGGAGACGCTGACCGAGTGGTTCGAGGCGCACGACCCGGCGAACGCGTCCGGCGAGTAGACGAAGAGTTACCGGGTTGCCGCCGGTTCGGCCCTCACTCCCGCGTCGCCAACCCCGCCAGATGCGGCGCCTCGGGGACGAGAATCTCTTCGGCGCCGAGGCGGGCGGCGTTCTCGCTGCCGGGGAGGCAGAACACCGGGGTGTGGTCCGCGATGCCGGCCGTCGTGCGGGTGCCGACGACGCGCGTCCCTATCTCGTCGTAGGAGAGCCGTCGGAACAGTTCGCCGAACCCGGGCAGCGTCTTGTGCATCAGGTCCGCGACGGCCTCGACGGTCACGTCGTCGGGCGTGACGCCCGTCCCGCCCGTCGTGACGACGATGTCGACGTCGTCGCGGTCGACGAGGCGGTTCACCGTCGACTGGACGCCGTCGAAGGAGTCGTCGATGAGTTCGCGGACGGTCACCTGGTGGCCGCCGTCCTCGAACGCGTCGCGGATGGCGTCGCCCGCGGGGTCGTCCTCGATGGACCGGGAGGTGGAGACGGTGACGATGCCGACGCCGAGGTCCGACACGTCGTGGTCGTGGTGGTGGTCGTGTTCGTGTTCGTGGTCGTGTTCGTGGTCGTGCCCCTCGCCGTCCCCGTCTCCGCCTTCCCCTTCGCTTCCGCCGCCCTCGTCCGTTCGCTGGCCGTCGTGGTGCTCTCGGTGGTTGTGCGAGTCGCCGGCGCTCCCGATTCCGTCGTGTCCGTGTTCGCTCACGACTCGGCGGTTCGCCCCCGCGGAACAAAGTTCTCGCGCCCTCAGTCGTCGGCCGCGACGCCGGAAGCGGTGAGGGTCCGGGCCTCCGCAGAGAGCCTCTCGAACCACGTCTCGGCCCACGCGCACGCGTCGTCGGTGTCGTTGACGATGACGCCGCGGACGCCCGTGTCGCTGTATATCATGACGCCGGCCTCCGACTCGGTGAGCCACAGACCGAAGGGGAAGGGAATCTCGCCGCGCAGGATGGTCACCCGGTCGTCGCGGAGTTGCGCGAGGAGCGTCTCTCGGGTGCTGGCCGTGGCGACGAGGCTGTCGAGGACGCCGGCGTCGATGAGCATCTCGACGCGGGCGTCGTTCGCCCGCGCGGCCTCGTAGAACCCGTTCAGATGCCCGGAGAGGGCGACGGGAGCGATACCGCGGAGGTGCGTCGCCGCCTCCACGCTGTCGAACAGGCGCTGGACGACGCCGTCGGGCATCTCCGGCGTCGCCACGTACACGTCGGCGCCGACGAGGAAGTCCGGGTCGATGGGGGCGTCCGGCCCGAGGTGCGAGAGCACGCCCGCCGCGGACTCGACCCCGCGCATCCGGTCGTGGAACGCCTCGACGGCGTCGAGCGCGGACCGACCGGCCAGCGTCGCCTCGTACCGCCCGTCGGCGCGTCCCACCAGACCCGCGTCCACGAGTTCGCGTATCGCTCGGTCGACGGTGGAGCGGGAACTGTCCACCGCCTCCGTCAGTTCGGGTTTGTTCAGCGGCCCTCGGACGAGGGCGCGAAGAATCGGCTCGCGGTTCGTCACCACGGCTTCGAGCGACCGTCCGAGGCCAGTCATCGTGCGAACGTCGGACAGGACCGTGATGAATATTGTGACTCCGCAACCGAACCCGCTCTCCGCTGTTCGTTCCGGAATCCGGCGGGGGAGTCGAGCGCCGACCGGCACCGACCGGATTCGACGGCCGTCTGTTCGGGGATAGGGTGTTCGCCGAAACGGGGGCTTTTGCCGGTGCCGTGCGATGGCGTGACCATGCAGGCTGTCCAATTCGCGGAACACGGCGACCGAGACGTCATCGAGTACGGCGACTTCCCGGACCCGGAAGCGGGACGCGGCGAAGTCGTAGTCGACGTGAAGGCGGCGGCGTTGAACCACCTCGACATCTGGACGCGGCGCGGAATGCCCGGCATCGACCTGGAGATGCCGCACGTGCCGGGCAGCGATATGGCGGGCGTCGTCGAGGAAGTCGGACCGGGCGTCACGCGCTTCGACTCCGGCGACCGGGTGGCGCTCATCGCGGGCGTCGCCGGCGATAACACCGAGTTCTCCCGGAAAGGCGACCCGACGCTCTCCTACGACTTCCACATCATCGGCGAACACGTCCGCGGCGTCCATTCGGAGTACGCGGCCGTCCCCGCCGCGAACCTCGTGCCCGTCCCGGAGGGCGTCGACTGGGAGGTGGCGGGGTCGGCGTCGCTGGTGTTTCAGACCGCGTGGCGGATGCTCCGCGACCGCGGCGAACTCCGCTCGGGGGAGTCCGTCCTCGTTCTCGGCGCGTCCGGCGGCGTCGGCCACGCGGCCGTCCAGATAGCCGACCACGCGGGCGCCGAGGTGTTCGCGACGGCGTCGACGGACGAGAAACTGGAGTACGCCCGCGAGTGCGGCGCGGACCACGTCATCAACTACGACGAGGACGACTTCGCCGACGTCGTCGGCGAGAAGACCGGTCGGCGCGGCGTCGACATGGTCGTCGACCACGTCGGCGCCGACACCTACCAAGACTCCCTGAAGAGTCTCCGGAAGGGCGGCCGAGTCGTCACCTGCGGGGCGACGACGGGTCCGAACCCCGACGCCGGTCTCAACCGCATCTTCTGGAATCAGCTCTCGGTCATCGGGTCGACGATGGCGACGCCCGGACAGGCCGACGAGGCACTCCGGCACGTCTGGGACGGCACCTTCGAGCCGCGAATCCGCGAAACACTTCCGATGAGCGAGGCGGCGCGCGCCCACGAGATGATAGAGAACCGTGAGGGCTTTGGCAAGGTGGTGGTAATCCCAGACAGTGAGCTCTGAGGACGACGACGCGGGCGGATACGTCCACCGACCCGGCGGCGCGCCCGGCACCGACGCGAGTCGCGAGGAACCCGAGGCCGTCGGGTTCGGTACGAGAGGCTGGGGACTCGTCGCCGTCTTGGTGCTCTGCACGCTGGTCGTGCCGGGTATCATCTACCTCGACCCGTCGGTGTTCGCGGCCGTGGGCATCCCCTACACCGTCGCCCTGCTCATCCTTCCCCTCGTGCCGGCCGGGGTGCTCGGCCTCACGGCCGTTTGGTCGATGACCGGCGCGACGCGCGGCGACCGGGAGGACTGACGGCGACTCCGGCCCGCGTTTCGGGCGCGGCGACCGCTCTGTTTGCGCGACGGTATGTAGCTTTGCGACAAAGCTTATGTCATATCCTGTGTGTGATTCACATGCACAGAATGTTCGAACAGTTTTCAAGCGGCTACTACCTGGGTCGCCTCTACGTCGAACCGTACGACGGCGACGTCCCCGCGATACACAGAACCGACCACACGCACGTCAACGAGCGACTGTACGCCGAGGCCGACCTCGTCCGCCTCGACGTGCCCCTCGTGATGAAACTCGACACCGGGCACTTCCCCGTCGTCGGCGACGAGGGGGTCCCCTCCGGCACGCTGGCCATCCCCCGAGACTTCGCGGGGTCGAACCTCCCGGACGACCGGGACGTGCTCCTAGCGAAACCGGAGCGAGCGAACGAACTGCTCCGCTACGCGGGGTACGACTTCGACGACGACGCCGCGATGACCTGAAGTCGAGTGGTCGAGGCGGCGCGCCCGGCGGTCCGAGCGCGGCTCACGCGTTTTAATACCGACTCCGTGGAGCGTTCCCCGTGTACTCGCACTACTGCTGGGAGCCGACCGACGCGGTCGGATTCGAGGACTGCGCTGTCGCGTTCACGCCGTCGCTCCGCGCCGACGGACTCGTCGTCACGGTCGGTTCAGATGGCGACGCCGCGCGGGTCAGGTACCGAGTCCGGACGGACGAGGAGTTCCGGACCGAGGCGGTTCGCGTCGACCGGTTCGACGTCGGCGGCCGAGATGACGCCGCGGCGTCCGCATCGCTCTCGCTCGCCGTCGACGGCGGATCCTGGACCGTCGACCGCGACCCGGTCCCCGAACTCGACGGCTGCGTCGACGTGGACATCGCGGTGACGCCCCTGACGAACACGCTTCCGGTGCGACGCCTCGGCTTGGCCCCCGGCGAGTCGGAGACGATAGCCGTCGCCTACCTCGACCCTCGGACCCTCGACGTGTCGCGCGCGGAACAGCGGTACACCCGCCTCGCCGACGAGACGGGGGACGGAGGCCGGTACCGCTACGAGAGTCTCGCGAGCGGATTCACCGCAACGGTGAGCGTCGACGCCGCGGGCGTCGTCCGCGACTACCCCGGCCTATTCCGCCGCGTCAGGAGTCCGCCCCTCGAATAGCGACCGCCTCCCTCTCGATAGACGCCGATTTCCCGCACCCGCGACGACTACCGAACGGTCCGCGCGGGCGGGACTGAAAGGGGCGAGTCGCTGGACTCGGGGCTTTCGAGATGTTCGCGGCAGTGATCGGAGTGACGCTCGGATCACACCTCCGAAAGACGACTTCGAAGAGGAGCACGTTCAAGTGCGCCGCGTCCGCGCGTTCGTACCGAGATGCTGGACGAGTTGCTGGGGCGGGCTGAACTGAAGGCGCGCATCGAGGAGTTAGAGGAGGAGAAGCGACACCTCGAACGCCGCGCCGAGGCCGAGGAGGAGCGCCGCTCGGAGGCGGCCAGCGAGCGCCAACGGGCCGAGAAGGAGGTCAACCGCCTCGAAGACCGTGTCACGGAGTTGGAGGACAGAGTCGAGAGACTCGGCGGCGACGAGGAGGCGGAACTCGACTTCCGCGGGACCGAGGACCTCCGCGGGGAGCGCCTGACGGAGGTGCTCTCCCGACTCGAATCGGTCGCCACCGGCCCCGAGGGGGCGTTCTCCGCCGTCGTCCGCGAGGACGTGCCAGACGACGCGGCCGAGGCGTTCGGCGACAGGGCCGCCCTCGTCCGCCGGGCCGCGCCGTGCGTCTGTCTCACCGACGACGCCGGCGTCGTCTCCGTCGCCCTCGACGCCCCGACGCCGCCGGACCCGTTCGCAGAGTGGGGCGAGGGGTTCCGACTGGAGCGCTCGTGGTTCTCTCCGACCGAACCCGTCCGCGTCGCCCTCGTTCGCTCGGACCTGTTCGCCCTCGGCGTCTACGACGGCGACTCCCTGACGCTCGTCGACGAGGTGGAGTCGGACGTGATGAACGCCCACTCGAAGGGCGGGTTCTCGCAGGCGCGCTTCGAGCGCCGGCGCGACGAACAGGTGGACAACCACCTCGACAGGGCGAAGGAGGCGCTGGCGGCGCACGAGGACGCCGCCGACGGACTCGTCGTCCTCGGCGAGCGGACGGTGCTCGGCGACTTCCGACCGATGGCCGACCGGGTGGCGACGGTAGATGCCTCGGGCGAACCGGAAGAGGCGCTTCGGGAGGCGGTTCGGGAGTTCTGGACGACGCGGCTGTACCGATTATGAGGTCTCAGAGTCCCGGAGGCACGCCGAGCGCTCGGAACGAACTGTAGCCGAGGTAGGCGGCGGCGTAGAGGATGGCGAACGAGACGGTCCACGTGCCGAGCGAGATGGCGGCGGCCTGCACGATGCCCTTCTCGTAGAGCAGGTCGACCGTGAGGACGTACGCGACGACGGCGAGGGCGGGTCCGAGCGCCAACACGTAGCCGTCGACGCTCACGAAGCCGGATATCAGGTACGTCACTCCGGACCAGACGACGGACGTGATGGCGGCGGTGACGAGCTAGTACGCCACGCTCGATCCATCGCTCAGGACGCTCGTCGTGACGTAGGTGGCTACGGCGACGACGAGGAAACTCAACACCGCTGCCAGGACGCTCGATGTGACGGATATCGGCATTTCAGTAACGTTCTCGGGGCGCCGCGTGCTTATGCGATGGGGCCGGGAGACGGACGGGCGCGGCCGCGCCTATTTGTCGCTCCTGCGGCCCGCCGAACCACCCGAAATTAAGCCCCTCGTCGTCATCGTCTCGGGATATGACTACAGGAGCAGACGGCGACTCCCGCCGGGTCGTCGTCCTCGCGCACGAGAAGTTCCCCGACCGGGCGAAGACGGCGACGGGCGTCCTCAAGTACGCCGACTACGACGTCGTCGCCGTCCTCGACCGAGACAACCCCGGCACCTCCGCGCGGGACCACCGCGCGGACCTGCCCGACGTGCCCATCGTCGCCTCGATGGACGACGCCCCCGAGGCGGACGCCCTCCTCGTCGGCATCGCCCCCATCGGCGGCGGGTTCGACGAGTCCTGGCGCGACGACGTGCGGACCGCCATCGAACGCGGTTGCGACCTCATCTCCGGCCTCCACTACTTCCTGAACGACGACGAGGAGTTCGCCGACCTCGCCGCCGAACACGGGGTCGACATAAACGACGTGCGGAGACCGCACGACGACCTCTCGGTGTCGCAGGGCCGCGCGGGCGAGGTGGACGCCGACGTCGTCCTCACCGTCGGCACCGACTGCTCGGTGGGGAAGATGACCGTCTCCTTGGAACTCCTCGAAGCGGCGCGCGAACGCGGCGTCGACGCGGGATTCATCCCGACGGGCCAGACGGGGATCATGATATCGGGGTGGGGCAACCCCGTCGACCGCGTCGTCTCGGACTTCACCGCCGGCGCCGTCGAAGAGATGATTCTGGAGGTCGGCGACGACTACGACGTGCTGTTCGTCGAGGGGCAGGGCAGCATCGTCCACCCCGCCTACTCCGCGGTCACCTGCGGCATCCTCCACGGCGCGATGCCCGACGCGATGGTGCTGTGCCACGAGGCGGGCCGCGAGGCCATCCACGGCTACGAGTCGTTCGAGCTTCCTTCGGTATCGGAGTACGTCGACCTCTACGAGTCGCTGTCGGCGCCCGTCCACGAGGGGAGCGTCGTCGCCGGCGCGTTGAACACCTCGCATCTGGACGACGACGGGGCGGCCCGCGAGGCCGTCGACGACTACGCCGGGGAACTCGGCGCGCCCGCCGCGGACATCGTCCGCTTCGACGCCGACGAGGTGCTGGACGCGGTGTTGGAGGAGTAGCGTGCTGCTGACGACGGAGTTCGAGCGGGTGTCCTACCCGCTCGCCGACGAGTTCACCATCTCGCGGAGCACGCAGACGGAGGCGGAGAACGTCGTCGTGCGCATCACCGACGACGGCGGGATGACCGGCGTCGGCGCCGCGGCGCCCTCGGCGCACTACGGCGAGACGGCCGACACCGTCGAGGCCGTCCTCCCGGACCTCCTGGAGGCGGTCGAGTCCGTCGGCGACCCGCACGGCGTCGCCCGCATCGAGCGGAAGATGCGCGAACGCGTCGCCGACAACCCCGCCGCCCGCGCGGGCGTCGAGATAGCCCTCCACGACCTCGCCTCGAAGCGACTGGGCGTGCCGCTCTACCGCCAGTGGGGGCTCGACCCCGACGAGGCGCCGCCCACCTCGTTCACCGTCGGCCTCGACGAGACGGAGGCGATGCGCGAGAAGACCGAGGACGCCGTCGAGGCGGGCTATCCGGTGCTGAAAGTGAAACTCGGCACCGACCGCGACGAGGAGATAGTAGAGGCCGTGCGAGAGGCGGCGCCGGAGGCGACGATTCGCGTCGACGCCAACGAGGCGTGGACGCCCCGCGAGGCCGTCCGGATGTCGGAGACGCTCGCCGAGTACGGCGTCGAGTTCGTCGAACAACCGGTTCCGGCGTCGGACCCCGAGGGGCTGAAGTTCGTCTACGAGCGCTCGGCGCTCCCGATAGCCGCCGACGAGTCCTGTCTCACGCTCTCGGACGTGCCGCGCGTGGCCGACCGCGTCGACATCGTGAACCTGAAACTGATGAAGTGCGGCGGCCTCGCGGAGGCGACGCGGATGATACACGCCGCCCGCGCGCACGGACTGGAGGTGATGCTCGGCTGTATGATCGAGTCGAACGCCGCCATCGCCGCCGCCTGTCACCTCGCGCCCCTCCTCGACTACGCGGACCTCGACGGCGCCCTCCTCTTGGGTGAGGACGACTACGAGGGCGTTCCCGTCGAAGACGGCGAGATTCGGCTCCGAGAGCTGAATCGGAGCGGGACCGGGGCGCGCCGGGCGGACTGAACCGCTTGCCCCGGTCGGCCCCCCGCTCCGCGCCGCACCGCTACTCCCAGTCCAAGTCCTCGCTCCGACTCGCCGAGCGCAGGATGAACGGCCCGATGGAGAGCGTCCGCTTGGCGACGGTGGCGATGCGGAGCATGATGGACAGCAGGACGGCGAACGGCAGCAGCGACACCGCCGCGGCGAAGGCGACGACGTAGGTGAGGTTGTGGACGCCGAACGTCATCCCGACGATGCTGTCGGGGTTGTCCAAGAAGAGGATGGCCGACGTGGCGACGGTCAGCGAGGGGACGGCCGCGTACAGCATCGCCCGGGAGAGATTGATGAGTTCCCACTGGAAGTACAGCGTCTTGAAGTGCTCCCGGGCGGGGCCGAAGTAGGTGAGCGTGTTCACCACGTCGTCGAGGGCTTCGCGCGCGTCTTCGCTCAGGCTATCGTAGAACTCGTGTTTGAGCCGCCGCGCCTCGTATATCTTCCACGAGTAGTTGAAGTCCAAGGCGGCGAACAGCACGTCGAACGTCCCGAACTGCTCGTCTTCGAGTTCCTCGGAGACGGTTCGGGCGTGCGCGACGAGGCCGTCGACGTACGCCGAGACCCCCTCTTCGGTCTCCCCGTTCTCGCCGGCCGCCTCGCGCAGGTCCTCCGCGCGGTTCTGGGCCGCCTCCACGAGGGCGCGGAGGAACGCCGACGGTTCCGGCGGCGCGGCGGGCACCTCCAAGTCGTCCTCGACGTCCGCGCGGAACGCCATCGCCCCCTCCATTCGGTCCCGTTGGTCGCCGAGGGGACCGAGTTCCTGCGAGAGCACGAGGGAGTTGATGGAGACGACGAGCGTCACGCCGGTGATGGTCGCGGTGACGAACGCCTGAAACAGCGTCTCGATGGGGTCGCCCGACTCGACGGCCGACACCAACGGCGCGGGGTCGAGGACGCCGAAGACGACGACGGCGACGAACACCACCGATAGCGGCAGGATGGCGATGAACCACCGGTTGGCGTCGAGGAGCAACCAGAGTTTGACGCGGTTCTCGCCCGCGCGTTCGCGCATCGTGTCGCTCGGTCCCTCGTCGCGGCTGTCCTCGTCTGAGTGGGAACCTTCCTCTTCCTCTCCGTGTTCGTCTTCGCGCTCCTCGCCTCCGTCCCCGGACTGAGGGTCCCCGCCGTCGGGTCGGGCGTCCGTCGCCCCGGAGTCGCCGGCCGCCGCGGGTGACCGCCCGCCCGCGGAACCGCTGCGCTCGCCGTCGCCGGCTTCCGCCGCCGCCTCGTCGTCGGGCATCGCTCACACGTCCCTTCCGGGAGACGACGTAAAGGCCTCGCGGTCGTTCGAGCGCGCGGAAACTCGGGAGAAGCGGGGGCCGACGGCGAATGGTCTCAGGAGTCGTCCTCGTTCTTCAGTTCCTCCAGTTCCGCCTCGACGTCCTCGTCGGAGACGTCCATCTCCTCGAGTTCCGCGTCGGCGTCCGCGTCGCTCGTCGCCTCGGCCTCCGCGTCCGCGTCCGCCGCGTCGCTCCCGGCGTCCGCCGACGACTTGCCCATCTCGGCCTTCAGCGTCTCCAGTTCGGTGTTCACCTCGGCGTTCGACCGACCGGACTCCAGTTCGCGGTCGATGGAGTCCTTGTCGGACATCGCGTCGTCGAACGCCCCGGTATCGGCGAGTTCGTCCATCGCCGCCGACCGCGCCTCCATATCGTCGGTCTGGTCCTCGGCGCGTTCGAGGGCGCGGGAGACGTCGCCCATCTCGTCGCCGACGCCGGACATCGCCTCGGAGACGCGCGTGGAGGCCTCCGCCGCCTCGTAGCGGGCCTTCATCGTCTCCTTCTTCGTGCGGAACTCCTCGATGCGGTTCTGGAGTTCGTTCTTCTTGTCGACGAGGTTGTCCTGCGTCTCCTGGAGGTTGGCTATCTGCGTCTCCAACTCCTCTATCTGGTTCATCTTCGCCTGCTTCTTCTCCAGGGCGCGCGTCGCCAGGTCGTCGCGGTCCTGCCGGACCGCCTCGCGGGCCTGTTCGTTGTGTTTCTCGACGTTCTCCTCGAGGCGACGCTTCTGTATCTCCAGTCGCTTCTTCTGGGTCGTCAGGTCCGCGATGCCCTGTTTGACCTGCTGGAGTTCGTCGCGCATCTTCTCGTAGGAGTAATCCAGCGTCTCCCGCGGGTCCTCCGACCGATTGAGGACGGCGTTTATCTTCGAGCGGATGACGTAGGAGGTGCGTGAGAGGATTCCCATGGGCCTAAATTAGTCACGCTGGCCTTAAAACCTCACGCGGCCAAGGGGTCGCGTGAGCGAGACGATTCTCGTCCCCGGCGGCCGCGAGGTGCGCGGAACGCTGGAGACGGCCGACTCGGACGCCGACTCGACCGCCGCCGTCGTCGCGTGCCCGCCGCACCCCCAGCAGGGCGGCCACCGGGGGGACGAACGCCTCGTCGCCGTCGCGGGCGAACTCGTCGAGCGAGGGGTCGACTGCCTGCGGTTCGACTACGGCCCGTGGGACGAGGGGCGCGGCGAACGCGCGGACGCCGCCCGCGCCGTCGAGTGGGCGGCCGAGCGGTACGACCGCGTCGGCCTGTTCGGGTTCAGTTTCGGCGGGGCCGTCGCGCTGTCGACCGCGGCCGACGGCGCCGACGTCGAGGCCGTCTCCGCGCTCGCGCCGGCGAGCGGACTCCCGGACGGGTCCGACGTGACGGCCGCCTTCGAGGAGATACCCGTCCCGGTGCAGGTGGTGTACGGGACGCGCGACGACGTCGCCGACGCGGCGTCGGTGGCCGACCGCGCCCGCGAGTTCGAGCAGTCGGTCGTCGAACTCGACGCGGACCACTTCTTCGTCGGCCAGTCGGGGAAGGTCGCCGACCGAGTCGCCGACTTCCTCGTCCCGTGGGTTCAGCCCGACGCCTCGCGGTAGCCGACCGAGAGCCAAGCGACGAGGGCGACGACGGCCGCGGCGACGGCGAACGTCCAGAACGCCGCCCACCCGGCCGCAGCGACGCTCGACGTCCACAGGTACGTCCCCCCGGCGCCGGCGGCCGCGACGGCGAACGGCGCGACGAACGGGAGGTCGGTCCAGCGACCGCCCGTGTTGCGGTACTCCACGGCGTACGCCCAGACGTTGCCGACGGTGAACTGAAACACCAGGAGACCGGTCAGACCGCCGACGACGGCCATCAGAACGTTCGTCGGCGTCGGCGGTCTCCGAAGGGACCACGCGGTCGCGGCGAGGAACACGACGGCCATCACGCCGTGCCACGGCCGCAGTCGGGTCCGGAACCGTTCGCGGAGGGCCATAGCTCGAACTAGTACATAGCTGACAAGAGCGTGTCGGTCGCGAGAACGTCGGACGGCGGGGAATCGCGCGCCGAACTACTCGCCGAGGCCGTCGTTCGGGAAGCACTCCCCGAGGTCGTGGATCATGTCGATAGTCTCCGTCTTCGTCTCGGGGTCGATGTCGTCGATGGTCTCTATCTCGTCGAGGGCGCGCTTCAGGAGGGGGAGGCTGAGTCGCTGGTCGACGTGGCAGACGGGGAGTTCGAGGTCCTCGAAGCCCTCCGGCGGAATGCCGGACGTGGAGAGGAGGTAGTAGTCGTCGATGTCGGCGAGGTCGTCCATCGGGAAGTCGCTCTCCTCGTAGGGCATGTTGGGCGCCTCGGTGGTCGCGCCGCGAATCGACGGCACGTGCAGGGTGTATTCGGGCATGCTGTTCGACGCTCGGACGGACGGGTGAAATGCCTTGTTGCCGCGTCTCTCCGCCGAATTTCGGTATCCTCTTGTACCGTCGGCCCCGGCGGTCGCCTATCGCTCTACAGGCACTATTTCGAGAACGTACTGTCAAAATTAGTAAGAAAAACTACTTGTATTCGGGGCGTATCGGTGACGGCACGAACGGCGGGGCGGAGGTGTCGAGAGCACGGCCGGCGAGCGGTGACTATACAGTTAGCCGACCGTTCGGGATTCCACAATGTGGCTAGCGTGCGCCACCTTACAATCGCGGTGCGGTTCGTCAGTCGATGGACGACACAGAGGGGGTATCGCGCCGAGGGGTCCTCGCGGCCCTGGGCGCCGGGGGAATCGCGACACTCGGGGGATGCGTCGGATCGACGGGGAGCGACGCTATCGTCGCCGCCGCGACGGAAGCGTCGTCGGACGCGGCGCCGTCCGGGGGGACGGCGACGGCCCGCGAAACCGAGATGGAGACGGAGACGCCGGCGTCGACGATGACCGAACAGCCGTCGCCGTCGCTGACGGGGGACGGTCTCTCGAACGTCCGGGGGGCGGTGTACCTGCCCTACCGGGTGTTCAACCACTACCAGATGTGGGACCGCTACGCGCCGGCGGAAATCGAGCGCGACCTGACGTTCGCGAGCAACCTCGGGCTGAACTCCCTCCGCGTGTTCGCAAGCTACACCGTCTGGCAGGAGGACCCGGCGGCGTTCCGCGACCGGTTCGACCACTTCCTCGCCGCGGCCGCCGACCGCGGTATCGCCGTGCTCCCGATGCTGTTCGAGAGCATCGGCACCGACCCGACGCCGGCGAACGTCGCCCGGAACGTCCCGATTCGGTCGCCGGGCGGCGCGGTGCTCCGAAACCGCGGGCGCTGGGCGGAGACGGCGGCGTTCGTCCGCTGGTTCGCGGAGCGGTACGGCGACCACGAGGGCCTCCTCGCAATCGAAGTCATGAACGAACCCGGCGAACTCGACCACCGCGTCGCGTTCGTGCGGGAGATGCTCCGCGTCGCGCGCGAGGCGCACCCGACGGTGCCGCTCACCGTCGGCTGTAAGAGCCTCGAACTCAACCGCCAGTACGCCGACGCTATCGACGTGCTGCAGTTCCACCACAACCTGCCGCCGACGGCCGACCAGATGCGGCAGAAACTCGGGGAGGCCTCGGACTTCGCCGCGGAGGTAGGAAAGCCCGTCTGGCTGACCGAGTGGCAGCGAACGCGCGTCGGGCCGCCGGACAAGATGCTGCCGAACTACGACTCGCTGGCCGATATCGTCCGCGACAGCGACATCGACGGCGACTTCTTCTGGCAGCTAATGTTGAACCCGGCGTACAACCTCAAGGTGCGGTCGATGGGCCGCATCAACGGCGTGTTCACCGAGGACGGCGGCGTCTACTCGCTGGAGGGGGCGCGTGCGCTCGCCGGGTCCGGCGACTGGGAGGCGCCGGAGATTCGGCCGGACTGGACGGGGCGCGTCGGGTCGGAGTAGGGGGAACTCAGTTATAGCCGCGCCACCGCCGCCCGCAGTTCTTGCACTTGAAGAAGCGCGTCGGCGGTTCGTCGGCCGCCCCGGTCTGTTTTATCGTGTACCACGCCTCGCCGTGCCCGCACTCCTCGCAGGTCACGTCCGTGGCGGTGGGTTTCCCCTCGAAGTCCGCGCCCTCCTCGGTCTCGATGACGTCAGAGTCGTCCTGCGCCTCGGTGGAGACGAACTCCGCGGCGCGGTCGGTGTCCTGTTCCTGCGTGGCGCCGCAACTCGAACAGACCATCTCGCCGTCCCGGTTGTGCATCATCGAACCGCACTCCTCGCAGAACTGCATGCGTCCGCGTAGCCGCTTCGGACACTAATGTCGCACGCCTCCTCGCGGGCGGCACGCTACCGGCGGTTCTGCGGGTCCGAATCCCGGTCCGACCCCGCCCCCGAGTCCGAGTCCGCCTCCGCCCCGCGGGCCACGGGGCAGTTCCGCACCCGGAACCGGTCGGCGTCGACGACTTCGACTATCTCCGTGCCCGCGCGGGTGCAGGCGAACGCCGGCGGGGACGCGAAGTGCGGGCAGGACTGGCAGAACGACCGCTTGGGAACGACGTGGTCGGCCTCCCCCGACGCGCCCTCGACCGCTTCGGCGCGACCGGCGCCGCCGGCGGGTGCGGCGTCGGCGTCAGCATCGGCGTCGGCCAACTCCGCCCAGAGCGTCTCGGGGTCCACCGACTCGACGGCCATCGACTCGAACGGCGACGCGTCGGGCGACTCTCCGTCGTCCGACTCCGCTCGCTCCGCGCGCCGCCGTCCGACGCGGCCGGCGAGGTCCGACAGGGGGTCGTCGGTGTCGTCTCCCATCGGTCAGTTCCCGCCCGCCTCGGCCGGTTCGGCCACCTCGCGCGGCGCGTCCGACTCGGCCGGCGCCGTCGACTCGGTCCGGTCGGCCGATTCCGCCGACTCCTCCGCCGTTTCCGATGCCGTCCCGGCGTCCGCTTCCCCGCTGTTCACCGCGTTTCCGTCCGCGTCGGCGAACGGCGCCTCGGTCGGGTCGTCGGCCGTCTCCGTCGCCCCTTCCAGCGCCGGCCGGCGACCCGTCGTGAGGGTCGCCGACCCGAACGGGAGCAGACCGCTCCGCGCGCGGACGCCGTCGAACGTCTCCCCGCAGTGCGGGCAGTACGGCGCCTCCAAGAGGGCGAGAGCGACGGACTCGCCGCACGCCTCGCAGTCGGCGCGGACGACGCCCTCGCGGTTCGCCGCCCGCTTGAGTTCGGCCGCCGCCGACCGCTCGGCGTCGGCGCGTTCCCGTTCTGCGACCCGCCGCCGCAGGTCGACGACGGCGGTTGCCACCGCGTCGAGTTTCTCGTCGCTCTCCTCGGCGGCGCCGACGAGGTACTCCAGCACCTCCTCGTAGTTCTCGAACCCGGCCTCGACGCGCGACTCCAGCGTCGACAGCGACTCCCCGAGGTCCGAGACGGCCTCGTGCGCTCCCGGGGACGCCGCCGCTTCGGCGTCGGGCCGGTCGTCGCCCGCCGACGCGCGCCGGTCCGCCTCGCGTTTGACCTGGATGACCCGCTCTCGGAGGTCCGTCACCTTCTCGTCGAGTTCGGCTTCGAGGTCCGACACTCTGGCCCCGAGGTCGGCGAGTTCGGTTTCGAGGCCGTCCGACGCCGCGCCGTCGGCGGCGTCGCGCCGCAGTGCGTCTCCGCCCGCGTCGAGTACGCGGTACGCCGCGAGGGCGCGTTCGACCACCTCGGCGCGGTCGACGTCCAGTTCCGCCGCTTTCCGGTCGACCCACCGTTCCAGTTCCTCCCCCGCCGGTTTCGTCTCCGCTCGTTCCCCTCCCATTGGTCCGAACATTACGCCGTTCTGACTTAAACGTTACCGATATATTTGTTTTTAATTTGGTATGTGTGGCCACTCGGCTTTTCGGCGGGACTCACATAGCGGGGAGGATGGCAGACGAAAGCGGAATCCGGACGCGGGAGTCGATTCGGGAACTATCGAGCGTCGCCGGCGAGACGGCCGTCGTCACGGGGGCGTCCAGCGGAATCGGGCGCGCCGTCGCCGAGACGTTCGTCGCGGACGGCGCGGACGTGGTCGTCTGTTCGCGCACGCGCGACGACGTCGAGTCGGTGGCCGAGGAACTGAACGGCGCGGACGTCCCGGGGTCGGCCCTCGCCGTCGAGTGCGACGTGACCGACCGCGACTCGGTCGCGGCCCTCGCGGAGGCCACCGTCGAGGAGTTCGGCGGCGTCGACCTCCTGGTGAACAACGCGGGCGGAGCGGGGTCGGGGGGTCCGCTACACGAGGTCGAGAGCGACGGCTGGGACGGCGTCGTCGACGTGAACCTCACCGGCGTCTACAACGTCACGACGGCCTTCTCCGACGCCCTCCGCGAGGACGGCGGCGCGGTGGTCAACACCGCCAGCATGGCCGGTCGCTACGGCGTCGCCGGCATGGGACCGTACAGCGCCGCGAAGGCGGGCGTCAGCGCCCTCACGCGGACGCTCGCCGCCGAGTGGGCCGGCGACGACGTGCGCGTGAACGCGGTCGAACCCGGGTTCGTCGCGACGCCGCCGGTCCGCGAGCAACTCGGCCTCGAAGAGGTGCCAGAACGCGAGGGCGCCGACCGGGAGGTCGGCCGACCGGACGAGATAGCCGACGCGATTCGATTCCTCGCCAGCGACGCCGCCTCCTTCGTCACCGGGCAGACCATCGCGCCGACCGGCCCGCCGCACACCTTCGAACCGCCGGAGGTCTGAGCGGGTCGTCGCGGCGGGACGGGCGTTCTCACCGAATCTTCCGCACGTCGCTCACGTCGAAGCCGGCGTCGTGAATCTGCGTCTCGAACCGGACGATGTCCTCTGATTCGAGGCGCGAGAGCACCCCGCGGAACTCCTGGACGACGAGCGTCCGCGCGCGCTTCGAGCCCCCGGTGTCCCACTGGAACTGGAGCGTCCCGTCGACGGCGTCCATCAGGTGTCCGAGGTCGGTGCGTTCGAGCGTGTCTCGTCCGACGAGGGCGAGGATGAGACCGCCCCAACGGTGCGCCGCCTTGCTGATTCCCCGCATTACCATCGAGATGTCGTGGAACGACATCTCGTCGGAGATGGCCGCGACGAGGTCCGTCAGCGAGTCAATGACGACGAGGTTGCCGGCGGCGTGGTCGCTCAGGTAGTTGCCGAGAGCGGTGAGCACGGGGACCCGGTTGTGTCGCTCTCCGAGGTCCTGCAGCGTCGTCGCCTCCCCGGCGTACCACTCGCGGGGGATGGGACTCGGCCGGAAGTACTCCGCGGAGAAGTCGTGAAACCGGATGCCCTCCGTCGCGGCGTCGACGAGGGACTCCTCGAACACGTACGACATCTCCCGTCGAAGGTTCGCCTCGTCGGCGGTGAAAGAGAGGTAATGGACCTCCGGCGGCGGCGTCGACCCGCCGTGTAGGTCGCCGTAGTAGAGTTCGAAGAGGTCGCCGTCGACGTCGTGAACGGCGTTCATCGTCGCGCTGGTGAACATGAACTCGCGGGCGCCGGCGCCGGGTTCGCCGACGAGGAGGACGACCGAACCGGGCGGTGCGCCGCCGCCGACGATGCGGTCGAAGCGGGAGACGCCGAACGGGATGCTGTCCATATCCGATAGGAACACAGTCAGGTCCGTTAACCGTTTCGCCGGCGCGGCTCAGCGCTCCGCGACGTCGGCGCCGTCGTTTCGGCCGCGAACGACCCGCACGTCGCCGTCGACGCCCGCCGAATCGAGCGCCGCCGCCCCGGCCTCGCGCGCCTCGTCGGCGTGCGCGGCGTCGGTGACGGCGTAGACGGCCGGCCCCCACGACGACTGCCCGGCGCCGTAGCAGGCGGGGTCCTCTTCCAGCGCCGCGACGAGTCCGCCGACCGGCGGGCGGTAGACGCCGCCCTGTTCGTCGGCGTACCACGCGCCGTTGAGGCGGCCGATTTCGGCGACGGCCGCGCCGAAGCGCGCGGCGCTCCCGTCGGCGACGGCGGGGAGGAAGCGCCGCGAGAGCACGCCCGAGATGCGGTCGGCCGCGTCGGGGTCGGCGCGTTCGACCGCGGCGCGCATCCCCTCGTCCTCCTCCTCGCCGCTCCGGCCGGGGTCGGCGTCGGGAATCACGAGGAGAAAGCGCCACTCGTCGGGCACGTCGTGGCGGACGGCGACGGCCGGGACGGACCACTCGCCGTCGGCGGGCCGGTCGGTGGTGAAGCGCGCCGTGGGGTGGCCGGCGTCGACGAGGACGCCGCCCCGTTCGAACGTTCCCACGCCGATGCCCGACCGGCCGCCGCGGCCGAGGCGGGGGGCGGCCGACCGGACCGGCGGGTCGCGGTCGTGGGCGCGGGCGACGGCCGCGTGGACGGCCAGCGCGAGTTGCGTGCCGCTGCCGAGGCCGACGTGTCGGGGGAGCGATGACTCCACCGAGACGGCGGCGCCGGGAACGTCGAGGAGTTCGGCGGCGCGTTCGGCGTAGCGGCGGGCGTCCGGGTCCGCGCAGTCGACGCCGTCCGCCGGTTCGGCGGCGACGACGGTCCGGGGTTCGTCGAGTCCGACGCCGAGTCCGCCGTACAGTCGCTCGTGAGCGAGACTCAGGTTGAGAAAGCCGAAGTGCAGGCGGGCGCCGGTCGAGACGCGGACGCGACTCATCGGGCGAACTACCGGACCGCCGAGTATGTCGGTTTCGGCGGTGGCAAGCGGAACCGGCGTCGGTGCCGGGATGAAGCTATCTGGATCGCTCGTCCGTCGCGGGTCTGGCGAACCCGAGCGGCCGCGAATCGAGGGCCGAAGCCGGAGTGAGCGGGGTGGGGGTTAGCGGGTGAGGGTGGGTGCCTCGGTCTGCCTGTAGTGCCGTCGGACCGCCCCGACGGGGTCGGGTCGCGGTCCGGCGCACGGGGTTCGTCGCTCCGCGGGGACGGAGCGCAGTCGCGCTCGGAGCCGAGACGGACGGGAGCGCGCGTTCGAGTTAGCCGCGCGTCGACCCTCGCGACTCACTGTGGGCCGCGGGGTCGCGTGTCGCCGTCCGGCCGCGGTGAAGCGCGGTCGGGAGCGGGTGTGACGGATGTCGCACCGCCGCGCGGGACAGGCCGGCGGTGCGTCGCGTCGGGACGCTCCTCGGTCACCGCGTTTCTCGCTTGGGACGGGAACTACTTCAACCGGGGCGACCCTGAACCCGGATTCAACCGCATATTGCGCCAAAGATACGATTAACTGTGGTTTAATCCGGCGGGTCGTCTGACGCCCGTCGTGCGCACGTCGTCTCGTCCCCCGATTTTCCCTTTCCGGCCCCGCCTGCCCTCGCCGGCCCGAAGTTAGGGCGGTCGAGTCCTGAGCCGCGAGTGTGCGACAGACGAAGAGGCTCCGCACCGGAACTGAGTCGTTCGTCGAAACGTACGAGGACGCCGCTGACGGGAACGAGGGTCCGATAGAAACGGGACGGGAGGCGGCGCGGTCGGCCGACGCGGCCGAGACCGCCTCGAACCGATTCTGGTCGAGTCGGGCGGCGACTCCGAGTCGCCCGCCGTTCGCTTTCTACGCGCCGACGAGTTCCTCCGCGACCACGTCGGCCGCGAGGAGGTCCGGGTCGACGGCGAGGTCGGCCTGTCCGCGCGCGTACTCCGGGAGGGAGTCGCGCGAGTAGGTGACCACGCGGATGTCGGGGTTCGCCTCGCGCGCCACGGGGATGACCGAGGCGTCGTCCATGTCCGTGAGGACGAGGGTGTCCGCGGTGTCGACCCCCGCGTCGGCGATGGTGTCGCGCGTCGCGATGCCGTCGACGCGAACCACGTCGACGCCGAGGTCGGAGAGCGCATCGCCGAGTCCGTTTTCGTCTGGGCCTGTTAGAAGCACGGTCATTCGTACTCGATGGTGGCCGGCGGCTTGTGTGTTACGTCGTAGACGACGCGCGCGACGTTGTCGTTCTGTCCCGTGATGCGCGACTGGATGCGCTGGAGCGTCTCCCACGACAGTTCCTGCGCCCGCGCGGTCATGCCGTCGCGCGACTCCACGGAGCGCACGGCGACGATCCAGCCGTGGACGCGGTTGTCGCCCTTCACGCCGGTTCCCTTCCCGACGACGGCGGCGAACGCCTGCCACGGGTCGTACTCCTCCAGTTCCTCCTCGACGACGTGGCACGCCTCGCGGGCCACCTCGACTTTCTCCGCCGTCACCTCGCCGACGACGCGGACGGCGAGGCCGGGGCCGGGGAACGGCATCCGCTCGGAGACGACCTCCTCCAAGTCGAGGGCGCGGGCCACCTCGCGCACCTCGTCTTTGTACAGGTCGCGCACGGGTTCGACGATGCCCTCGAAGTCCACCACGTCCGGCAGGCCGCCGACGTTGTGGTGGGACTTGATGTTGCCCTCCGACTCGATGCGGTCGGGGTAGATGGTCCCCTGCACGAGGTAGTCGGCGTCGGTGTCTCTCGCCTCGCGTTCGAACTCGCGGATGAACTGCTCGCCGATGACCTTCCGCTTCTCCTCGGGGTCGGTCACGCCCGCGAGGGCGTCGAGGAAGCGCTCCTGGGCCTCGACCACTCTGAGAGAGTCCATGTAGTCGAACGTCTCGCGGATGCCCTCGGTCTCGCCCTTCCGCATCAGACCGGTGTCGACGTAGACGGGCGTGAGTTGGTCGCCGATGGCGCGGTAGGCGAGAGCGGCGGCGACGGAGGAGTCCACGCCGCCCGAGAGGGCGATGATGGCGTGGGCGTCGCCCACCTTCTCCGAAATCTCCTCGGTGGCCTCGTCGATGAACGATTCGGCGTCGACCATTACGCCTGCACCTCCCGGTCGGCGACCAGTTCACGGGCGTCCAGTTCGCCGAGGACGGCCTCCACGAACCCGACGAACGGCGGACTCGCGCGGTCGGGGCGCGAGCGGAACTCGGGGTGGAACTGCGTGCCGAGGAAGTACGGGTGGTCGGTTCGCTCGACGATCTCCATCCGGTTGTTCGCCCGCCCGGAGAACGTCAGCGCGCCGTCCTCCAGTTCGTCGATGTACTCGGGCGCCACCTCGTAGCGGTGGCGGTGTCGCTCGGTGCAGACGGTGCCGCCGTAGACGTGGGCGGCGAGAGAGCCCTCCGAGATGTCCGTCTCGTGGGCGCCGAGGCGCATCGTCCCGCCCATCTCCTCGGTCTCGTACTGCTCGGGCAGGAGGTCGATGACCGGGTAGGAGCTGTCGGGGTCGAGTTCGGCGGAGTGGGCGTCTTCGTGGCCGAGAACGTGACGCGCGTGTTCGACGACGGCCATCTGGAAGCCGAGACAGAGGCCGAGGAAGGGAACGTCGTTCTCGCGGCAGTAGCGGATGGCCTCTATCTTGCCCGCGGTGCCGCGCGTCCCGAATCCGCCGGGGACGACGACGCCGTCGGCCTCCTTCAGCCGGTCCGTGTGTCTGTCGAGCATCTCGTCGGAGTCGACCCAGAGCACGTTCACGTCCGTCCGCGTCTCGATGCCCGCGTGCTTCAACGCCTCGTTGACCGACATGTACGCGTCTTCGAGGTCGTACTTGCCGACGAGGGCGACGTCTATCTCCTGCTGGCGGTCGCGCGTGACGAGTTCGCGCCACCGCTGGGAGCGTTCGGCCGGCGGGAGCGCCTCTTCCTCCAAGTTCAGACGCTCCATCACGTACTCGTCGAGGCCCTCCTCTTCGACCATCAGCGGGACGTGGTAGATGTCCTCCACGTCGGGGTTCGAGAACACCGCCTCCGTGGGCACGTCGCAGAACAGGGCTATCTTCTCTTTCGTCTCCGGGTCGAGTTTGTCCGGACTGCGACCGACGAGGATGTCGGGTTGCAGGCCGATGCTCCGCAGTTCCTTCACGGAGTGCTGCGTCGGCTTCGTCTTCTGCTCGCCGTTCTTCGAGTAGGGGACGAGGGTGACGTGCGTGAAGAGAATGTCGCCGTCGTCCTCCTCGTGGGCGAACTGGCGGAGCGATTCGAGGAACGGCATCCCCTCGATGTCGCCGACGGTACCCCCCACCTCGATGATGCAGACGTCGGACCCCTCCGCGGCCTCGCGGACGCGTCGCTTGATGTCGTCGGTGACGTGCGGGATTATCTGGACGGTCTTCCCGAGGTAGTCGCCGGCGCGTTCCTTCTGGATGACGTGCTGGTATGTCTTCCCCGTCGTCACGTTGTGGTCCGACGTCATGTCGACGCCGAGGAAGCGCTCGTAGTTCCCCAAGTCGAGGTCCACCTCGCCGCCGTCTTTCAGTACATACACCTCCCCGTGCTGGTACGGGTTCATCGTCCCGGCGTCGACGTTCAGGTAGGGGTCTATCTTCACCGCGGTCACGTCGAACCCGGCGTTCGAGAGCAGGCGCCCCGTGCTCGCGGCGGTGATGCCCTTGCCCAGCCCCGACATCACGCCTCCCGTCACGAAAATGAACTTCCGACCCAGCGACGGGTCGTACCCGGTTTCGGGTTCCTTCGGCATACCGACTGTGTGCCAGCGCACTTCAAAACCGTTTCGGAGCGACCGATACATTGCCAAGATTCACCACGTTTCGGCGCTCGCGGGAGGTGATTCGGAACTCCCCGTTTCGGACGTTACACTGCGGGTGCGGAGGCGCCGCCGCCGAATCGAGCGACGGAAGCTACTACCCGCGGGGCGCCGTAGCGACCGACGACCGTGTACGACTACCACACGCACTCGACGTACTCCGACGGCGACTACCTCCGGTCGATGCTCGCCGCCGCGGAGGCGGCCGGACTCGACGGCGTCGGGTTCGCCGACCACTGCATGGTGTTACCCGCCGAGTGGGCCGTCCGGTTCCGCCGCGAGTACGGGTTCAACTTCGACGCGACGTACGACCGCCGCCGCGAAGCCATCGACTCGCTCCGGGGCGATTTCGACCTCGACGTGTTCGACGCCGCCGAGGTGGACTACGAACCCGGTCACGAGACCGAGATACGCTCGTTCCTCGCCGACGCGGACTTCGACTACGCCATCGGGAGCGTCCACGCCCTCGACGGCGCGAATGTCCACGCCGTCGACCACTTCGCCGCCCTCCCCGAGTCGCGCCGCCGCGACTTGGTCGAAGCGTACTTCGAGAAACTCGTCTCGCTCGTCGAATCGGAGCTGTTCGAGATAGCCGCTCACCCGGACCTGATAGAACGGAACCCCGCGCTCCGGGGTTACGCGACCCGAGAACAGTACGAACGCGTCGCCGACGCCTTCGCCGACTCCCGGACGGTGCCCGAGGTGAACGCCGGACGGGTCCGCCGCGACTACGGGGAGTTCCACCCGACGCCCGAGTTCTTCGAGGTGCTCGATTCGCGCGGCGTCGACTTCACGCTCGGGTCGGACGCCCACGACGCCGGGAGCGTCGGCCCCCTCGCGGACGAACTCCGCGCGTGCGCCGACGAACGCGGCCTCGAACCGGTGCGACCGGAGCGGTGAGGAGAGATGAGGTAAGGCGAAGTGAGGTGAGGTACCGCTACTCGTCCTCGCCGTCGGTCGTCCCCGAGGCGTCCCCGCGGCGGCGAATCGCCGGCGAGGTGTCGTCGGAGACGGCGCGCGGACTGGGCGCGTCGTCGTCCTCGCCGTCGCCGGGGTCGGCCGCCGACGCCTCGACGGGGTGGTCCTCGCCGTCCGCGGCGCCCGCCTCCGCGCCGAGGTCCGGGTCGTCCGCGGCGTCGGCGCCGTCCGTTCCATCCGCGCCCGGTCCCGAGTCGGCCGTCGCCGCGGGCGTCTCGCGGTCCGGACCGGTCTCGCGCGCGACGACTTCCCCGTCTTTGAGGTCGATGCGCTCGACGCCGGGGAGTTCGAGGACGAGGTCCGGGCCGAACGCCGCGGCGGGCGTCTGGTAGCCCGTCGGCGCCTCGCCGCCGAGCGTCTTCTCCACGCACGCCAGCGCCGCCTGCACGGTCAGTTCGTACGTCTCGGGCGTCCGCAGGCGGGAGACGAGGCGGTCCCGCGAGGAGCGGACCTCCCCCCAGACGCGCGCCTCGCCCGTCGTTCGCTGCTCCTCGTCCGGCCCCTCGACGTAGCGGTCGACGAGGCGGTTCAGGAGGGACTGTCCGACCGTCGAGTCGAGCGCTCCGCCGAGGTAGTTCGTCGCCGCGAGGGCGCGCCGCGCGCCCGCCGGCAGGGAGAGGTACACCTCGACGTTCGGGATGCCCGTCGTGAAGTGCGCCGTCGACACGTCGCCCCACGGGATGGTGACCGCGCGGTGGAGGCCGTCGCCGAAGTCGACGGCGCGGGTCTTGTGCGCGACCGGCACCCAGCGCAGTTCGCCGTCCTGTCGCACCGCGCCGCCGCCGGTCATGCCGCCGAGCGCCGTCTTCAACGTCCCCGGCGAGACGGTGCTGTCGGACTCGATGGCGAGGGAGAGATGCGTCGCGTCGGGCAGGCGGGCCTTCAGGTGCGCCGCGAGGCAGTCGGTGGGGACCACGTCGAAGCCGACGCCCGGAAGCAGCGTCACGCCGGCCGCTTCGGCCTCGTCGCTCCGGCGCTTGACTCGCTCGAAGACGGGGAGTTCGCCCGTGATGTCGAGGTAGTGCGTCTCCGTCTCCAGACAGGCCTCGACCAGCGGGTCGGCCGTCCGGTCGAACGGGCCGGCGCAGTTGAGCACCAGGTCGATACCGTCGAGTTGGTTCGCCGCCAGCGACACCTCGAACGTGCGGTAGGGGAGGTCGAGTTCGTCCGCGAGGTCGCGGGTCTTGATCTCGTCGCGTCCGGCGAGGACCACGTCGTGTCCGCGCTCGAGCGCTTCCTCTGCGACGAGGCGACCGGTGTAGCCGTACGCGCCGTAGACGAGAAACCGGGAGTCGTCGGGCATAGTTCGCCGTTGGGTCGTCGGAGGGTTATTCGTACCGGCTCCGCCGCTTCGAGGCGGCGAGAACCCCGAGTCGGCTGCCGCGACCGGTGCCGTTGACACGGCGGCGCGCGAGGCTCCGAGCATGGACATCCCCAGTCTCGGGTTCGGCACCTACCAGATGGACGAGCGAGAGGAGTGCGCGCGCGCCGTCGAGGAGGCGATGGAGACGGGCTACGAGCACGTCGACACCGCGCAGGGCTACGACAACGAGGAGTACGTCGCCGAGGGCCTCGACGCCGCCGGCATCGACGAGTCCGAGGTGTTCGTGGCGACGAAACTCGACACGGACAACCTCGCGCACGACGACGTGATTTCGACGACGAAAGAGAGCGCGGAGAAACTCGACGCCGACAGCATCGACCTGCTGTACGTCCACTGGCCGCTCAACACGTACGACTCCGAGGAGACGCTGCCCGCTCTCGACGAACTCGTCGACGACGGCCTCGTCGACCGCGTCGGCCTCAGCAACTTCCGCCCCGACCAGATAGAGGAGGCCATCGAGACACTCGACGCCCCCCTCTACGCCCACCAGGTCGAGATGCATCCGATGCTTCCCCAAGAAGAACTGCACGAACTCGCCGTCGAGCACGACCACCAACTCGTCGCGTACTGCCCCATCGCGCGCGGACAGGTCGCCGACGTGGAGGAGATACAGGACGTCGCG
Source organism: Halogeometricum sp. S3BR5-2 (assembly GCF_031624635.1). Taxonomy (NCBI): domain Archaea; kingdom Methanobacteriati; phylum Methanobacteriota; class Halobacteria; order Halobacteriales; family Haloferacaceae; genus Halogeometricum; species Halogeometricum luteum. Next base: position 623,814 of record NZ_JAMQOQ010000002.1, on the reverse strand, counting down.
GAGAAGCACGACGCGACGCCCGCGCAGGTGTCGCTGGCGTGGCTGATGGCCAAGGAGAACGTCACGGCCATCCCGAAGGCGGCCTCCTCCGACCACATCGAGGAGAACTTCGGCGCCCTCGACCTCGAACTCGAGGAGGAAGACGTCGAAAAGATAGACGGCATCGAAGAGCGCACGCGCATCGTCGACTTCGACGAGGCGCCGTGGAACCACGGCTGAGGCGCAGTCGACTCCCCCCCCGTTTAAGCGGTCCTTCGACCGCGTTCTGACCGACAATCACATTCGCCGACAACGACCTTCTCACGGCCTAACAAGTCCGGATAGGGTAGTAAGATTTACAAATATACGTCGTCGATTTCACAGTATGGAGATGTCGGTAGTGGCGTGTCCGCACTGCGGACAACAGGTGGAGGCAACGCATCCGACAGGCGTCCGCGCGGGGGGCGTGCGCCGGCGACTGAAATCGGAGTACCGAGCCACGCGGAACACGTGTCCCGAGTGCGGTTCGCAGTACGACATCAGAGCCCCGTAGCCGTCGGCGGAGACCAGACGGCCGCGGCCCCGAGCGACGCGTCTCTTCTCTCTTCGCCGCTCAGCCCGTGTTCTTCATCCCCGCGGCGACGCCTTTCACCGTCAGCCGCAGCGTCCGCTCCTCGTCTTCGGTTCGGTGCGTCTGCGAGAGCAGGTGCGTCTGCAGCAGGTTGAGCGGGTCGACGTACGGGTTGCGGCGGCGGAGGCTCTCGTCCAGCCACTGCCGCTTCAGGAGCGACTCCCGGCCGCTCACGTCGAGGACGATGCTGCGGGCCGTCTCGTACTCGTCCTGCAGGCGCGGGAAGAAGCGCTCGCGGAGTTCCGCGTCCGCGAGGTCCGCGTAGTGCTCGGCGATGTCGAAGTCCGTCCGCGCGAGGGCGAGCGAGGAGTTGTCGAGCGTCGTCCGGAAGAACGGCCACTCCTCGTACATCTCGCGGAGCGTCTCCACGTCGCCGCCGTCGTCGAGGTAGGCCTGAATCCCGGTTCCGAGGGCGTACCAGCCGGTGATGATACAGCGCGACTGCGTCCACGAGAACACCCACGGGATGGCCCGGAGGTCCTCGACGGTGCGCTCGCCGGACCGCGAGGCGGGGCGGGAGCCGAGGTTGAGGTCCTCGATGACCCCGATGGGCGTCGCCTGCCCGAAGTAGGAGACGAATCCCTCGGACTCCAACAGGTCCCTGTACTCGGCCCGCGCCGCCGTCGCCATCGTGTCCATCGCGTCGGCCCACTCGTCGGGGACGTGGTCTTCGGGTTCCCTGATGGCCTCGTGTCGCGAGCGGACCTGCGCGTTCAGCATCTGTTCGAGGTTGCGTTCGGCGATGCGCGGGTTGGCGTACTTCTCGGCGATGGCCTCGCCCTGCTCGGTGAACTTGATCTGACCGGTCACCGTCTCGTTCGGCAGCGCCAGCATCGCCTCGTTCATCGGGCCGCCGCCGCGGGAGATGGAGCCGCCGCGGCCGTGGAACAGGCGCATCTTCACGTCGAAGTCGTCGCAGATGGACGCGAGGCGGCGCTGGTTCTTGTACAGGTCCCAGTTGGCGGCGAGGTAGCCGTTCTCCTTGTTCGAGTCGGAGTAGCCGAGCATTATCTCCTGGACGCCGTTGCGGGCGGCCAGCACCTTCTCGTACGCCTCGTTCTCGAACAGCGTCCCCATGATGCGCCGCGCGCCGTTCAGCGCGGACTCGGTTTCGAGGAGGGGTACCACGTCGATGCCGCAGTGGTCCGGCAGGGAGACGACGCCCGCCTGGTCGGCCAGGAAGAGCACTTCGAGCACGTGGCTCGGCTCTTCGGTCATCGAGATGGCGTAGGTGTCGATGGCGCCGACGCCGTACTCCTTCTGCCACTCCCCGAGTTTCTCGAAGCGGGTCAGCACGCGCGCGGCGGTGTCCGAGAGGTCCTCGGTGTCCTCTAGGTCGAGCAGCGGTTCCTCCTGCAGGATGGCCTCGGTCAGCACCTCGGTGCGGCCCGCCTCGTCGCGGCCGTAGTAGTCGATACCCTGCTGGGAGAGCGCCTCGTGGACCGCCTCGGTGTGGTTCTCCTGGTGGTCGCGCAGGTCCAGGCTCGCCAGCGTGAAGCCGAACGTGTCGACCTGCCGCATCAGCGGGCTCAGGTACTCGTCGGCGACGACTTCCGCGCCGTTGTTCCGGAGGCTCTGGTCGATGACCCGGAGGTCCTCCAGCAGTTCGTGGTGGTTCGCGTAGCCGTCGGGGCGGACGTCCTCGATGCGGCGGATGCGCTCGCGCATCAGCTTCAGCTTCTGGCGGTACGGCTCGTTGGGGTAGCGCTCCTCCGTCTCCTCGGCGACGACGGGGAGTCGCTCCCGGTCGGCGACGAGCGAGCGCTCGAACTCCGCGCCGGCGTCGACGCGGGTGCCGTCCTGGCTGAGCACGCCCGAGAGGCGCTTGAGGGCGTCGCTGTACTTCCCGAGCACGACCGAGCGCTGGCGTTCGAGCGTGTCTTCTGTCACCTCCGGCGTGACGAAGGGGTTGCCGTCGCGGTCCGACCCGGCCCACGAGCGGAACTCGAACAGCTTCGGTACGTCGACTTCGGGGTACTCGTCGGCCAGCACGTCCTCGAACTCGGCGTACACTTGCCCGACGACGTCGAACAGGATGTTTTCGAGGTACCACTGGACGTTGCGCGCCTCGTCCTGCGGCTCGGGTCGGCGGCCGCGGACCTGCGAGGTCTGCCAGAGGCTCGTCACCTCGGCGTCGACCTTCCGCCAGAGCTGTTGCCGCTCGCGGTCGGTGAGGCGGCGTTCGTCCATGTCTTCGATGCGCGCGGCGATGGAGCGGAGCTTCGCCTTCACCGTCTTCCGACGCGCCTCCGTCGGGTGGGCGGTGAACGTCGGTTCGATGAGCACGTCGTCGAGAACGCGCTGGACCGTCTCGGGGTCCGCGTCGCCGTCCGCGAACGACTCCACGGTGGCGACGAGGCCGTCCTCGAGGTCGCCCTCTTGGGACGCCTCCCGGATAGTGCGGACGCGTTCGCGCTCCTCCGCGAGGTTGATGAGCTCGAAGTAGGTGGTGAACGCGCGGGCGACGACGCTCTCGCCGTGAGGGTCGAGGTTGTCGATGACCCGGTTCAGCCGCTCGCGCGACTCCGTGTCGCCCTTCCGGTAGTCGATGGCGGCCGTCCGCATCTCCTCGACCGTCCGGAACGACTCCGTCGACGACTGTTCTTCCAAGACGTCGCCGAGAAGTGCCCCGAGTTCCCGGACGTCCTGTCTGACGTCTCTGGCATGTAACTCCATGCCTCTGGCTATGCCTGTCCCCGAGTAAAAGACCCCGAGTCGATAGAAAATTTTGCCCGCGTCCGAGTCAATCGTCGTGAGCGCGCTCGTCGTCTGCCGAGTGGGGGAGTCGGCACCTCCGGCCACGGAAATACCTTTGCCCGGTCGGCCCCTCCGATACCGTATGGTGATCCGAACGCTCGCCTTGGCGTTGGGCGTCGTCGAACTGCTTCGGCCGAAGCAGGTAGTGGACTTCTGGATGCGCCTCGCGACGCGCGGGGACGCGACACCCCGCCGATGGGTGTACGCGGCCGCGAGAGTCGAAGGACTGTGTCTCGTCCTCTGGGCGCTGACGCGGCGCGCTGACGGCGGCGACTGAATCTCCGCTCCGGTGGAGTCGCCCGCGGGTCGGCCGTTTGACGCGCGGACCACTCAGGAGGAAGTCAACCGGGGTTTCGTCATGCTTTTCACCGGCGGGCCGAAGGTTTCTGTATGAGCGACAAGTACCCGGACGACTCGGGTCGCCGCCGGTTCGTCAAGGGTGTCGTCGGGGGCGCGACACTCGCCGGCGTCGGCGCGACCACCGCGGCCGCCGTCAACTCAGCAACGATGTCGAGTGGGAGCGGCGGCGGGACAACCCAGGCGATGGCCATCGAGAACACCGACGGGCCCGCGCCGCGCGGCATGCCGCAGATTCCCATCGAAATCGACAGCGAGGGATACCTCAAGGGCGTCTGGCCCGAGGTCAAGACCATCGAGGAGAACGGCGTCCAAGTTCAGATCGCCGAGACGGAGAACTACAACGGCTCCGGCGTGACGTACTCCTCCGAGTGGTTCCAGTACTGCGGCGTCGAGTCCTACGGCGGTCTCGACCCCGAGTACGAGTCGGACAACTACTTCATCTCCGGGGGCGCCCCCGGCTACTCCTGGCAGTCGGAGGCCTACTCCGAGGGCGACCGCCTCCACGTCGACGACTTCTCGGACTACCAGACCTGGTCGAACGACATCGGCGACCCCGGTCTCGGCAAGCCGGCGACCGGCCGCTGGCGGTCCGAAGACGCCGAGAACGTCATTCCCATCCAGGTGATTCGCTCGGAGCGGATTCAGGAGATGGCGCAGGACGACCCGTGGGTGCAGGCGTCGACGCAGGAGGGCTTCGTCGCGTGGCTCAACAAGTGCACGCACTTCTGCTGCGTGCCCGGATACAAGCAGACCGCCAGCTCCGCCACGTTCGGCGCGGAGAACCGGGTCTACTGCCAGTGCCACCAGTCGGTGTACAACCCCTTCAGCCTCGTCGAGACGCTGTTCGTCGCCCGTCCGCGCCCCAGCGAATAACGGAGCGCGGAGCGACGCCGCGAATGCGGATACGGACGCGGCCCGCGCCGTCGTCTCGTTCTCTCGTTTCTCCCTCGGGGGTCCGTTTCCTTCAACGCCGCTACACGAACGCCCAGCGGGGCGTCTCAGCCGCCGCTGACCGGCGGGAACAGCGCGAGTTCGTCGTCCTCGGCGACCGCATCGGAGAGCGACGCCGACTCGCCGTTGCGCAGGAGGTTGACGTGCTCGGCGAGGGTGCCGTCGTCGAAGACGCGGACGCGGAGGCCGTCGCGGCCGTCCAAGAGGGCGTCGAGGGCGTCTTCGACCGTCGCGCCGTCGTCGACGGTCACCGTCGTCTTCCGGTCGCCGGCGACTTCCGCGAGGTCCGCGAACAGGCGCCACCGTACGGTCGTCATACCTCGGTATCCCCGCCCGCGCGCCATGAGTATTGCGACAGTCGACGGCCGGTTCAGTCGTCGTCCGCGGAGTCGGGAGCGGTCGACGCCGGCGTCTCCTCGGCGTCGTCGGCCTCCGGCGCGGCGGCGAACCGCGAGATGCGGCGGACCGTCTCGGGCCGGGCGACGATGAACAGTTCGTCGCCGGCGGCGAGTTCGCGCGCCCGCGCCGGGATGGCGTCGACCGCCTCCGACCCGGCGCGGACGGCGACGACGGTGGCGTCCAGGTTGCCGAGCGTCGCGCCGACGAGGTCGCTGCCCGGTTCGACGGTCACCCGCTCCATCGTCTCGTCGGCGCTCCTGAGCAGCGAGGTGAACTCGTGCTCCGCGCCGGGGTCCGAGGGGAGCGTGAGGATGCGGTACTCCTCCTCACGGTCCAGTCGCTCGGCGTCCGACTCGTCGAGGATGACGGTGGCCACGTCGTCCGCCGTCGCCCGGAGTTCCGCGCCGACGACGCGTTCGGGGTCGCCCTCCCCGTCCGTCCGCCACAGTTGCACGGCGTCGCCCGCCGAGGCACCCGCGCCCGGGTCCGCGCGGACGGCGACGGCGGCGACGCCGGGAGGCATCGTCGGCCCCAACCCGGCGACCCGCCGACCGAGGGCGAGGAACGACACGTCGCCCGCCTCGTCCAACTCCACGTCCACGTGGCCGATGCCGTAGTCCTCCTTGATGCGCGTGACGAGGCGGTCCGTGAGTTCCGCGTCGGTGAGGCGCCGCGGGAACAGGAGTCGCTTGCCCGCCATCGCCTCCTTGCGGGCGCGGGGGACGGGGTCGTAGCCGTCGATGTCGCCGATATCGTCCGGCTCCTCGGGGAGTTCGACCGCCGCGACGCGCCCCACCGTGCGGACGATGCGACCCACCTCGGCGTCGACGGCGCTCGTGCCGGCGAAGGCGAACACGTCGGTGGCGACGCGGTCCCCGACGGCCCGGCCGACGGGCGAGACGGCGACGGCGGCGACGAGCACCGTCGAGTTCAGGAGCATCGTCGAGGGCTCGAACACGTCGGCGGCCCGCGTCGGGTCCGTTATCGTGTCGAGGAGGCCGATGCCGCTGATGTACACGGCGGCGGGCGTCCCGCCGAAGAGCGAGGCCAGCCACCCCGGAATCGGCTCTCTGGTGTACCACCGGTAGACCAGCGCCGCCGCCGCGGCGACGGCCGCAGCCCCCACGGTGAGGCTGGCGATGAGCGCCACGTCGTCGAACAGGACGGCGGCGGACCGGACCAGGGCGTCGAGTTGGAGCGGAAGGGTCACGCCACCACCTCGGCGAACGCCGCGAGGTCGGGGTAGGCGCCGACGACAACCAGGTCGTCGCCGGCGTCCACTCGCTGCGCGCCGCGCGGCGCGATGGTCCACTTCCCCTCGTGACGGACGCCGAGGACGACGACGTCGTACCGGTCGCGGACGGTCGCCTCTCCGAGCGTCACGCCGTCGAGGACGCCGCCCTCGCGGACCGAGAGCCGCCGGAACCGCTTGCCCGCCCGCCGGAGCAGCGTCACCAACTCGAACTCGCTGCGGACGCCGCGCGACCGGACGAGCAGCGCCGCGTCGTCCGTCGAGAGCACCTTCGAGGCGTGCTGGCGCCGAACCGCGAGCGTCACGCGCGCCTCGCCGCCGGCGGCCGTGGGCACCGTCTCCGTGGGAACGACGTCGACCCCCCCGTCGGAGCGGAGCTCCGACGAGATTCGCGAATCGCGGATTCGCTCACCCCCGTCGGACCGCAGGTCCGTCCCGCCGTCCGTCGCCGCGGGCGGCGACGCGTCCTCGGACTTCTTCTCCCCGGCGTCGACGACGCCGAGGACCGTCGCGGGGAACGACTCCCCGCCCGCGAGCACCGTCACCTCGTCGCCACGGGCGGTGCCCGTCGGCACCAGCGCGGTGGTGGAGACGGCGCGTTCGCCGGGAGCGAGGCGCTTCGAGAGTCCGCTCATCCCGGGCGCGGCGGCGACGGACGCCCGCGCGCGTTCGTCCAGCGTCACCTCCACCTCCGCGAGGTCGAACTCGGTCCGGAGGCGGTCCTCGACGCGCGTCTCCAGTTCGATCAGCGGCACGTCCGCCGGGAACGTCCACTCGCCGCCCCGAATCTCCTCGCGGACCGACGCGGAGAGGGGGTGGTAGCCCTCGACGTCGGCCACCTCGCCGACGACGCTGACGCGCACCTGTCCGCGCCCGCCGACGAGTTCGACCACGTCCGAGGAGAGCGTCCGGGCGGTGAGTTCGCGCAGCGAGAGCTTCCGCGGGAGGTTCGCACCCATCCTGTCGCCGAGGCCGTGCGCGTAGAACGTCACCATCAGGACGATGATGAGCGCGACGGACAGCCGAACTTGGTTCTGCGAGAGCGTGACCTCGGGGTCCGCGAGGGCGAGGATGCCGCCGCTCAGTCCGGCGATGGCGACGCCGAGGCCGGCGACGGCCAGTCCGGGTATCGTGATGCCCGTGAAGTACCGGAAGGCGAACCCGAGCGCCCACGACACCAGCGCGGGGACGAATCCGGCGAGGGCGCCGAGGTACAGACCGTAGAGCAGTTCGACGGGGAGGGATGCCATGCTGAACGTTCTTCTCGGCGGGAACGATTTACACTTATCGCCGTCGGGCCGCAAGCGTCGGCGATGACGGATTCGACCGATTCGACCGATTCGACCGATTCGACCGATTCGACCGATTCGGCGGTTCGCCCGGTGAACCTCGCGGACGCCTTCGACTCCTTCGGGGAGACGTGGTCGCCGCGTCTCGCCGCGGAACTGAACGGGCAGGCGGTGAAACTGGCGAAGATGGAGGACGCCTTCGTCTGGCACAGCCACCCCGACGCGGACGAACTGTTCCTCGTCGTCGAGGGGTCGGTGACGCTCGAACTCCGCGACGAGGCGGACGTGACGCTGGCGGCGGGCGAACTCGCCGTCGTCCCGCGCGGCGTCGAACACCGTCCCGTCTCGGCGGGCGCGAACGTCCTCCTCTTCGAACCCGCCGGGACCGAGAACACCGGCGACGCGGAGGACGGGGAGATGGCCGCCGACGTGCGCGACCTCTGAGCGCCCGAACCGCGTGACGGGGCGGCCGGTCGGTCGCGTCCGTTAAGTAGCGAAGTCGCCATCGGGGAGATATGAGGATCGAACGGGACTGGGTGGGCGCCCGCGCGTCGATGGTGCTGACGCTTCTCGTCGGCGTCCTCTCCGTCGCCACCGGCATCGCCAACATCGGCGTCAGCCCCGACGTGGCCGACTTCGTGCTGTTCGGCGTCACGTTCCCCGGCTACGTCCAGCAGGTGGCGGCGTTCACGGGCACGCTCACCGGATTCGTCCTCCTCGTCGCCGCGTTCGGTCTGCGGCGCCGCCTGCGCGCGGCGTGGTACGCGACGATGCTGCTGTTCCCTATCACCGCCGCGCAGGGGGCGCTCCAGTCGACGCAGTTGTCGCTCCCGCTCATCGGCCTCTCGGCGGTGGCGTTCGCCGTCGTCGGCCTGAACTTCGACGCGTACGACCGCGAGGTGGAACTGACGACGACGCAGATGGCGGCGTTGGCCGCCATCGCCGGCGCACAGGCGTACGGAACCGTGGGCACGTTCGCGCTCCGAGACCAGCACTTTCCGACCGTCGAAACGCTGTTAGACGCCTTCTACTTCTCGCTCGTGACCGGAAGCACCGTCGGATACGGCGACGTCACCTCCCCGACGGCCGTCGGAAAACTGTTCACGCTGTCGCTGATACTCGTCACCGTCTCCTCGTTCGCCGCCGTCCTCGGCGTCGTCTTCACGCCGCTCATCGAAGCGCGACTCTCCAAAGCACTCGGACGCATGACAGAAGAACAACTCGACCTCCTCGAAAACCACGTCCTCGTGCTCGGTTACGGGGACCTGACGGAACCGATACTCGAAGAACTCACCGCGAAGGCGGACGTCCTCATCCTCACCGAGGACGAGGAGCGCACCCGTCGGCTCACCGAACGGGGCTACACCGTCCTCACCGCAGACCCGAGCGACGAGGACTCCCAGCACCGCGGGCGCGTCGAGTCCGCGCGCGCCGTCGTCGTCGCCACGAACAACGACGCCGAGGACGCCCTCGGCATCCTGACGGCGCGGCAACTGAATCCCGACGTGACCATCGTCGCCGCCGCAAGCCAGCGCGAGAACGTGAACAAACTGAAGCGCGCGGGTGCGGACACCGTCATCAGCCCGGCGACGCTGGGCGCGCACTTCCTCGCGGAGTCGGCGCTCGGCGGCGAGGGCGTCGAGGAACTGGAGCAGCGGCTGATGAGCGGGGACCCCTCGCAGGCGGGCGAGGCGGTGCAGGAGGCGCTCGACGAGGAGGCGGCCGGGGAGAGCGAGAGAGCGGGAGAAGGAGGCGACGGGCGCGGCGAGCGCTCGGAGGGGAACTGAGCCGCGCCGGGAAGGGGCCTTCAGGGGTCGCCGCGGTCGAAGACGGCCACGTCGCACTCCACCTCGTGGAGGCGTTCGAACGTCGGCGGCGCGACGAACCGCGAGGCGGCCGAGCGGTCCCGACTGGACCCGAGGACCAACAGGTCGTACGACCCGGCGTTCGCGGCGATGAACGACTGCACGTCGGCCCGCGAGACGCGCGTCTCGATGGGGCCGTCGGCCGTCTCCGCGAAGTTCGCCAGCCGCGACTCCGCCCGCCGGCGCTCCACCTCGCTGGAGATGCAGGTGGTGACGCTGACGACGCCGTTCCGTCCGGCGAGCCGGGTCGCGAAGTCTATCATCGCGTGGGCGGTGTCGCCGGGGCGGGAGACGAGGACGAGCACGCGCCGCCAGCGGCGCGTCTCGCCGACCGAGCGGAACGCCACGGCGTCGGTCGGACCGCGGAAGATGCCGCGCACGTACTCGGAGAGCAGGCCGCGGTCCTCCTCGTACGGCGTCACCACGAGGTCGCAGTTGGCGTTCCGGGCGGCGTCCAGCGTCGTGGGCACCGAGTCGCCCGCGGCGACGACCACCTCGCAGGGGACGCCGACGCGGGTGCGGATGTCGGCGGCGCACGACTCCAGTTCCGCGACCGTCTCGTCGGCCTCGTCGGTGAGTTCCTCGTTAGTCCCCTCGCTCGTCGCGATGTCGTTTCCCTCCACCTCGACGAGTCGCCGGTCGGACTCCTCGACGAGGCCGAGGAGCACCACCTTCCCGGCGTCGTGCGCGGCGGCGAGGCGCGCGCCGAACAGGGCGGTCCGGGCTGCGTGCTCGCCGCGCATCGGGACGAGCACGTGGTCGTCGCCGCGGACCGTCTCGTAGAGGTAGCGGGCGCGCCGTTCGTACAGTCGCTCGCGCCAGACGACGAACGCGCCCGCGATGATGACCGACGCGAGGAAGATGTTGACGACGTACGCGACGGCGCCCGCCGTCTGCGAGAGGGGCGTGCCGGGACTGGAGACCAAGGCGAGGAGCGCCGTCGAGAACGCCGACGGCGCTTCGAGGTCCGCGACCCACGTCACGACGCCGGTGAGAAACACCGCCAACGCGGCGCTCTCGGCGTGCGGGACGGCCGGTTGCGCCTGCCCGTACACCGTCACGGTGAACCACAGCGCCGCGAGCCCGCACACCGCGCCGACGCTGAGGCTCCCGACGAACTTCGTCGGACTGGAGTAGCGCCCCTCGGGGTCCGAGAACAGCGTGTAGGTCCCCGACGCCAGCGGCGGGAACAGCAGGTACGACAGCGTCTGGAGCCGACCGGTGAGGAACGTGACGAACCCGATGAGAAGCGGGACGAACAGCAGGATGGAGAGATGCAGCAGGTTGCTGGTGTTCTCCAGCCACCGGCGGAACTCCGAGAGCTCCCGCCGCTCTATCCGCCGAGCGCGCGCGCCGAGCGTACCGAGACGCGCCGTGAGGTGCGCCGCGTACCGGCGGAGTCGAGACATCCCCTACGCGAGGGACGTGACCGCGTCCAACGTGAGCGCGATGGCCCGTTCGACGTTATCCTTCGCCTTCTCGGGGAGTTCCTCCTCGGAGTCGGCGCCCTTCTGGGTGCCCTTCACGAGGTTGCCGTCGACGGTGCAGATGGCGCCCGCGCGGAGGCCCTTGCGGCGGGCGAGCGAGAACACGGTGGCCGCCTCCATCTCGACGGCGAGGAGGCCCGCTTCGTTCCACGCCTCGACGTAGTCGTCGGACTCGTTGTAGAAGGCGTCGTCGGAGACGATGGGACCGACGTGCACTTCCTCGCCGTTCGCCTCGGCGGAGTCCACGAGCGACGTCAGTACGTCGTAGTCCGGCACCGCGGGGATGACCTCCGACTCGTAGCGCTTGGAGGTGCCCTCCTCCTTCGCGGCGCCCGTGGCGACGATCATGTCGCCTATCTCGACGTGCTCCTGAAGCGCGCCGATGGTGCCGACGCGGACGAACGTCTCGACGCCGACGCGCGCGAGTTCCTCGACGGCGATGGCCGCGGAGGGACAGCCGATACCGGTCGAGCAGATAGTGAGGGGCGTCCCCTCGTACGTCGCGTTGACGACCTTGTACTCGCGGTTCTGCGCGACCTCCTCGACGTTCTCGCACTGCGCCGCGATGCGGTCGACGCGGCCCGGGTCGCCGGGGATGAGCGCGACGTCCTCGACGTCGCCCTCCTCGACGAGCAGGTGGGGCTGTTTGGCCATACGCGAGAGTCTCGGGACGCCCTGAAAAACGACGCGGTCCGACCGCAGTCGCCGGCGGACCGCCGAGGAGCGCAGCGAGTTCCCCACCCGTTCGACGCCGCCTAACCGCTCGTTATGACAGTTTAACCGCGGCGACAGTCCCGATATTCGACCGATAACTAAGCCGCTCTCTGGTCTCTCGTAGGATGGCCGCCGACGGCCGTCTCGCCCGGGACGTTCCATCCCATCCCCCCTTCGCTCGGACGGGCACATCCCCCCGCCCGTCCCGCGTACCGACCCGGGCCGCCGCGGCGGTACCATTCCCCCTACGCATGTCACTCAGTACACTCACCGAGCGAGCGGACTCCTCCGGCGGACCCGGACCCGGACCCGGGCCCGGATGGCGGTTCGCGGTCGAGAGCGCCGCGAACCGCCGCGTGTTCGCCCTCTCGACGGCGCTCGTCGCCGCCCTCGGTCTCCTCCCGCTTTACGAGTCCGTGTGGTGGTGGGACATCCTTACGCATACTCTCGCGGGCGGGGCCATCACGGGGTGGCTCCTGCTCTCGGGACGGCGCGCGTCCGCCGTCGTCCTCCTCGTCGCCCTCTGCTCGGGCGCGTGGGAGCTTCTGGAGTACGCGACGCCGACGTACGTCTTCATCGCCGGCGGCGCGGCGGACACGGCGCTCGACGTGGTCTGCAACTTCGCCGGGTCGGCCGCCGTCGCCGCCGCGTTCGTCCTCGTCCGGTCGTCGCTGCGCCGCCGTTCGCCGACCGAGGGGAAGGCGGAGTCGCGGCCGGTCGGGTCGAATGCGCCGACCGACGACTGACCCCGAACGATTCTCGCGTCCCCGAGCCACCCGAATCGGGGCTACAGCCCCCACGTCACCAGCGGCAGCACGACGACCATCGTCGCGCCGAACACCAGCGACGACCGGAGCCACTGGCCGCGAACGGCCGTCGAGCGTTCCTCGTGAACGCCCCCTCCCGCCCGTGGCAGGACGAAGTGCGCGAAGAAGACGTAGACGAAGCCGACGACGGCCGCCGTCGCCAGCGCGTGCGGGAGGGCGTCCAGCGACCCCGCGGACGCGGTCCGGGGGAGCAGCGGCGAGAGCGCCGCGTACGCCGCGGCGTAGAGGACGCCGGAGAGGACGCCCGCGCCGTAGTGGACGAGGCGGGCGGCGACGGTCGACACCTCCCCCGGGGCAGTCCGGCGGAGCGTCGCCGCCGCGATGTACGCCGGGGTGTAGCCGTCCTCCTGCGTCGCCATCGGGACGGTCATGGCGGCGGCGGCGACGAGGCCCGAGACGGCGCTCAACCCGACGAACGTGAGTGTCTCCCCGAGGGCTCCGGCGACGACGGGGCCGGGCGGTGGCGTCGGCATCGGCCGAGATAGAACGTGGGGGGTCAAAAGCGGACTGGCGCTCGGGCCCGACGACGGCGGCCCCGCTCTCGGGGTCGGTGGGCGTCGACGAGAGGTCAGCGCCGCCCGTAACGACAAATTAGCGACAAGAGGTTATCATGGACGAACGCGTAGCCGTCGGTATGGTCCCTCCCGTGGAGTCGGTCTCCCTTCGGAACGTCGCGGTCGCACTCGCCGTCGGGTATCTGTTTCACGCTCTCGGGAACTTCTTCGGCGACGGTCTGACGCCGATGCTCTGGCTGTACAACCTGTTTCTCGTATTCGTCGTCGCCGGGAGCGGCGTTCGCCCGGTTGGCGGAACCCTCGCGTTCAACGTTTTCGTGGGAGTCCTTCTCGCGGCCGTGGGCGTCGTCACCGTTGCAGTCGACGGGACGACACTGCGAAATATCGGCGTCGTCGTCACCGGCGTCGCCGCCGCGGGCGTCTACGGGTGGCGCGCGACGCGACGCGGCCTCTGGGCGCCGGTCGAGAAGTCGCCGTTCTCGTTCGGACCGTCGCGGTAGACGACACGGCTCACGCCCCGCCGAGCACCGTGAACAGGAGCAGATTGTGCACGCCGGGGCCGAGTCCGACGGCGGCGACGAACCCGAGGAGGGCGTACCCCTCGCTGGGGTCCTCGCGCACGTAGTCGGCGAACAGGACGACGATGCCGGAGGCGATGACGAGTTTGACCAGGACGAACAGCCACACCGTCCCGAGGTAGGGTTCGGTGGGGAGCGTCGCGGCGAACTCGATGATGAGTCGGGAGAGCGGCGTTCGCTCGCCGAAGCCGAGCAAGTCGACGCCGACGGCGGTGGAGACGCCGTCGAGGGCGTGGCCGAAGACGGCGAGAAAGCCCACCGCGGCAGTGACGCGCGCCGCCGGGCGGACGCGGACGAGGACGGCCCACGCGGCGGCGGCGACGACGGCGGCGGCGACGAGGCCCGCGGCGGGGACGAGGGGGGCGACGGTTCCCCTGACCGCGCCGACGAACAGGGCGTCGGCGACGGCGACGGCGGCGAGGAGGCTTCCGAGGCCCGCGACGACGAGGGCGGCGGCGTCCCCGGCCCGCGCGTCCGCGAGGACGAACGTCCCGACGCCGAGGGCGCCGACGGCGAGGTAGACGGCCGCCGTGCCGCCGAGCGGTCTGAGAAGCGGCGGGAGGGCGTCGACGACGTAGAGGACGTGGGCGGCCGACCCGAACACCATCCACGGGACGAACGCGAGGACGCGCCGCGGGGTGACCGCGGGGCGGCGGCGGACCGCCGCGGCGGCGACGGCGGCGACGGCGACGAGGAGGACGGCGAGATACGGAAGCGGCGGCACCGAGAACCCTTCGGGGAGTATCGCCATGCGGTGTGGGTGTCTGGCGGCCGTGAAAGCCTTACGGAAGCCGCCTCGCCCGATTCGAGTCCGTTTCTCGAACTGGGGCGGCGCGTCCGCCCGTTCGAGTCGCTTTTACGCGCGGTCGCCGTCTCTCTCCCGCATGGACCGCACGGAGTTCGCCGCGCGCATCGACCACACCGTCCTCGGGCCGGAGACGACGCTCTCGGACGTGGAGAGCGTCTTGGACGAGGCGGCCGAGTACGGAATGAACGCCTGCATCCCGCCGTGCTACGTCGCCGAGGCGGCCGACTACGCCCCGGACGTGACCGTCGCCACCGTCGTCGGTTTCCCGCACGGCCAGCACTCGACGGCCGCCAAGCGCGAGGAGGCCGTCGACGCCTGGGAGAACGACGCCGACGAACTGGACATGGTCATCAATATCGGCCGCCTGAAGGCCGGCGACGACGACGCCGTCGAGGAGGACGTCGCCGAGGTGGTCGCCGCCGTGCCGGTTCCGGTGAAGGTCATCATCGAGACGGCGCTCCTGTCGGAGGAGGAGAAGCGCCGCGCCTGCGAGGCCGCGGTGGAAGCCGACGCCGACTTCGTGAAGACCTCCACCGGGTTCGCCGAGGGCGGCGCGACCGTCGCGGACGTCGAACTGATGGCGGAGTACCTGCCCGTGAAGGCGTCCGGCGGCGTCGGCTCCTACGAGGAGGCGACGGCGATGTTCGACGCCGGCGCGGAGCGCATCGGCGCGTCGTCGGGTGTGGACATCGTGTCCGGATTCCCCGAGGAGTAGCGGACACCACGCCGGCGGAACGCGGGGACGGCTACGCCAGCGCGTAGACCCGCGGCGACGACCCGTCTCGACCCCTCGTCGCGAGGAACAGCGCGCCGTTCGCGACGCTCACGCCGTGCGTCGGAACGCCCTCGACGGGAACGCGCCACCGGGTCGCGTCGATTCGAGCGTCTCCGAATCCGTACCCGCCGTCGAGCGCCACCGCGACCACTTCGCCCTCGCCCGCGAGGTACGCGAGCGACCCGGACGCGGCCGGCGGGGCCCCGAACGTTCCGTCTATCTCCCAGCGAACCTCTCCGGTCCGGTGGTGGAGGCCGCTCGCCCCCGAGAGGTCCGTCCCGACGACGATTCCGTCCGCGAGGGCGAGGGCGTCGTGGGCCGTCGGCCCCCGCCTCGCGCGCCACCGCGTCTGGCCGGCGTGTGCGCCGCCGGCGAGTCGGTAGACGCCGCCGCCGAACGTCCCGACGTAGGCCCCGGAGCCCCCGTCGACCGCCAGCGCCTCCACCGAACCGCCGACTTTCCGCCGCCAGAAGCCGCGGCCGTCGTAGAGGCTGTACACCTCGCCACCGGTCGTTCCGACGACCAGCGTCGTGAACGCGTGCGCGAGTTTCGACACCGCACCGAACACCTCGACTCGCCAGCGCTCCTCGCCCGTTTCGGAGTCCAACAGGGCGACGAGGCCCTCGTCGTTCCCGACGGCTATCTCCTCCCGGTCCGACGTCGGCACCGGCGGCGCACGCACGTCGGCGCCGGGTCCGCCGGCGTTCCACCGCCAGCGCTCCTCGCCGGTGTCCGTATCGAGTGCGAGGAGGCCGCGGCGGTCGGACGTGCCGACGTAGACCGTACCGTCGATTACTGCGGGGGAGGTGAACCGGGGGGAGCCGTAGTTTTCGTCCGTATCCTCTCGCGGCCCTGCGCGCCAGCGCTCCTCGCCGGAGGCCGCGTCGAGTGCGAGGAGGGCGTCGGCCGTGGGGACGTAGGCGGTGTCGCCGACGACGGCGATGCGGCCCGTGGGCCACTCGCCCTCGACGGACCACCGCACCTCGGGTCGCTCGGCGGGGCCGACGGGGTTCGGGTTGTAGCTCGTCGCTCCGGCGTCGAAGTGCGGCAGGGGCCAGTCGGTCGTCGCGTCGTCGGGAACCGGCGCTCCGTCACCGAGGTCGCCGTCTATCTCTCCGACCGAATCGAAACAGCCCGCGAGCGACGCCGTCGCCGCCGCGCCGGCCGCAGCGAGGAACCGCCGTCTGGTCGTGATGGAGGGCATTCGTCTCGGTGTGACGTTCACGTGCCATGAGCGTTTCTGTCGGTCGCCCGGAACCGACCCCAACCGTCGGCCTTTTGGCCGCGCGGAAGAGACCTCAGAACGACCGAATGGCCCGATACCACATCGAGACGTACGGCTGCACCTCCAACCGCGGCGAGAGCCGAGCCATCGAGAGCGCGCTCCGCGATGCCGGCCACTACCGCGTGGAGGGACCCGACGAAGCCGACGTCGCCATCATGAACACCTGTACGGTCGTCGAGAAGACGGAGCGCAACATGCTCCGACGGGCCAAAGAGTTGGAGGAGGAGACGGCGGACCTCATCATCACGGGCTGTATGGCGCTCGCGCAGGGCGAGGAGTTCCGCGACGAGGAGGTGGACGCCCAGATTCTCCACTGGGACGACGTTCCCTCGGCCGTCACGAACGGCGAGTGCCCGACGCCGGGGCCGGGCGTCGAACCCGTCCTCGACGGCGTCGTCGGAATCCTGCCCATCGCTCGCGGCTGCATGTCGAACTGCTCGTACTGCATCACGAAGTTCGCCACCGGGCGCGTGGACTCCCCCTCCGTGGAGGAGAACGTCGAGAAGGCCCGCGCGCTCGTCCACGCGGGCGCGAAGGAGGTCCGCATCACCGGGCAGGACACCGGCGTCTACGGCTGGGACGAGGGCGACAGAAAGCTCCCCGAACTGCTCGACCGCATCTGCACCGAGATAGACGGGGAGTTCCGCGTCCGCCTCGGGATGGCCAACCCCGGCGGGATTCACGGCATCCACGAGGAGCTAGCCGAGGTGTTCCGTGAGCAGGAGAAGCTGTACAACTTCATCCACCTCCCCGTGCAGTCTGGTTCCGACGACGTGTTGGAGGAGATGCGCCGCCAGCACCGGGTGGCGAAGTTCCGCGAGATAGTCGAAACATTCGACGAGACGCTCGACTACTGGACGCTCTCGACGGACTTCATCGTCGGCTTCCCCACCGAGACGGAGGCCGACCACGAGCGCAGCATGGACCTGTTCAGGGAGGTCCGCCCCGAGAAGGTGAACGTCACGCGCTTCTCGAAGCGCCCCGGCACCGACGCCGCCGAGATGAAGGGCCTCGGCGGGACGGTGAAGAAGGAGCGCTCGAAGGCGATGTCCGAGTTGAAGATGGACGTCGTCGCCGAGGCGTACGAGGAGATGGTCGGGGAGACGCGCGAGGTGATGGTCGTCGAGGAGGGCACCGGCGACTCGGTGAAGTGCCGCGACGAGGCCTACCGACAGGTCGTCGTGCAGAACGCGACGGAGCACGGAATCGAACCCGGCGACTTCCTCGACGTCGAGGTGACGAGCCACCAGACGGTGTACGCGTTCGGGAAGCCGGTTCGCGCGGCGCCGAAACCGTAGTCGCTCCCGAAGCGTACCCGGCGGCTGGTCGGCGCCGGACTCGTCGCGGCGTCGTGGCGCCGACGGGGGTCGCGGTACAACGACACCTTCGCGCTCTGGGTGCTCTCGGGAGTCGCGGTCGGACTCCTGCTGAACGAGTGGTTCTTCTCCCTCCTGTCGTCCGTGAACCTCCGGCCGTCGGTCGACCTGGTCGTCGTCCACGCGAACGCCGTCTCGGCCATCGCGACGTTCACCGCGCTCATCGGGCACTACTACACGAACGTGCAGGAGACGGTGCGCGAACTCCGGGAGACGAACGAGCGACTGGAGGACTTCGCAAGCGTCGTCAGCCACGACCTGCGCAACCCCCTGAACATCGTACAGGGGCACCTCGTCCTGGCGCGGGAGACAGGTGACGAGCGGCATTTCGACGCGAGGGACCGGGCCGCGCGGGTCGAAATCGGCGGCGTCGAACGCCGCTCGTAGCGGCGACGGGACCTACGCGTCGTCGCCGACGGCGGTATCCGACCCGAACGCCCCGCGCAGGTCGGCGGCCACGTCGGCGACGAGTTCGCGCGAGCGGTTCACCTCGTACATCGCGGCGAACCCGTGGACCATGTCCTCGTAGTTCTCGAAGCGGACCGAGACGCCCTCGCGCACCAGTCGCTCGGCGTAGGCCGCCCCGCCGTCGCGTAGCGGGTCGAAGCCGGCGGTGACCACCGTCGCCGGCGCGACGCCCGAGCAGTCGCGGGCGTGCATCGGGTCGGCGTACGGGTTCCGCTCGTCGACGTCGCTCTCGTAGTAGCAGTCGCGGAACCACGTCAGGTCCGCCTCCGACAGCACGGTTCCGGCGTGTCGCTCGACGGACTCGCGTCGCTCGCCGGTGCCCACGGCGGGGTAGACCAGCGCCTGGTAGTCGATATCGGGACCACCTCTGTCGGCGGCCATCAGCGAGACGACGGCCGCGAGCGTCCCTCCGGCGCTGTCGCCCGCGACGGCCAGTCCGCCGTCGGCGTCGAGGGAGTCCGGATTTTCGGCCGCCCACTCGGTCGCCGCGTAGGCGTCTTCGACGGCCGCGGGGAACGGGTGCTCGGGCGCGAGACGGTAGTCGACGGACACCACGGTACAGTCGCTCTCCCGAACGAGTCGACGACAGAGGATATCGTGGCCCTCCAGACTCCCGAGGACGAACCCGCCGCCGTGGAAGAACACCACCGTCGGGGACGGGCCGCCGCCGCGCGGGCGGTAGACGCGGACCGGAATCTCGCCCGCCGGGCCGGGAACCGTCCGGTCGTCGACGGCGCCCACCGCCGGCGGGTTCCGGTTCTCCCACCAGTTGGCCGCTCGCTCCAACAACCGCAGCGGTTTCGGACCGAAGCGTCTGAGCCGCGAGAGGTCCGACTGCGCCGCCATCGCCTCCCTCGCCTGCGGGTGAATCTCGTCTGCTTGCACGGTGACCGTTCGGCCCGTTGTCAGAAAAGCGCGGCGGCGCGGTGCGGCGGTTTCGGCGGCCGCGCCGCTCGCCCGTCCGCGCTCGGACGCGCGCGAACCGAGGCGTTCACGACTCCGAACCGCCGTCACTGAACCGTCCATCGGCGTCGACGCGGCGGAACATCCCCCGCGACCCCGGTGCGGTCCGCTCGAACCCCCATCGCTCGTAGAACCCCTCGACGTCCGCGAGGAGGCTCACGTACGCCCGCGGCGGCGCTTCGCGGTCCAGGTAGCCGACCAGTTCCTCGACCATCGCGGAGCCGAGTCCGCGGCCCTGGTGGGCGGGGTCGACGGCCACGTCGACGATTTCGTAGACGGTCCCGCCGTCGCCGACGACGCGGGCCATGCCGACCACCTCACCCCGACGCTCCGCGCGGACGCCGAACAGCGTGTTCGGCAGTCCCCGTCGGGCGCCTTCGAGGCTGCGAGCCGAGAGGCCGGCCGCCTCCCGGAGGGCGCAGAACGTCTCGGGGTCGGGCGTCCCGCGAACGAGTTCGTAGTCGTCGTCCATGCGCGGACGGACGGCGAACGGGGAGAAATCGCTTGGCATCCGAGGGGGTGCGGAACCGCCGCGCTTTTGCTCGTCGTTCCCCACGTTCGGTCGATGGCCGACGACTCCGGTCCCCCCCGCCGCGACCCTCCCCGCCCTCGCTCCGGGTCGGGCCCCGATTCCGGCACCGGTTCCGATTCCGGTCCCGGGTCGGGTCCGGACCCCCGACCCCACCCCCGCCCTCGCGTCCCGCGCTACGTCCGCGACGTGCTCCAGACGCTCGGCGCCGTCGTCCTCGTCGGCGTCCTCCTGTTCGCGCTGACGGGCATCTGGCCGCCGATGGTCGCCGTCGAGAGCCCCAGCATGGAACCGCACATCGACACCGGCGACATGGTCGTCGTCTCGGACGTGAACCGCTACGTCGCCGCCGCGGCCGACGAGAACGGCATCGTGACGCAGGCGCGGTCGGACGGCTACACCCGATTCTCCGAGGGCGGCGACGTCGTCGTCTTCATGCCGCCCGACCGTCGGGGGCTTTCCTCGCCCATCATCCACCGGGTCCGCTTCCACGTCGAGGCGGGCGAGAACTGGTACGACAGGGCGAACCCCGACTTCGTGGGGGCCGGCGTGGACGGTTGTGCGGAACTGGCGAACTGCCCCGCGCCGCACGCCGGGTACGTCACGAAGGGGGACAACAACGCCAGATACGACCAGGTGGGCGTCGACCCCATCGCACCCCCGGTGCGGGCGGAGTGGGTCCGCGCGAAGGCGCAGGTCCGGGTGCCGCTGCTCGGATGGATACGCCTCCTCCTCGCCGGGAAGGTCTGAGCCGACCTACTTCTCCCCGGCCCGCCCCTCGAACAGCCGGGTCGCCCGTTCGTCCTCCTTCCACTCGCCGAGTTCCTTCGGGTCGACGTGGACGAACACGTCGTCCACCTCGGGAATCTCACGGATGGCCGTCACCACCTCCGACTCGATGTCGTGCGCCTCGAACAGCGTCATGTCGCCCTCCACCTCGATGTGGAGGCTCACGTCCACCTCGGGGCCGACGTAGTGAGCGATCACGTCGTGCGCCCCCTCGACGCGGGGGTGTTCGAGGGCGCGGGCCAGAATCTCGGCGGTCAGTTCGTCGTCGGGGGCGGCGCCGACGAGGTAGTTCACGTTGTCGCGCACTATCTCGTAGCCGGTGTAGATGATGCCGAGAGAGACGACGCCCGCGGCGACGGGTTCGAGGACGGGGACGCCGAGGCTCGCGCCGAGGACGCCGACGAGAGCGGCGGCGGCCGTGAGGATGTCGTTGCGGTTGTCCATCGCCGTCGCGACGATAGCCGGGGAGCGGTGGGTCTCGCCGACGCGCCGGCAGTAGCGGTAGAGGCCGTACTTCACGCCGGCGGAGGCGACGAGGACGCCGGCGCCGAGGACCCCGCCGGTCGCGCCGCCGTAGGAGCCGTTCAGGACCGTGGTGGTGGCGTTCCAGAGGACGCCCGCGCCGGCGGCGAACACGCCGACGGCGACGAACAGCGAGACGAACGGTTCGATGCGCTCGTGGCCGTGCGGGTGCTGGAAGTCGGGCGGTTGCGTCGTCAGATAGAGACCGGCGAGGACGATGACGCTGTAGGCGGTGTCGGCCGCGCTGTTGACCGCCTCGGACCCGACGGCGAGACTGCCCGTCGCCCACCAGACGCCGCCCTTGGCGAGGGCCAACGCGACGTTCACCACGAGGACGACGAGGCCCACCCGTCGGACGACCCGGCGCCGGTCTCCGCTCATCACCGGGGGTTGCGGAGGCAGACGCATGACGTTTCCGACCCGCGAGCGCTCAGTCGCTCCGGTCGTCGTCGTACTCCAACTCGGCGTCGAACTCGAGGGAGACGGCGTCGTCCTCGCCGTCGACGTCGGCGCCGGACTGCTCGGCGAACGCTTCTCGGAGTCGGTCGTAGGTGTCGTCGAGGGCCTCCACGATGACCTTCGTGTCGCCGACGACGGGCATGAAGTTCGTGTCGCCGCCCCACCGCGGCACGACGTGCGTGTGTAGGTGGTCGTCGATGGACCCGCCGGAGGGGCCGCCGCCGAGGTTCTCGCCGGCGTTGGCGGCGTCGGGGTCGAGCGCCGAATCCAACGCGTCGAGCGTCCGCGTCTTCAGTTTCGCGTGGTCGAGGAGTTCCGCGTCGGTCAGGTCGCCCCACGACCCCGTGTGGCGGTAGGGGATGACCATCGCGTGGCCGGGGTTGTACGGGTAGTTGTTCAACAGGACGAACGAGTGCTCGCTCCGCGCGACGACGCGGTTCCCCCTGTCGTCGTCGGCGTCGGGAAGCGCGCAGAACGGACAGCCGTCGTCCCCGTCGCCGTCGTCGTCGCGTTCGACCCAGTCGATGCGCCACGGCGCGAATATCTGGTCCATACGCCGTCCTCGCGCGAGTCGGGTTTAGTGCCGGCGGAACCGGCGGGGGCTATCGTCAGGGTTCCGGAGTTTCCGGACGAGGGCGAGAGGCGTTCATACTTCGGACGGTCGTAGAGAGACCGATGAACGGGAAACCCGACCCGAGCGAGGTGACCGAATCGTGTCCGGACTGCGGCCGCGAGACGGTCCATCGGGTCCGAGTCGAACTCCGGACGGAGGGACGTAACCCCACGACGGCGGCGTTCTCGCGGGAGCCCTACCGCGTCTCCGTCTGCACCGTCTGCGACGCCGAGGACGTGCTCCGGATGAACAACGCCTGAGACGGCTACTCGGTGATAATCTCGCAGCCGTCGTCGGTGACGATGACGGTGTGTTCGGCCTGACTCACGAGTTCGCCGTCGTCCTCCTTCAGCACGGGGTAGCCGTGGAGGACGCCCTGCTGTTTCAGCCGCTGGATGGCGATGTCCGAGCGGGGGGCGTCTATCCACCGCGCGGCGAACGGGAGCGTCTTGTACTCCTCGTTCACCTGCTCTAACACCTGCCGCGCCGAGCGGTTCCGGACCGAGCGGTCGCTTTCGAGGCTGTAAATCTCCTCTTTGGAGCCCTCCGTGACCTTGCCGGACCCCGTCGTGGCGAACGGTTCGATGGCCACCACGTCGCCGACTTCGAGTTCGACGCCGCGTTCGGTGCCGCGGTTGGGAACGTTCGGACCCGTGTGGGCGTCCCACCGCTCGACGCCGTGCCCGGAGAGGTTCAGGACCGGCGTGTAGCCGTAGCCGCGGATGACGTCCTCTATCTCCGCGCCGACTTCGCCCGTCTGGACGCCGGGGCCGACGGCGTCGAGGGCGGCGTCGAGGGCTTCCTCGGCCGCCTCGACCAGTTCCGCCTCGCCGGAGAGGTCGACCGTCACCGCGGCGTCGGCGATGTAGCCGTCGACGTGGACGCCGCAGTCAAGACAGACCATCTCCTCGCCGAACTCGGTGTCGTCGTCGCGGCCGGGGGAGGCGTGCGACGCCTCCTCGTCGACGCTGATGTTGACGGGGAACGCACAGCCGTCGGCGAGTTCGTAGATGCGCTCTTCGGCGTGCTCCGCGACTTCGAGGTGCGTCGCGCCCGGTTCGACCATCTCGGCCGTCTCGTCGAGAACCTCGCGGAGGACGCTGCCGGCCTCGCGGTACTTCTCGGCCGTCTCCTCGTCGAGGGGTCCGATGCTCATGGCCGTGCTTGGCGCGAGCGTATGAAAGAGGTTGCGGACCCCGTTTTCGTCCCGCGAACGCGGCGCTCGACCGCTGTCCGCCGCGACGGCTCGGGTGCCATATTAGATGCTTTCGGCCGGGAGTGGGGTGACTATATAGTGCACACAGCGTCTCTTAGCAACCGTTTATTGGCTCGCGCTCGTTTCGGGAGAGAGACAGATGAGTGCACCCGAGTTCGGCGCGGACGTACCCCACCGGCGAGTCGACGCGGACGACTGGGACGAAGTCTACGTCGTCGGCGACGTTCACGGCTGCCGCGCGGAGTTAGAGCGGTTGCTCGACCGACTCGGCGTCACCGACGACGACCTCGTGGTGTTCGTCGGCGACCTCGTTCGGAAAGGGCCCGACAGCGAGGGCGTCGTCTCCCTCGTCCGGAACGCGGAGAACATGCTGACCGTCCGCGGCAACAACGAGGAGAAACTCATTC